>CAXTJP010000014.1:31810-47799 GCA_964244615.1 uncultured Acetobacteraceae bacterium
GCGACGCTCACGATGGGCGCGTTGCCGCGACGCTCACGATGGGCGCGTTGCCGCGACGCTCACGATGGGCGCGTTGCCGCGCCACGCTTCGGAGCCGAGCGGCGGTCGGGAGGACAGCGATACGGCGCGGCCGTGGTCAGTGACCCGGCCCCTGGATGTGGGTCAGAACGTCTGGCTGACTCAGGCCATCGCCGCTTTCGGGCGCGTCCGGCTCCGGGTTGCACACGCGACTGCCGAGATGGATCTCGCAGGTGATCCTGGCCGCGTATTGGCCGGGCGGCGGCATGGTGCAGCCTGCCAGCAACAAGGCGGCTGCCGCGCACAAAGCCGACCGGCACGCCAGCGTATTCGACATCATCCACCTCCATGCGGGGCATATCCGGCAGGTGCACCCTGTTGCAGCGACGTCGGGTCGATCGACCCGGCCGAGCTCGAACCCGGCGGCGAACCGTTTCTGTTCAAGGCTGCGCCTGATGGTCGCCTTGCTGTTCAGTCCTGCTTGCCGGCCGGAAAATACCTGGCGACCAATGCATCAAGCTTCCGGCTGTGCGTGAAGTCGATACATTTCATGATGCTGAGATCGGCACCGGTCTGGCTTGCATAGTCGCGCTTGAGAAATTCTCGCGCTGCCGTGCCGACCGCCTGGTAGGCTTCAGCCGGCCCTTCGCCGTACTGGATGTAGCCATTGGCGGCAGCACTGGTCTCCGACGAGACCTGCGGCAGGGCTGCGCCCAGGCAGGTTGTCAGGGCGTAGTCGCGGAACAACTCCTGCGGCCTGGCGTGAAGGACCGTCTGCTCCTGCATTTCCGCGGGTGTCAAAGCAAGAGCTTCCGAGCTCAGCAGAAGGCTGGCGACCGCGAGGAGAGGACACGTCTTCAAGGACACAAGCATAGCCGAGCATCGATCAGCGGCAGGTTATGGCGCGAGACGGGATCGAAATAGTCCTCGTCGGCCGCTTGCTGCCCGTCCCACAGCGTGACATGGCCGGACGCATCGGCGAACGGAACGCCGAACGCGACGATGCCTTTCCTGCCGATGAAGTCGTTTCGCCTGGCTTCAGGACCTTTGCTGATATCGGGTGTTCCCAACTGGTCGCCGATGAACGACACCATCTGTCGAACAGGGAAAATATAATTCTTGTGATCGGCCCCGCCTATCTTGGCCAGGCTCTTGATCGCACCCTCCGGGTAGGAGTGGTCGGCATCCGGCGCCACGTCCTGAAATCTGAGCCACATCGAGCCGAAAGTTGGCCGCGCAGGACTTGTTGTTCCCATTTGCCGCTCTCCCACGAACGTTCGGCTGCCATCGCGCGCCCGTCATGAAGCTATACCCGGGACCGGCTTCGATCGCCTGATGCGTCCCGCCTGCGGTCACACCGGATGTTCGGCGGTGGACGCAAGCGAGGCAAGCGGGGTGTTGCCGGCGGTGTCAGGCCAGGCCGAGCTTCTCGCGTATCCGGGCGTGGGCGGCCGTGTGTTCGGCGGGCAGGAACTCGGCCAGGTCGGCCGTCTCGTAGAACGGGCGTATCTCGAGCTCGCTCGGGCCCGGCATGGGGTTGGGGCAGCGCTTCGCCCAGGCCACGGCCTCGTCCATGTCGCGGACCTCCCACAGCCAGAACCCGGCGACCAGCTCGCGCGTCTCGGCGAACGGCCCGTCGATGACGGTGCGGCCGGTACCCTCGAAGGCGACGCGCTTGGCCTGGGCGGAGGGCTTGAGGCCGGCGCCGGCCAGCATGATGCCGGCCTGGGCCAGTTCCTCGTTGAAGCGGTCCATCGCCTCGAACAGCTCGGGGGTGGGGGGCGTGCCGTTTTCGCTGTCCTTCGTCGCCTTTACGAACACCATCACGCGCATCGTCTTTCTCCTGGCCCGAGCCCGCCCCTGTTGGCGGGCCATCAGGACGACGACCAAATTTGCCGGAATTCGGCGTCGTTGGGCAGATCTTTCGTTAGCGCGGCGCGCGGCCGGGTCGGCCGCGTCTGGCTTCGGGTACCCGGCGCCGATGCCGCAACGCGGTTGACCGCTCGCCCGGCCGCAGCCGGCAACCCTGGTCCATCAATGGCGCCTGCTGGGACTGCGCGTGGGCTGACCGTATGCATCCCCCCCTCGAAAGGGGGCGCACACCCGGGCCCGTGACTACGCTTTCGCCCAGGTTTTCGTTTCGAAATTATGGTGCGCCTCGATGTAGCGCATCGTGCCGCTCTTGCTGCGCATGACGATGGAGTGGGTGATGGCGCCGTGGCCGTAGCGGCGGACGCCGCGGAGCATGGCGCCGGAGGTGACGCCGGTGGCGGCGAACATGACGTCGCCGCGGGCCATCTCCTCGATGCGGTAGATGCGCCTGGGGTCGGTGATGCCCATGAGGCGGGCGCGCTCGCGCTGGGCGTCGTCCTCGAACATCAGCCGGCTCTGCATCTGGCCGCCGGAGCAGCGCAGGGCGGCGGCCGCGATCACGCCCTCGGGCGCGCCGCCGATGCCCCAGAAGATGTCCACGTCGCTGTCCGGCAGGGCGGCGGCGATCACGCCGGCCACGTCGCCGTCCGGCAGCAGCATGATGCGCGCGCCGCGTTCGCGGGACTTGGCGATGATCTCGGCGTGTCGGTCGCGATCCAGCGTGCACAGCACGAGGTCGGAGACGTCGCGTTTCTTGGCGCGTGCCAGGTTGCGCAGGTTCTCCTCGACGGTGGCGTCGAGGTGCACGATGTCGGGCGGCAGGCCGCCGCCGACGGCGATCTTGTCCATGTAGCAGTCGGGCGCGTGCAGGAAATTGCCGCTCTCGGCCATGGCGATGACGGTGAGCGCGTTCGGGCCGCCCTTGGCGGTGAGCGTGGTGCCTTCGAGCGGGTCCACGGCGATGTCCATGGCGGGGCCGCCGACGCCCACCTTCTCGCCGATGTAGAGCATCGGCGCCTCGTCCATCTCGCCCTCGCCGATCACCACGGTGCCGGAGATCTGCACGGTGTCGAAGGCGCGTCGCATCGCCTCGGTGGCGGCGCCGTCGGCCTCGATCTTGTTGCCGCGGCCCATCCAGTGCGAGGCGGCCAGGGCGGCCGCCTCGGTCACCCGCACGAGCTCCAGCGCCAGGTTGCGGTCCTGGGCTTGATAGGTGGCGGCGCTGGCTTCGGGCATCGGTTGCTCCTGGATTGCGGAGACACCTACCCGCAACAGGCCGCCACGTGAACCGCCATCGTCACGCAGGCGGGGCAGGCCTTGATCCAGGTGTGGAAACAACGGCTGGCCAGGTCAATCGTGCGCCCATGACCATTGCATCGACGACCAGGGGCGCAGACACCGCACCGGGGCAGCAGGATCAGGCGGAGGAGCTCGTGTCTCGTCGGGCACGCGAGAACGAAAATCTTTGCTTCTTTCACGAAAGAAGGCCTTCTCTGAAGAAAAGAAGCAAGAGAGTTTTGTCTATACAGGCTCCGTGTCCAGCGCGTAGCCGGCGGCGCGCACGGTTCTCACGATGTCCAGTTCGCCTTCGCCGTTGATCGACTTGCGCAGGCGGCGGATGTGGACGTCCACCGTGCGTGGCTCGACGTGGATGTCGGGGCCCCACACGGAATCCAGCAGCTCCTCGCGCGAGAACACGCGTCTCGGGTGCTGCATCAGGAACTCGAGCAGGCGGAACTCGGTAGGGCCGAGATGCACCGCGCGGTCGCCGCGCTGCACGCGATGGGCGGCGAGGTCCATGGCGACGTCGTGGAACGCGAGCCGACCCTTGGCGGGCACGCTGCTGGAGCGGCGCAGCAGCGCGCGCATGCGGGCCAGCAGGGCCTCCATGTTGAACGGCTTGGTGATGTAGTCGTCCGCCCCGGTGTTCAGGCCGCGCACCGCGTCCTGGTCGTCGTGCCGGGCGGTGACCATGATGACGGGCAGGTCACGCGTGGTCTGCCGCCTGCGTATCTGGCGGCAGACCTCGATGCCGGAGAGCACCGGCAGCATCCAGTCGAGCAGGACGAGGTCTGGCGGCATCTCGGCGATGCGGGTCAGCGCTTCCTGCCCGTCGCCGGCCTCCTCCACGCGGAAACCCTGTTTTTCCAGGTTGTAGCGCAGCATCGTGGCGAGCGCCGCCTCGTCCTCGACCACCAGCACCAGCGGGCGCGCGGTGCCGAGGTCAGCCATGGTCGGCCTCGACAGGATCGGCGCGCGGCTCGCGCGGCGGCGGGCGGATGACCGCATAGTTCGAGCTGTCGCCCTTGGGCCGGATGTCGGGCAGCGCCTCGCCGGTCGCGGCGAAATGCACCGTCTCGGCGATGTTGGTGGCGTGGTCGCCGATGCGCTCGAGGTTCTTGGCGATGAACAGCAAATGGGTGCAGGGCGTGATCTGGCGCGGATCCTCCATCATGTAGGTGACCAGCTCGCGGAAGATGGTGGTGTAGAGGTCGTCCACCGCCTGGTCCGAGCGCCAGACCTGCACGGCTTTTTCGGCGTCCGCGTCGCCCACCGCGTCCACCGTCAGCTTGAGGCTTTCCTGCACCAGCCGCGCCATGTGGGCGAGGCCGGTGAGCTTGAACGGCATGTTGAACTGGCTGAGCACGATGCTGCGCTTGGCGACGTTGGCGGCGTAGTCGCCGATGCGCTCGAAATCGCTGGTCATCTTCAGCGCGGCCACGATCTCGCGCAGGTCCTGCGCCATCGGCTGGCGCAGGGCGAGCAGGCGTATGACGAAGGTTTCGACCTCGCGCTCCAGCGCGTCGACGGCGGGGTCCTGCTCGACGGTGCGCGCGGCCGCCTCGGTGTCCTGGTCGACCATGGCCAGCGTGGCGGTGGCGAGCTGCGCCTCGACCAGGCCGCCCATCTCCACCAGCAGGTCGCGCAGGCGCTTGAGCTCCTGGCCGTAGCTCTTGACGATGTGTCGGGCCGATTCGGACATGGCGCCGCCTCCTCTGATCAGCCGAACCGGCCGGTGACGTATTCCTGGGTGCGCTTCTGTTTCGGCGACGTGAAGATCTGGCCTGCCTGGCCCACCTCGACCAGTTCGCCGAGGTAGAAGAACGCCACCTGGTCGGCGCAGCGTGCCGCCTGCTGCATGTTGTGGGTCACGATGGCGATCGTGAAGTCCTGCTTCAGCTCGTCGATCAGCTCCTCGATCTTCAGCGTGCTGATCGGGTCGAGCGCGCTGGTCGGCTCGTCGAGCAGGATGATCTCCGGGCGGGTGGCGATGGTGCGGGCGATGCACAAGCGCTGCTGCTGGCCGCCGGAGAGGCCGGAGGCGGGCGATTGCAGCCGGTCGCGCACTTCGCCCCACAGCGCGGCGCGAGTCAGCGACCATTCGACACGGTCGGCCATTTCGCTTCGGTTCAACCGCTCGTGCAGCTTCACCCCGAAGGCGATATTATCAAAAATGCTCATCGGGAACGGGGTGGGTTTCTGGAACACCATGCCGATGCGGCTGCGCAGCGCGTTGAGGTCGATCGAGGGCGCCAGGATGTTGGTGCCGTCCATCATCACCTCGCCCTCGGCACGCTGGCCTGGGTAGAGGTCGTACATGCGGTTGAGCACGCGCAGCAGCGTGGACTTGCCGCAGCCCGACGGGCCGATCATGCCGGTCACCCGGCGTTCGGGCAGGTCGAGGGCGATGGTCTTCAGCGCGCGGTTGGTGCCGTAGAAGAAGTCCAGCCCGCGGATCGACAGCTTAACCGCACCCGACACGGCGGCCGTGGGGTGCGCCGCCGGACGGGACGCCTCGGCCGACGCGCTGCCGGGATTTGCGGCCTGCTCCATGATGCGTCCTTGCGACATGTCAGCGTCCCCTGACGAACAAACGGGCGGCGATGTTGACGGCCAGCACGCCGAGCGTGATCAGCAGCGCGCCGGTCCAGGCGAGCTGCACCCAGTCGTCGAAGGCCGAAGCGGCATACTGGTAGATGGTGACGGGCAGGCTGGACATGGCGGTGTTCAGCCCGGAGAAGTCCGAGTTGCCGAGCGAGGTGAACAGCAGCGGCGCCGTCTCGCCGGCCACGCGCGCGACGGCCAGCAGCACGCCGGTCAGCAGCCCGTCCAGCGAGGCGCGGTAGCAGATGAACACGATGGTTTTCCAGCGCGGGGCGCCGAGCGCGATCGAGGCCTCGCGCAGGCTGACCGGGATCAGCCGCAGCATGTCCTCCGTGGTGCGGACGACGATCGGGATGACCAGTATGGCGAGCGCCAGCGCCCCGGCCCAGCCGGAGAAGCCGCCGAACGGGGCGACCAGCACTTCATAGATGAACAGGCCGATCAGGATGGAGGGTGCCGACAGCAGGATGTCGGAGACGAAGCGCACGGCGCGGCCGAGCGTCGAGGCGCCGGCGTATTCGGCGAGGTAGGTGCCGACCATCAGCCCGATGGGCGTGCCGACCAGCGTGCCGATGCCGGCCTGGACGATGCTGCCCAGGATGGCGTTGGCGAGACCCCCGCCCGTGCCCGGCGATCGGGTGACCGTGGTGAAGACGTGCAGACCGAGGCCGGGCACGCCCAGGGTGAACAGGGTGACCAGGATGGAGGCCAGGAACGCCAGGGCCACCAGGGTTGCCAGTATGGCCAGCAGCCGGGCGACACGGTCGGTGCGGGACCGGCGCCTGCCGAGCAGCAGCGCGGTGCGCTCGTGCCCTTCGGCCACCTGCAATGTGGCGCTCATCAGGCCCTCACCCGCTGTACCAGCAGGGTGCGCGAGATCGCCAGGACGACGAAGCTGATCACGAAGAGGATGAAGCCCAGCGCCAGCAGCGAGGAGAGCTGCAGGCTGCCGCCCTCGGCCTCGGGGAACTCGAGTGCCACGAGGGACGCGATGGTGTTGCCCGGGGCGAACACGCTCGGGCTGATCCGGTTGGTGTTTCCGATCACGAAGGTGACGGCCATCGTCTCGCCCAGCGCACGGCCCAGGCCCAGCATGATGCCGCCCACGACGGAGGCGCGCGTGTACGGCAGGACGATGTTGCGCATCACCTCCCAGGGCGTGCAGCCCAGGCCGAACGCGCTCTCCTTGAAAATGACGGGCACGGTCAGGAACACGTCGCGCATGGTGGCGGCGATGAACGGGGTGACCATGACCGCCAGCACCACGGCGGCGGTGAAGATGCTGGCATCGCCGGGCGCCGCCCGGAACACGCCGGACAGGCCGGGCACGTGGCCGAGCGTTGCCGCGAGCCAGGGCTTGAGGGTGTGGCCGATCGCCGGCGCCAGCACGAAGAAACCCCACATGCCGTAGATGATCGAGGGCACGGCCGCCAGCAACTCGACCGCGGTGCCGACCGGGCGGCGCATCCAGGGCGGCGCCAGTTCGGTGAGGAAGAACGCGACGCCGAAGGCGAGCGGGACCGCCATGGCCAGGGCCAGCACGGCGGTGGCAACCGTGCCGTACACCGCGACCAGGGCGCCGAACCGCTCGGTGACCGGGTTCCAGGCCGAGGAGGCCAGAAAGGCCGGGCCGAACGCGCGAAAGGCCGGCAGGCCGCCCACGAACAGCAGGACGATGATGCTGCCCAGGAGCACCAGCACGAACACGCCGGCCGAATGGGCGGCGAGCGAGAACACGCGGTCGCCGATGTTCGTGGCCCGGCCGGCCGGCCTGGGCGTGGGCGGCAGCGGCAGGGAGGGCAGCACGGCACCGTGCGCCACGGCATCGTTGTCGCCGGCGTAACGGTCAGCTGGGCGGCCCGAGCTGCCGTACGCCGTGTCGCTCACTTGGCCAGGGTCTTCCAGGCGGCCCGGACCTGTGCCTTGACCGAGGCCGGCAGCGCCACGTACTGCAGCTGCGTGGCGATCGGGTTGCCGTTGGTGAAGGCCCAGTCGAAGAACTTGATGACCCCGGCGCTCTTGGCGGCGTCGGTAGGGTTGGTGGGCATCAGCACGAACGTTGCGGAGACGATCGGCCAGGCATGCGCGCCGGGCTGGTTGTTCAGGTCGACGGCGAAATCCTTCGCACCGGCCCAGTCGGCGCCGGCGGCGGCGGCGGCGAAGCTCGCCAGCGTCGGCTTGATGAACGCGCCGTCATGGGTCTGCAGCAGCGTGGTGGTGAGGTGGTTCTGGGTGGCGTAGGCGCTCTCGACGTAGCCGAGGCTGCCCGCCGTGTTGCGCACCGCGCCGGCGACGCCGGCGGTGCCCTTGGCCCCGGTGCCGGCCGGCCAGCTCACGGCCTTGTCGGCGCCGACCTTGGTCTTGAAGTCGGGGCTGACCTTCGAGAGATAGCTGGTGAACACGTAAGTGGTTCCGGAGCCGTCGGCGCGGTAGACCGGTGCGATCGGCATGTCCGGCAGCTTGAGCCCCGGGTTCAGCGCCTTGATCGCCGGGTCGTTCCAGGTGGTGACAGTGCCGAGATAGATGTCGGCCAGCAGCTTGCCGCCGAGGCGCAGCCGGTCGGCGGCGACGCCCGGCAGGTTCACCGCGATGTCCACCGCGCCCATCACGGCCGGGAACTGCATCAGCTTGGCGGCGGCCAGCTTGTCGGCCGACATCGGCGCGTCGGAGGCGCCGAAATCGACGGTGCGCTGGGTGACGAATTTCTGGCCGGCGCCGGAGCCCACGCCGTTGTAGTTCAGCGTGACGCCGGTGGCGGATTTCGCCGCGTCGGCCCAGGCCTGGTAGATCGGCTGGGCGAAGGTGGACCCGGCACCGGTGATGGCCTGCGCCCGGGCGGCACCCGAGCAGGCGGCGAACGCGGCCAACGCGGTGCAGGCGTGCAGGGCGGCGGTCAGGGCGGAACGGGGGCGGGGCATGGCGTCTCCTGGCGTTTGCGCGTCCAGGCCCGGACAGCCCTGCCGTCCGGGCAAACTGGCCGCGCCGCCGGACCCTAGTCAGGGTCAGGGTCAGGATTATTGCAGTTTTATGAAGCTTATGTGACAGACGCATGCCACGGCGAGGCAGGCCTGCGGGGTTGCGTCACTGCCGGCGAGAAGCTAGGAACCGCGTGCCAATCAGGCGAAGTGGGCGCGTAGCACAGCGGTAGTGCACTACCTTGACATGGTAGGGGTCACAGGTTCAATCCCTGTCGCGCCCACCACCGGCTGCGCGTGCCGCGGCGAAGCAGGCCATGGCCGGCACGGCGGGGGACCAGACCATCGTGGACCAGACCAGCCCCCGAGAGATTGGCCCGCACGCCACCGGACTGCCAAACACCGGCCAGCAGACGTTCGAGCGCCTGCAGGACCGTCCCGGCTGCTACACGGTTCGCCAGCCCGAGACGCCTTGGGCGCCGGTCGTGTTTTCCTCCCCCCACTCCGGACGCGATTACGATCCCGCCTTCCTGGCCAGCGCCCGCCTCGACGCCATCGCCCTGCGCCGGAGCGAGGACAGCTACATCGACGAGATCTTCGCCGCCGCCCCGGAGCATGGCGGAATCCTGCTGGCCGCCTGCTTCCCGCGTGCCTGGTGCGACGCCAACCGCGAGGCGTGGGAGCTCGATCCAGGCATGTTCGAGGACGCGCTGCCGGGCTGGGTAAACACCGGCAGCCCGCGCGTCGGCGCCGGGCTCGGCACGCTGGCGCGCGTGGTTTCGAACGGCGAGGCGATCTATCGCGGCCGCCTGCGGTTTGCCGAGGCCGAGCGACGCGTGGCGATCGGCTGGCAACCTTACCACGACGCGCTGGACGGGCTGCTGGCGGCGATGCGCGCGCGCTTCGGCGCCTGCCTGCTGGTGGACTGCCACTCGATGCCGGCGCATGCCTGTGCGGATCGCCGCCCGGTGCCCGACATCGTGTTGGGCGATGCGTTCGGCCGCACCTGTGCGCCGGCGGTGACGGGCGCGATCGAACGGTTCCTGACCCGCCGCGGCTACATCGTGCGGCGTAACGATCCCTATGCCGGGGGATACGTCACGCGGCATTACGGCAACCCGGCCGCCCAGGTACACGCGGTGCAGATCGAGATCGCGCGCGGGCTCTACATGAGCGAGACGACGCTGAAGAAAGGTGCGGATTTCGCCCGCGTGACCGCGGACATGACGGGCTTGGCGGAGTTTCTGGCCGGGCGGGCCGAACGGCTGATGCAGAACATGCCGGAATAGGCAAAAAAAGAGGCGGTGCCTTGCGGCACCGCCAAGTTTAGGGAGGAAACGTCCAAGATGTGGCGGCCGAAGCACGCCACACCCCGTATCTATGTCTTGGGCGATGTGGGCGCAAGCGGTTTTTTTGCGATGCAGCATTTTACTTGGGATCAGCGATCCGGGACCTTAACGGGACGGCAACGGGTTGCTGCGAGTTTGGGCCATGCTTGCACGAACCTCAGCACCATGGCTTCCAGCGCTGCTGCTGATCACGACGCTGCTGCTCACCGGCCTGGCCAGGGCGGACGATGCGGCGCTATGCCGGGCGGCTGTCGGCCGTGCGGAGACCAGCCTTCACTTGCCCGATGCGTTCCTGTCGGCCATCGCCCGCGTCGAGTCGGGTCGCCCCGACCGGACGGGCACGGTCGCCGCCTGGCCCTGGACGATCAACGCCGAGGGCCGCGGCGCCTTCTTCGACACCGAGGCGGAGGCGGTCGCGGCCGTGCGGGCGTTGCAGGCGCGCGGAGTACGGTCGATCGACGTCGGATGCATGCAGGTCAACCTAATGTACCACCCGGAAGCCTTCACGACGGTCGAGCAGGCTTTCGATCCCCTGACCAATGCCTTGTTCGCCGGCAAGCTGCTGGGCAGCCTGTTCGTCCAGACAGGCAGCTGGCCACGAGCAGCGGCGGCCTATCATTCCCAGACGCCCACCATCGGCGCCGACTATCAACGCCGCGTGCTGGCCGAATGGGCAGTGCCCGACCGGCCCGCCACCCACCCGCCGGCCGAGCCTGGTCCAGGGCCAGACATTCGGCCCCCTGCCCCGGTAACGCTGGCGCCGGCCAGCATCGGGCTGGCCGCGTCGGCGCCGCGCGCCTCATTCGGCAGGACCAGCGGGTTCGTCGACAGGCCCGCTGGAGCCGCCGGTCCTGCCTTCACCGGCCGTAGCCTGGCCGCCTATCGTTCGATGCCGACCGCGCTGGCGCTCAGGCCGCCGCCGCGCCCGGGATGACGCCCGAGCGCAGAGCCGGCGCGGCGCGCGTTGCCGTCCGTCACGGAGGCCCGGCGTTCCGCAACGCCGCATCAGGCCCTCGGGCATTGCCAAAACAGGCCGATTGCGGGGATGGTGGCGCCGATGCGTCCATGGACCCTGCCTTTGCTGGCCTGCCTGTCGGCCCTGCCGGCATGGGCAGCCGAGCCGACCTTGCGGGCCGGCGTGTTGGCCAATGCGGCCCCCTTCATCGTTCGTGGCGACCAGGGCCAGCTGACCGGTTTCACCGTCGAGCTGTTCCGGCTCATCGCCGCCCGCATGGAACGCCCGATCGCCTTCGAGACGGCGGAGCAGCCGGCGCTGGACGCCAAGCTCGCCCATGGCGAACTGGACGTTCTGCCGGGACCGATCTCGGCCACGCCGGACCGCGCGGCCGAGATGCTTCTGACGGAAGGTTATGCCTGGTCCGAGTTCCAGTTCGGTGCCCGTAGCGGCGAGCCGATCCGCACGTTGCAGGATCTGCACGGCCGGACGTTGGCCATGCGCGCCGGCAGCCCCTATGCCGAATGGGCCGAGCGCAACGCGGCGCGATACGGTTTCCAGCCGCGGCCGGTGGGCAGCGGCCTCGAGGCGTCGCTCGACGTGGTTCGGCACAAGGCCGACGCCAGCCTCAGCGGCAGCCCGGTGCAGAGCTATGCCGCAAGCCACGACGCGAACTTCGCCGCCGGGCTGTCGTTGCCGGAGACACGAACGCATGAGAGTGCCGCGGTGCGGCGCGAGGATGCGGAGTTGCGCGACGAGATCGAGGATGCGCTGCGTTGCTTGAAGATGAACGGCACGGTCGCGCGTCTCTCGAAGACATGGTTCGGGCGTGAGCCGGATGCGGAAGACCTGGAGAACCTGGTGGTGCCCGGCTACGGCGTGCCTGGCCTGGCCGGCTACGATCCGAAGCCGCGCAAGACCCGCTGCTAGGACGTCCTCGCCACACGCTCGGCCGCGAACCTCGACGATGAGACCGTCGCATGGCTGATTGCGGATTTCGACTGGCCTCGACGCCACCAACCGGTGTGGGCGTCGCCAGGGTGGCTGCGGTCTGTCTCGTCGGCTGCCTGTTGGTTTCGGGCTGTGCGGCCCCGCCCAAGCCGAAGCCGGCCGGGGTGACGCCGGTGACGCAGGGGCCGGTGACGCACGGCCCGGACGTGCTGGACGGCCACGTGCCGCCGTTCGCCTCCGCCCCCTGGGAGCCGTTCACCCGCCAGGACGCGGTGGCGATCGCGATGCGGGAATGGCGCCTGTTCGGCCAGCCGGTGGACGACGACCCGCCCGACACGCGCCCGATCCCCCCGCCCGACGAGAAGCCGGAGCGCGAGCCTGGATTGTGGGAACGCGTGGGCGAATACTGGTGGATCGGCCAGGATCCCGGGGAGCGCGAGGTCGCCTGGACCGGCATGCATGACGAGAGCGGCACGATCTTCGAGGCCGGACACGACAGCACCTTCGCCTGGTCGGCGGCGTTCATCTCCTACGTCATGCGCATCGCCGGCGCGGGTCAAGATTTCCCCTACTCGCCGAACCACTCCACCTACATCAACGCAGCCGCTTCGGGCACGACGAAGATGGCGCGCGCCTACGCGCCGCAGAATCTGGCCCCGGCACAGGGCGACCTGATCTGCATGGGCCGCGGACGCGCGGCGGCGCTGCACTTCGCCGACCTGCCGACGGCAGACTCGTTTCCCGCTCATTGCGACATCGTGGTGCAGGTGACGCCGGGCGAGCTGAGCGTGATCGGCGGCAACGTGGACGACGCGGTGACGATGAAGCACGTGCCGGTCGGGCCGGACGGCAAGCTGACCGACGCGCAGGGGCATGTTCTGGACGCGCGGTATCCCTGGATGGTGGTGCTGCAGATTGCGTATGTTCGGTGAGGGCGAACGGAGTTGCGAAGGTAGGGAGACGCCTTTCTTACCCAATCCTACGCCATCGCCACCCGTCGAAACTTGTCCCGGCGACTGCACATCAGCCACCAGGCACCGCGCGTGGCGGCCGCCGAGATGCGGCCGCGCGGGGGCAGGCCGATCGCCTTGAGGATCATGCCTACGGCGCGTTCCAGGTGGCGGTAGCGGTACATGCCCATTGCGCGGGACATGTAGCCGGCGATGGCCTGGTCGTGGCGGTAGGCCGCTTCGGGCGGGGTGCTGCCGCAGTAGAAAGCGTAGGCGAGTTCATCGTCCTCGCTTTCGCCGATGCGGCTGAGTGCTATGCGCAGGCGCTGCCACAGGCCGATGCGCTCGCGCTTCAGGTAGCGCTTCATGTGGTCGTAGAACAGCTTGAAGTGGCGGAACTCGTCGGCCGCGATCAGGCGGCAGATATCCTGCAGCACCGGCTCGCGCGTGGCGTCGCCCAGCGCGGAGTAGTAGCTGGACGTGCCGCTTTCCACCATGCAGCGGGCGATGAGCTCGCCGGTGCGCGAGCCGCGGACCGAGAGATCGGCATCCAGCAGCGGCAGGTGATAGCCGGTCTTGTAGCGCCGGAACGCCGCCTCGAAGTCCCATGACGGGTCGGCCAGCATGGCCCAGCGGCCGAGCGTGTCGCCATGCTGCACCTCCTCGACCGACCAGCGATCGGCGGCGGCGCGGAAATCCGGGTCGTCCACGAAAACGCGGTTCAGGTAGGTGCCGTAGTCGACACCGTTGCGCTCCACCAGGGCGGCCGCCTTGACCAGCGGCACGATCTCCGGGTCGACCGCGGCCGGGTCGAACTTGTCCCAGGCGACTTCGTCGATCCGCCAATGCTTCATCGGGGCGGCGCCCGCATCGTCGATACTCTCTTCATAAAACGCCCGTCCTGCCGCTCAATCATGCGCCAGGGGCGGTTGCACGCGTTACGTCGTAATCCGGGCAAGCGGGCGCCGGTTGCTTGCCGGTGCGTGTTGCAGACTGGGCGTTGCCCAGGCGCCACATCCGTCGAGCGGCCAGGGCCTGCGTTCAATCCCGCGGCGTGATCAGCCCCCGCCCGCAACCCGGACGGCTTCGCGCGTGGACTGCAACCGGTCCAGGGCCGCGTCACGCGCGTTGATGTCGGCCTTGTCCACCTGCGTCCAGGCGGTCTCCGCCTCCGCCAGCCGGGCGCGCGACGCTTCGGCGGAGAGTTCGGCGACCGGGACGGCATCGTCGGCCAGGATCGTGCAGCGCTCGGGGGTGATCTCGGCGAAGCCGCCGCCCACGAACAGCCGTTCGGTGACGTTGCCGCCTTCGTAGAGCGAAATCACGCCGCCGCGCAGCAGCGTGATCATCGGGGCGTGGCGCTCCTGGGCCGCCAGGTCGCCCTCGTATCCGGGCATGACGACCATGTCCACGGAGCGGCTGAGGACCAGGCGCGTGGGGCTGACGATTTCGAGGTCGATCGGCATGGCTCAGGCCGGCACCTTCATCTTGTCCGCCTTTTCGCGCGCTTCCTCGATGGTGCCGACCATCAGGAAGGCGGCTTCCGGCAGGTCGTCGTGCTTGCCGTCGACGATCTCCTTGAACGAGCGGACGGTGTCGGCGATGGGCACGAACTTGCCCTCCAGGCCGGTAAACACGGTGGCCACGTGGAAGGGCTGGCTCATGAAGCGCTCGATCTTGCGCGCGCGGGCGACGGTCAGCTTGTCCTCCTCGGACAGCTCGTCCATGCCCAGGATGGCGATGATGTCCTGCAGCGACTTGTAGGTCTGCAGGATGCGCTGCACGTCGCGCGCCACCTGGTAGTGCTCCTCGCCGACGATGCGCGGGTCCAGCGAGCGGCTGGTGGAGTCAAGCGGGTCGACCGCCGGGTAGATGCCCTTCTCGCTGATCGCGCGGTTCAGCACGGTGGTCGCGTCCAGGTGAGCGAACGAGGTGGCAGGGGCGGGGTCGGTCAGGTCGTCGGCGGGCACGTAGATCGCCTGCACCGAGGTGATGGAGCCCTTCTTGGTGGAGGTGATCCGCTCCTGCAGCGCGCCCATGTCGGTGGCGAGCGTCGGCTGGTAGCCCACGGCGGAGGGAATGCGGCCCAGCAGCGCGGAGACTTCGGCGCCGGCCTGGGTGAAGCGGAAGATGTTGTCCACGAAGAACAGCACGTCCTGGCCTTCGTCGTCGCGGAAATACTCGGCGAGCGTCAGGCCGGTCAGGCCCACGCGGGCGCGCGCACCCGGCGGCTCGTTCATCTGGCCGTACACCAGCGCCACCTTGGAGCCCTCGGTGGTGCCCTCGCCAAGCTTGATCACGCCGGCGTCGATCATCTCGTGGTAGAGGTCGTTGCCCTCGCGGGTGCGCTCGCCCACGCCGGCGAAGACGGAGACGCCGCCATGGCCCTTGGCGATGTTGTTGATCAGCTCCTGGATCAGCACGGTCTTGCCGACGCCGGCGCCGCCGAACAGGCCGATCTTGCCGCCCTTGAGGTAGGGGGCGAGCAGGTCGACCACCTTGATGCCGGTGACCAGCACCTCGACGGCGGCGGCCTGGTCCTCGAAGGAGGGCGCCTGGCGGTGGATCGGGCTGGAGCGCGTGGCGCCGACCGGACCACGCTCGTCGATCGGCTCGCCGATCACGTTCAGGATGCGGCCCAGCGTCTCGGGGCCGACGGGCACGGTGATCGGCGCGCCGGTGTCGGTGACCTCCTGGCCGCGCACCATGCCGTCGGTGCTGTCCATGGCGATGCACCTGACGGTGCGCTCGCCGAGCTCCTGGGAGACTTCAAGGACCAGGGTGCGGTCGCCGATGCGGCTGGTGAGCGCGTTCTGGATGTAGGGCAGGTCGCCTTCGAACTGCACATCCACCACGGCGCCTAGCACCTGGGAGACGCGGCCTACTGAGTTGGTTGGCATGGTGTGCGATCCTTCGGCTGGGCAAGGCCAGAGCTCTGCCCTGGACCCGCTGGGGCCAGTCGGCCCCAGACCCCGTTAGTTTGGCGGTGTTCTTAGGGCGGTTTGGCGGGGTGCGCTAGGGGAGGCGGACAGAAGACACGTCTAGAGGGTGTTATGCACCTTTGATTAGTTGGGCGGCGTGTTTGAGCATGTAT
>CAXTJP010000015.1:0-47509 GCA_964244615.1 uncultured Acetobacteraceae bacterium
CGATCAGCGCCACGGCCACCGAAAGCGAGGTCGCCTGGGCCACGAAGCCGAAGACGGGCGGGCCGGCCAACACGCCGGCGTAGCCGAGCGTGGCCGTCACGCCGACGGCGGCGGTCGCGTCGGCGCCGCCGCGCTCGCCGGCCAGCGCAAACAGGGCAGGCACCACGTTGGCCACACCCAAGCCGGCCAACGCGAAGCCGGCCAGCACCAGAAGCGGCGAGGGGGCCAGCAGCACGGCGGCGATGCCCAGCGCGGCCGCGAAGGCGCCGATCAGGACATGCCCGTTGCCGACCCGTCCGCGCACCCGGTCGCCGGCCAGGCGCATCGCCACCATGCAAAGCGAGAACGCGCTGTAGCCGAGCGCCGCCCGGGAGGCCGGCACGTGACGCACCGCCTGCAGGTAGACGCCGCCCCAATCGGCCACCGCGCCCTCGATCGCGAAGGCGAGGCACAGGACGAAGCCGGTGAGCAGGAGAGTCCGGTCGCGCCATGGCCGCGGGGCGAGCGGGCCGGGTATGGAGTCCTGAACCGGCCCTGCCAGCCTGCGGGAGGCGGCGAAGATGATGCAGCCCGACAGCGTGGCCAGGCCTGCCGCCTGTACCGGCGGCGACACCAGCGACAGCAGGGCCGCGCCGCCTGCCGAGCCGGCGCAGGCGCCCACGCTCCACATCGCGTGCACCGCGCCCAGCAGCTTGCGCCCGGCACGCCGCTCCACCTGGACGGATTCGGCGTTCATCGCGACGTCCACCGTGCCGAAGCCGACGCCGAACAGCAGCAGGCAGGCGCACAGCACCGCCTGGTCCGGCGCCAGCACCGCCAGGAAGAACGCGGCACAGGCGATGGCCGAGCCGGCGCGGATGACCGTGCCGCCGCCGAAGCGCGACGCGAGCCGCCCGGTGAACGGCATGGCTGCGACGGCACCCGTCGAAATGCAGAACAGGGCCATGCCGAGAGACGCGGGGCTGAGCCCGAGCCGCTCGCGCAACAGCGGCACCTGCGTGGCCCAGGCGCCGAGGAGAAGGCCATGGAACAGGAACACCGCCGAGATCGGCACCTGGGCGCCCAGGCCGGACGGCATCATCGGCGGGGCGGCCAGCAACCGGTTCGAGACGGTCGGGGCGGGTTCGGCCGGAGCGTGCGCCCCGCTCAGCCCAGCAGATCCTCGACCAAGATCGGCGTCTTGCGCACCCGCGTGCCGGTCGCGTGGTAGACCGCGTTGGCGATCGCAGAGGGCATGCCGACGATGCCGATCTCGCCCACGCCCTTGGTGCCGATCGGGTTGGCCGGGTCGGGCGTGTCGAGCATCTCCACGGTCACCTCGCCGATATCGGCGTTGGTGGAGAAATGATAGCCGGCCAGGTCGGTATTGGCGAAGCGGGCGCGCGGCCGGTCGATCTGGGTCTGCTCCAGCAGCGCGAAGCTCGCGCCCCAGATCATGCCGCCGATCAGGTTGCTGCGGGCGGTGCGCGGGTTGATGATCCGTCCGCAATCGAACACGCCGACCATGCGCGACACGCGCACGGTGCGCAGCAGCGGATCGACACGCACCTCGGCGAACTGCGCGCCGAACGAGTAGTTCGCGGCGCGGCCCAGGGGCGGTGCGAACGCCATGCCGCCGGCAAGGCCGGCGCGCATTTTCTCCTGGCTGACGCCGTCCGGGCACCAGTCGGCGGTCTCGTCGATCAGGCCGCTGGTGGTCTCGGCGAGCACATCGGTCGCGGGCCGCGCGCGGCCGTCGGGTGCCACCACCTGCCCGTCGACCAGCGTGCCGCCGCCGGCCGCGCGCAGCAGCGTGTCGCGCACCGCGAGCGCCGCCATGTGCACCGCCGAGCCGGCCGAGCTGGTGGTGATCGAGCCGCCGGCCATCGGGCCGGAGGGCAGGTCGGTGTCGCCCAGCTGCACGCGGACCAGGCGGTCCGGGACGCCCAGCACGTCGGCGGCGATCTGGCCCATAATCGTGTAGGCGCCGGTGCCGAGATCGTGCGCCGACACCGAGACCGTGCAGGTGCCGTCGGCCGCGAACCGGATGCGCGCGCGGGACGGGGCGGAGGCGGAGGGGTAGCAGGCGGTCGCGCAGCCCCAGCCGATCAGCGTTCCGTCATCGGCGACCATGGAGCCCGGCTCTGCGGTGCGACGGTCCCAGCCGAAGAGGCCCACACCGCGCCGGTAGCACTCCACCAGCGAGCGACTGCTCCAGGGCAGCTTGCCCACCGGCTCGCAGGCCGGCTCGTTCTTCAGGCGCAGCCCGACCGGGTCCATGCCGAGAGCCTCGGCCAGCTCGTCGATCGCGCACTCGAAGCCGAAGAAGCCCGGCGCCTCGGCCGGGGCGCGCTGGAAACCCGGCGTGTTGACGTCCGTCGCGACCGTCGCCTCGCTGGTCCGTATGTTGGCGCACGCGTAGAGACGCCCGGTCACCTCGGTCACCGGAAACGCCACGTGGTCGATCGCGGCGCTCTGGCCGACCTGGTCGTGCATGACCGCGGTCAACGTGCCGTCGCGCTCGGCGGCCAGGCGCACGCGGCTGCGCGTGGCCGGGCGGAACGAGCCCACGGTGAACATCGCCTCGCGCGGCACCACGAGCTTGACCGGGCGCCCGAGCCGGCGCGCCGCCATCGCGACCAGCACCGTGTGCGGCAGGATCGTCGCCTTGCCGCCGAAGCCGCCGCCGATATAGGGGCTTTCGACGTGCACGTCCTCCATGGGGATGTCGAAGATGCTGGCGAGCCCGGCCTGCGTGCCGACGACCCATTGGCTCGGCACGTGCACGAGCAGCTTGCCGTCGCGCCACTCGGCCGAGGTGGCGTAGAGCTCGATCGGGTTGTGGTGCTGTGCGGGCGTCAAATAGGTGGCGTCGACGGTGACGGGCGCGCTGGCGTAGGCGGCCATGGCATCGCCGACGTCCAGCGCCTTGCCCTCGACCGGCTGCTCGGTTCGGCCGGGATCGTCCATCGCGGCGGAGGCCGGCTCGGTCGCCGTGTCGACCGCGACGTGACGCGAGGCCTCCTCGGCGGCCTCCTGCGTGTCGGCCACGATCAGCGCCAGGATCTGGCCGGCATAGTGCACCGCGTCGGAGGTGAGCGGCATGAAAGAGGACTGCATGTGCCCGCCCTTCATGGTGAAAGTCTCGCGGCCGATGCTCTCGTTGAGGCTGCGATGGGTCAGCACGAGTTGGACCCCCGGAACCGCCTCGGCGGCGCTGGTGTCGATACGGGTGATGCGGCCGCGCGCGACCTTGGACAGCGTCAGCGCCGCGTAGGCCGTGCCGGCGTGCGGGAAATCCGCCGCGTACTGGGCGACGCCGCCGGCCTTGGCCGCGGCATCCCGCCGAACGACCGGCAGCCCGATGCTTCCGTCCATGCTCTCAGTTCCTTCGGCTGGCCGTGAGGGCGGCGCGGGCGACGGTTCGCCGGCCGAGTTCCACCTTGAACGCGTTGTGACGGCCCGGTCGTGCACCGGCAAAGGCCGCTTCGCCGGCGAGCAAGCCCACCGCCTCGGTGAGCGGACGGCCGGTCAGCACCGCCTCGGCTTCGTGCGAACGCCAGGGCCGGCTGGCCACCCCGCCGAGCGACACGCGCGCCGCGGTCACGCGGTCGCCGTCCATCTCCAGCGCGACCGCGGCCGATACCAGCGCGTAGGCGTAGCTCTGCCGGTCGCGCACCTTTACGTAGGTCGATCGCCGTCCCGCCGGCGTCGCCTGAACGGTGATCGCTGTCACGATCTCGCCCTGCTCCAGCACGGTCTCGCGCGCCGGGTCCTCCCCATAGGGCGTATGGAACGCCCCGAACGGCACGATGCGGGTGCCGGCGGCGGAGCGGATCTCGACCGCCGTGTCGAACGCCGCGAGGGCCGCACCCCAATCGCCGGGGTAATTGGCGAGGCAGCGGTCGGACACGCCGAACAGTGCCATCTCGCGATCCTCGCCGTCCAGCGCCGAGCAGCCGGAGCCGGGCACGCGCTTGTTGCAGTCCGAGACGCCGTTGCGGAAATAGGGGCAGCGCGTGCGCTGCAGGATGTTGCCGCCCAGCGTCGCCACGTTGCGGATCTGCGGCGAGGCGGCCAGTTGCAGGCTCTCGACCAAGGCCGGGTAGTCGCGCTGCAGTGTCGCGTCCTCGGCCACGTCTGCCATGCGCGCCAGGGCGCCAAAGCGCAGGACCGGGCCGGCGGTCTCGATGGCGGCGAGTTCGGGCAGGTGACCGATATCGATCACGCGAAGCGGCGCCGCGAGGTCGCCGCGCATCAGGTCCACCATCGTGGTGCCGCCGGCCATGACGGCGCTGCCGGGGTGCGACGCTTCGTGCAGCGCCTGGTGCAGGGTCTCGGCGCGGACGTAGGTGAATGGCTGCATCCTCAGGCGGCCAGGCCGGAGGTGCTGCAGGCGATATCGCGTATGGCGGCCACGATGTTCGGATAGGCGGCGCAGCGGCACAGATTGCCGCTCATGTACTCGCGTATCTCGTCATCCGTGCGCGCGTGCCCCTCCTCGATGCAGGCGATGGCGGACATGATCTGCCCCGGCGTGCAGTATCCGCATTGCAGCGCGTCGTGCGCCACGAACGCCGCCTGCATCGGGTGCGGGGTGCCGTCCCGGCTGGCCAGGCCCTCGATGGTGGTGATGGCATGCCCGTCGGCCGCGACCGCCAGGGTCAGGCAGGCCAGCCGCCGGCTGCCGTCCACGTGCACCGTGCAGGCGCCGCAGGTGCCGTGGTTGCACCCGACCTTCGTGCCGGTCAGGCCGAGATGCTCGCGCAGGGCATCCAGCAGCGTCGTCCGCGGGTCCAGTCGCAAGGCGTGGCGATGCCCGTTCACCTGCAACGACACCGCGTATGTCTCGACCATCACTCATTCTCCCGACCGGTCAGTCTGTCGCCAACCGACTGCAACGTGACATCATGCCGGGAGATGCCAACCCAACCTCGCGCCAGCCAGAGCGCGCCGTCATCCGGACCGCGCGACACCGACCGCCTGATCGGCCACGAGGCTGCCGAAGCCGCGCTGCTCGACGCGCTGCGCGGCGGGCGGCTGCACCACGCGTGGCTGATCACCGGGGCCGAGGGGGTCGGCAAGGCGACGCTCGCCTACCGCTTTGCCCGGCGCTTGCTGGGCGGCGGCACGGCCACGCTGGACATGGCCCGGTCAGACCCGGTGTTCCGGCGGGTGGCCGCCAACACGCATGCCGACCTTCTGACCATCGAGCGCGAGTGGGACGACAAGAAGAAGCGGCTGAAGAAACAGGTCTCTGCCGAGAGCGTGCGCGAGATCCCGCCTTTCCTGCATTTGACGCCCGCCGAGGGCGGCTGGCGCGTGGTCATCCTCGACGGCGCCGAGGACGTGAACCCGCAATCGGCCAACGCCTTGCTGAAGGTGCTGGAGGAGCCACCCCCCCGTGCAGTGTTGATGCTGGTCTGCTCGGCGCCCGGCCGGCTGCTGCCGACCATCTGCAGCCGCTGCCGCCACCTCGCTCTGGCGCCGCTGGACGACGCGGCCATGGCGCTGGCGCTGCGGACCAGTTTGCCGGAGATGGAGGAGGCCGACCGCGCGACGCTGGCGACGCTGGCCCGGGGCTCGCCGGGCCGGGCGCTGGCTCTGGCGGAGGGCGGTCTGCAGCTCGCGGCGCTCGCGAACGAGGCGTTGCAGGCGGGGCCCGACATGTCGCTCCTGCGCGCCTACGAGATGGCGGATGCCTTGCGCGAGCAGGCGGAGTTCGAAACCTTCATGGGCCTGCTGCAGAACGGCATTGCCGCCGCCGTCACCGCCAGCGTCCGCGGCACGGCCGATGCCGGCCAGCGCAGGCTGATCGCCGCAGGATCAACGCTTTTCTGGGCGGAGACGGCCGAGGCGATCGCCCGGCTTGCCCAGGAGACGGAACGGTCGAACATGGATCGGCGGCAGGCGACGGTGATGGGTTTGGCGCTGCTGCGGCGTGCATGATACAGCCCGCGCGTGGTGCGAGGCACGGTTCCGCGTGATGCCGCCAGTGCCGTCCAGCTTCGCCGTCAGGACATCATGACGTTCTACCTCACTACGCCGATCTTCTACGTGAACGGCTCGCCGCATATCGGCCACGCCTACACCGCCATTGCCGCCGACGTGATCGCCCGGTTCAAGCGCCTCGACGGGATCGACACGTATTTCCTGTCCGGGACGGACGAACACGGCCAGAAGGTGGAAAAGGCGGCGCGCGACGCGGGGCTCGACCCTCAGGCATTCTCGGACCGCGTGTCAGCCGAGTTCCGCACGATGCTGGAAAGCCTGAACATCTCGAACGACGACTTCATCCGCACGACCGAGCCGCGCCATCATCGGGGTGCGACCGCGCTGTGGCGCAAATTGGCCGCGAACGGCGACATCTATCTCGGCCATTACGAGGGCTGGTACGCGGTCAGGGACGAGGATTTCTACGCCGAAGCCGATTTGACCACGCTAGCGGACGGCTCGCGCGTGGCGCCGACCGGTGCGCCGGTCGAGTGGGTGAGGGAGCCCAACTACCTGTTCCGCCTCTCGGCGTTTGAGGATCGGCTGCTTGCCCATTACGAGGCAAACCCGGACTTCGTGGGTCCTGCGTCCAAGCGCAACGAGATGCTCAGCTTCATACGCGGCGGCCTCAACGACCTGTCGGTCAGCCGGTCCAGCTTCCGCTGGGGCATCCCGGTGCCCGGCGACCCCGCCCATGTCATGTACGTTTGGCTGGACGCCCTGGCCAACTACATCACCGCGCTCGGCTACCCCGACGAGAGCGGGCCGCTGTGGCGGTTCTGGCCGGCGGACCTGCATCTGGTCGGCAAGGACATACAGCGCTTCCACGCGATCTACTGGCCGGCTTTCCTGATGGCGGCCGGCCTGCCGGTGCCTCGGCGCATCTTCGCCCATGGATGGTGGACCATCGAGGGGGCCAAGATGAGCAAGTCGGTCGGCAACGTGGTCGATCCGCTGGCTCTGGTCGGCACCTATGGCCTGGACGCGGTGCGTTTCTTCCTGCTGCGCGAGGTGCCGTTCGGCAATGACGGCGATTTTTCCGCCCGTGCCCTGGTCGGGCGGATGAACGTTGAACTCGCCAACGATCTCGGCAACCTGGCCCAGCGATCGCTTTCGCTGGTCGCGAAGAACTGCGCCGCTTGTCTGCCGGCTGCCGGACCGCGAACGCGGGAGGACGACGCGTTGATCGGCGCGGCCGCCTCGTTGCCGATGCGGCTTCGGCCGTTGATCGACCGCCAGGCCCTTCACGAGGCTCTGGAGGAGGTCTGGCGCGTCATCCGGGCAGCGAACGCCTATATCGACCACCAGGCGCCCTGGTCGCTTCGCAAGACCGACCCGGTCCGCATGGGTCATGTGCTTCGCGTTCTCGCCGATGTGCTGCGGGCGACGGCGACCGTGCTTCTGCCCTTCATGCCCGACAGCATGGCGCGCCTGCTGGATCAGCTTGGGATCGCGGCGTCCGCGCGCGACTTCGCGTCTTTGGAACACTCGACGCCCGACCTGATCACACTGCCACCGCCTCAGGGGATATTCCCACGTTGGGTTGAGAGCCAGGTGTAATGCTTTGATACTCATCGATTCTCACTGTCACCTTGACACTTACTCGGCTGAGGAACGGCCCCAAATCATGGCCCGCGCCCAGGCGGCCGGGGTCGTGGGTCTGGTGACGATAGGAACGCGGTTGTCCCGAGCTTCCGAGCAACTCGCCCTGATCGACGGGCAGGACGGCCTGTGGTGTACGATCGGCACCCATCCGCATTATGCCGCAGACGAGGAGTTACCGCAGGAACAGGTGCTTGCAGCACTCGCCTCGCAGGTTGGGGTGATTGGCCTTGGCGAGGCAGGGTTGGATTATTGTCACGGGAACGCGCCACGTGACCGACAAGCGGAGACGTTCCGCAGGCAGATACGGGCGGCCCGCCTGGCCGGAATCCCGATCTGCATCCATACCCGCGATGCCGACGAGGATACGCTGACAATCTTGCAAGAAGAGCAGGATCAGGGCGGTCGGTTCGAGTTCCTGCTGCACTGCTTCAGCTCAGGGCGTAGGTTGGCAGAGGAAGCAGTCGCGATCGGTGGTTACGTCAGCTTCTCGGGCATCCTGACCTTTCCGAAATCCAGCGAATTGAGAGAGATCGCTGCGAGTCTTCCAGCGGACCGGCTGTTGGTGGAGACCGACTCGCCTTATTTGGCGCCGGTGCCATTCAGGGGCAAGCGGAACGAGCCCGCCTTCGTGACGCGAACCGCAAGCGTCCTGGCGGGTCTACGCGGCCTGACGGACGATGTCCTGGCGGAACTGACCACCGGCAACTTCCACCGCCTGTTTCGCAAGGCCGTGTAATTTGCTGGTGACGGTGCTCGGCTGTGGTGGGTCGGCCGGCGTGCCGAGCCTGGGCGGTTCGGACGGGCGAGGGGATTGGGGCGCCTGCGACCCCGAAGAGCCGCGTAATCGCCGCACCCGGTCCAGCATCGTGATTGAGGGGCCGCAAGGCCGCCTCCTGGTCGATACCGGACCCGACATGCGAATGCAGCTACTGGCCGCGGCGATTCCCAGAATCGACGCGATCATCTTTACCCACGCCCATGCCGACCACATAGCCGGCCTGGACGACGTGCGGCTGCTGAACCGGGTGGCCGGCCACCCGCTTCCCACCTACGCCACGGCGGCGACGCGCGACGACCTGACCCGGCGCTTCGAATACGTTTTCCGCCCCTGGACGCCGCCGAACTTCTACCGGCCGGTTCTAGATTTCTGCGTCATCAGCCCAGGCGAGACGATCGGCCCGTGCGGTCTGCACGTCCGCACCTTCGAGCAGGACCATCACGTGATGCCGACCCTTGGGCTGCGCGTCGGCGATTTCGCGTATTCCACCGATGTCGTCCGCCTCGACGCGCAAGCCAAGCAGACCTTGGTCGGGGTCAAGACCTGGCTGGTCGGCTGCTTCCAGCGCGAACCGCATTTGACCCACGCCGACGTCGCGCAGGTAGCGCGATGGCGGTCCGAGCTGGGCATCGAACGGGTCATCCTGACGCATATGGGCTACGATCTCGATTGGGCGTGGATGCGCACGCATCTGCCTCGAGGCCTGGAGCCGGCGCATGATGGTCTGATAATCCGCGTAGAAAGCCGATAACCGGAAACGCGGCAACCAGAAACGTGGCTGGGAGTTGGCATAATATCCCTTCTGCGTTCTATATCGGTCGACCTCGGACTGGGTCTACGCGCGAAAGCGTGACTATTTCAGAACTCCGCGATAAGGTAGGTTGAACCGTGCGCGTGATAGCGTATGTGTTTTTCGCGCTGTTTTGTGAAATGAGAGAATGTCCCAACCTGCACGCCGACCCTACCAGCCACGCCGCCGTGGCTTCGATGACGACCAGCCTTCCGCCCCCGACATCAACTGGGGTGCCCTGAACGGAGGCGGAGGACGATCCAGTTCTCCCGCAGCGTTCGGTCCGACACAATCCGCGACGGTCAAGTGGTTCAACCCCGAAAAGGGGTTCGGGTTCGTCGCAATGGGCGACGGCTCCGGCGACGCTTTCCTTCACTGTGCCGTGCTGCAGAGAGCGGGACACGACGCAGTCAGCGAAGGCGCGTCTCTGGAGGTGCGGGTCGGTCCCGGCCAGAAAGGTCTGCAGGTGACCGAGGTGGTCAGTGTCGACACCAGCACGGCCGCTCCGTCGCGTGCGCCGCGTTCCCCCTCGGCCGGCCCACGTGATCGCGCGGCGCCGTCCGGCCCAACGGTCGAGACGACCGGCACGGTGAAATGGTTCAACCCGACAAAGGGGTTCGGCTTCATTGCTCCCCAGGATGGCGGCAAGGACATCTTCGTGCACATGTCGGTTCTCGGCAGCCTGCGCACCCTCAACGAGGGCCAGGTAGTCCGCGTGTCCGTCCGCCAGGGCGCAAAGGGCCCGGAAGCCGGCAGCGTCTCCGAAATGTGAGACGGTCAGCGTTGGCCGCCGATGATTTGAAGGCTGCCGGTTCACGCCGGCAGCCTTTTTCATGTCTCCGCACCTGGTATCAAATGGTCGAAACGTCTGGAGATACCGGCATGGCCGACCGTGAACGCAAACCGGTGATGACGGGCGGCTGCCAGTGCGGCGCTATACGCTACGCGCTGTTTGCCCGACCACGGAACTCCGTCTGTCACTGCCGCATGTGCCAGAAGGCGGTCGGCGGCCCGTTTGCGGCTCTGTCTATGGTCGAGGCCGCGGACATCGGCTGGACTCGCGGCACCCCTGCCCTGTTCCAGAGCTCGTCGATGGCACTGCGCGGCTTTTGCGCCCGCTGCGGCACACCGCTGACTTACCAGGGACTAGGCGAGGACAGGATCGAGGTCACGACAGGCAGTCTCGACCATCCCGAACACGCCAGCCCAGTCGAGGCGTCCGGCCGCGAAGCGCGTCTGCCCTGGGTCGACGAGCTGCCCACCCTTCCCGCCAACCCGACCGATCAGAAATTTGCCGGCCTGGTCAGCTTCCAGCACCCCGACCACGAGACCTGACGCGAGCTGGCGCGGTCGGGTGCCCGCAGCAACCTCCCCGACAGCATGACCAAAAGTTTCTCGCTTTTTTCTTCGAGAGAACGCCCTTCGTGCCTCCATAGGCAAGCTGGCACCCCCGCGTCTCAGGGACGCCCCAGGGCCGGCTTGAGCAGGGCGGTCGCTATCGGAACCGGACCCAGGCTGGGCTCGGCCTGCAACCCCAGCGCCTGTTCGAACGCGTAGCCGTAGGCCAGCATGCGCGCGTCGGACCAGGCCGGGCCGACGATCGAGAGACCGACCGGCAGCCCGGACACGAGCCCCATCGGCAGCGACAAATGCGGGTAGCCCGCCACCGCCGGCAGCGTGCTCGTCTGACCCGAGGAATGGTCCCCGTTTACCGTGTCCACCACCCAGGCCGGACCGGCCGTCGGCGCAACCAGCGCGTCGAGCTTCTGGCCGGCCAGCATGCGGTCGATGCCGTCACGGCCGGCCAGGCGAAGCGAGGTGGCGCGAGCTGCAAGGTAGGTAGGGTCGTCCAGCCCGTGCGTTGCCTGGGCCTTCTCGAACAGCTCCTGGCCGAACAGGCCGAGCTCACGCTCGGCATGAAGGTGGTTGAACGTGATCAGGTCGGCCAGCGTGCGCGCCTGGACGGCGGGGGGCGTGGTGGAGAGATAGGACGCGAGGTCTGCCTTCAGTTCGGTGAGCAGCACGATCAGCTCAGCGTCGCCGATCGCGTCCGGCCCACCGCCGGGAACCTCGGGCAGCTTGTCGATCTCGACCAGGGTCGCGCCCGCCCGACGCAGCACGTCCAGGGCGCGGGCGAACACGGCGTCGGTCTCGGGGCTGAAGCCGGCCTCGAAGCGCATCACGCCGATCCGGCGGCCGCGCAAGGCTCCGGCATCGAGGCCGGCCGTGTAGTCCGCCCGGTGCGCATCGGCATCCTTGGTAGCGGGGTCGGCCGGATCGCTGCCCGCCATCACCCCCAGCAGCACGGCCACGTCTCGCACGCTGCGGCCCATCGGCCCGGCCGTGTCCTGGCTGTGCGCCAGGGGCACGATGTTGTGCCGCGAGACGAGGCCGAGCGTCGGCTTGAACCCCACCACCCCGTTCACCGAGGCGGGACAGGTGACCGACCCGTCGGTTTCGGTGCCCACCGCGGCGGCAGCCAGCCCGGCGGCCATCGCAGCCCCGCTCCCCGAGCTGGAGCCACAAGCAGAACGGTCCGTCGACCACGGGTTGCGGGTCAGACCGCCCACCGCACTCCATCCGCTGACCGAGCGAGAGCCGCGCATGTTGGCCCACTCGCTGAGGTTGGTCTTGCCGAGCACGATCGCGCCGGCTGCCCTGAGCTTGGCGACCAACGTCGCGTCCCGCCCCGAAAGATTGTCGCGCAGCGCCCAGGAGCCGGCGGTGGTCGGCATAGGGTCGGCCGTCTCGATGTTGTCCTTGAGCAGGACCGGGATGCCGTGCAGCGGGCCGCGCAGCGCGTGCGCCCGCCGCTCGGCATCCAGCGCACGGGCGTCGGCGAGCGCCCGGGGGTTGATCGCCAGCACCGCCTGCAGCGCCGGTCCGTTGCGGTCCACCGCTTCGATCCGCGACAGGTAGCCCTGCACGACCTGCTCGGAGGTGGTCGTTCCCGCCGCCAGCGCGGCCTGCAGGTCGGTCAGGGTTGGCCTGGTCAGAGCCGGGGGGGCGCTCATCGCCGGTCCGGACAGGCAGAGCAGAGCGCAGAGAAGGCCATGACGCATGTGGGTCCCTTGCTGGGTCGGGTGGTTTGAATGAGGTCGGTCATGCCGCTTCATGCCGATCGGCGATCAGGTCGCGGAAGTGCCGCACGATGTCGGACGCGTTGGGCGGCAGCCCGTTGGCCAGGAAGGCGGTGCGGGTGACGGCGAGCTGGCTGGCGAAACTCGCCTTCAGCGCCGCATCGGAGTCGGCGATGCCGGGCAGCCGGAGCAGGCTGTCCAGCACCGCCCCCTGCCCGCGCGCGCAATCGAGGACTCGCCTGTCCTCCACCAGCAGTTCCGGCTGCGCCAGGTCGAGGAAGCTGCTCGCGATGAACTCCAGCGGCCTGAGGCTCTCCGGGTTGCCGGAGGCGAGGTCGCCGCGGCCGCGCCCCCACTTCCACAGGGCCTCGTCGGCGGTGCGCAGCATGTAGTGGTTGATCCAGGCGTGCTCCGCCGAAGGCGCGGGCGAGACGGCGGGACCCCGGCCCGGGATCAGCGGATGATGATGCAGTGCGCCGTCGGCCGACCGGTAGGCGAACGGCGCGTCCAGCGTCGCGGTCGGGAAATGCGGCTGGCTGTACCAGAACAGCCGTGTCCGGATCAGCGACTTGACGAGTTCGTGGACGCCGCGCTGACGCCGGGTGAAACGCCGCAGCGTGGATTCGGCCGACCAGACATCCCCGGGCAGGCCGGCGAACATCACCCAGCACAGCGCCACCGCATCGACCGGCTGCGATTCCTGCAACCCGAGAAAATCGCCGATGCTGTCGAAGATGCGGGCGTCGAAGCCGACGTACTCGTCCAGGTCCAGCACCGCGGTCCAGCGGAAATCCAGGATCTGCGGCAGCATGGTCAGCGCATGCGTGTAGCCCTTCAGCTGCGGGCCGATCGAGGGCGTGCGGGCGTTGCGCACCAGCGTGACCACGCCGTGCCGGGCCAGCGTCTCCAGCAGCGTGTCGGAGCCGTCCTCGTTCTCGTTGGTGTAGAGGAAGATGTGCTCGAAGCCGATCGAGAGGTGGTAGGACACCCAGTCCAGCAGGTAGGCGCCCTCGTTGCGCGCGGAGGCCAGCACGCAGGCGGTGCGACGCGGCAGCACCTGGCGGCGGGCGAGGGCCTGCACGGCCAGGCCGGCCGGCACCAGGCCGCTGGCGGAGGCGGGCAGCAGCATCGCCTCGTCGCTCGCCGGCGAGACGGCGGTGCCGTCGGGCGAAACCCCTGCCCGGCTCTCGCACCAGGAGGCCAGCTGCGGCAGCTTGTCCTGCAGCCACGGATCGCCCGGCATGGCGCGCCGCAGCAGCGCCCTCTCGCTCGCCTGCTGCAGCAGCCTGCGCGCCAGTTCGGACATCTCCTCGCGCGGCATGACCCGCACCAGGGTTTCGGCCAGCTCCGCCCGCAGCGCGCCGCGACGCAGTCTTGCCAGCAGGGTGGTGGCGCGCAGGCCATCGCTTGCGGCGGCACCGATTTCGGCGGCCGGGGCGCGCAGCCCGGCCGGCACGTCGTTCTCAGCAATCGGCGTCAGGCAGAACACCGCCTGCCTGGCGTTGCCGTCACCCTCGAAGCGCAGGTCCGGCACGCCGCTCGTCGCGTGCACGGTCAGGAATTGCGCGCCACCGAGCGGATAACGGAGCCGCACCACGCCGCGCGTATCGGTCTGCAGCAGGCGGGTGGAAACGGCGATGGACCGCATCGGGTCGTTCCGCAGGCGCAGCACGCGTCCGTCGGGTGCCATCAGCAGGCAGAGATGCGGCATCGCGGCGGGGATGACGGCGATCACCGCCAGGGCCTGGTCCAGCGCCGAGACGACCAGCGCATCCCCCGCCGCCTCGGCGGTGAGCCAGCCCCCATCCAGCGCCTTGACACGATGATAGGCCACGGCATCGGAACCGGTCGGCTGGTCGGCCATGGCCGGCGGGCGAGCCGAGACGTCGGCCTGGGCGACACGCTTGCCCGGCCGTCGGAACACCGCCCTTAGAAATTCGGCCAGGCTACCGCTCATCGTCGCGCTGGCCGCCATTCGGGTTGGGTCGGCGTGTCATGATGAAAGGCTAGCCGACCGGTACGGCAGGGTCGAGGCATCCGGACCGCGAGGCCGGGTGCCTTGCCGCCCGCCCCGCCCCGCGTCATGTGGGGGCGTGGCCAATGGACGGAGGGAGCCGATGTCGGATGCCGAGCAGCAGGTCGGCCGACTGCTGGACATCATGGCGCGGCTGCGCGACCCGGTGGCTGGCTGTCCCTGGGACCGGGCGCAGGATTTCGCCACCATAGCCCGCTACACGGTCGAGGAGGCCTACGAGGTGGCCGACGCGATCGCGCGCGCCGATTTCGCCGCCCTGCCGGACGAGCTCGGCGATCTGCTGTTCCAGGTGGTCTACCACGCCCGCCTGGCGGAGGAGGCGGGGCGCTTCGCGTTTGCCGACGTGGCCCGCGCCATCGGCGACAAGATGGTGCGCCGCCACCCGCACGTGTTCGGCGACGCCGCCGCGCGCGACGCCGCCGTGCAGACCGAGGCGTGGGAGGCGCACAAGGCGGCCGAGCGGCGCGACCGTGCCGAGCACGGCGCGCTGGCCGGCGTGCCGGTGGGCCTGCCGGCGCTGACCCGCGCCGAAAAGCTGACCAGGCGCGCTGCCCGCGTCGGGTTCGACTGGCCGGACGCGGCCGCGGTGCTCGACAAGCTGGACGAGGAGGTGGCCGAGCTGCGCGCCGAGCTGCCGGAGGCCGATCCCGCGCGCCTGGCCGACGAGCTGGGCGACATGCTGTTCGTGCTGGCCAACCTGGCGCGCAAGCTGGGATTGGACCCCGAGACCTGCCTGCGCGGCGCCAACGACAAGTTCGCGCGACGGTTCAACGCGGTGGAGCAGAGCCTGGCCGAGGAAGGGCGCACGCCCGCCGAAGGTACGCTCGCCAAGATGGAGGCGGCTTGGCGGACAGCCAAGTTACGGGAAGCCTCATAGGGTGCCTCCGCACATGGCGGCGGCGGCCACGGCATGTCTAAGCTCAGTGGTTTACTGCCCTATAGGACGCTGACCAGATCGGTCTTGGAGAAATCTTTGCCGATGAACAGCAACGGGCAGTCGTTGTGAGCGGCGACCTCGTAGGCAAACAGTCACCGACGTTCAGGCCGGCATCCGCCCTCATCGTAGAGGGCGTCCTGAAGCTCGGCGCTGCCTGGCCCGGGCGTCTTGCTGCGGGCCGCCGAGGCCATCACCTCGTCCAGCACACGCCGGCGTGCCTCCATGTCGACGGGCGGCCTCGTCACCCGCCTCCGCCCGCCGCACCAGCTCCGTAAGCTGCGCTTTCGCGTCGCTCACCGACACGTTCATGATGTCACCTCGATTGGAAAGAAACATGGACCATAGAGTGGTCCAATTCAAAGCCGCCTGCTCCGTGGCGGTTTCGATTTGCCCCGCGACCGTGATAGTCTCGGTCACCGACATAGGCGCTCACACCATGATCCACGTCGTCGCCATCCTCACCGCCCATCCCGGCCAGCGCGACGCGATGCTGGCGGTGTTTCGCGAGAACCTGCCTGCGGTGCGCGCCGAGCCGGGCTGCATCGCCTACCAGCCGGTGGTGGACGCGCCCGATCTCGGGTCGTTCCAGGCCAAGATCGGCGAGGACTCGTTCATGGTGCTGGAGACCTGGGAGAATGCCGACGCGCTACGCGCCCATTCCGTGGCGCCGCACATGGTGGAGTACGGCAGAAAGACCAAAGGGATGGTTGCGAGCCGGGTGATTCACGTGTTGGAGCCGGCGTAAGGGAAGCAAGTTTCGCCTGCTGGCCGGGTGTGGGCATAGACCTCCGCGGCAGCACGACCGAAAGTTGTTTGCTGCTTGTCAAAAAAGCAGACCTTGTCTTCCTGGTTCAGCTCCCGCGCCAATAAAGGACGATGTCCACGAAGGCAGCCAGCGAGATCGGCATCACCAGCAGGGTGGCCGCGAACACGATGATCAGCACGGTGGCCGTGTTGTCGCTCATGACTGGGCGTTTTGGCGGCTCCGGCTTGTCGAAAAACCCGGCGTGATCGAACGGCATGAACGCCTCTCCAATGAATTTGCTTGATCAGCACATCAACTCAGCGCGTTGCGCAGATCCGCGATCAGGTCGTCGGGGTGCTCCACGCCGATGGATATACGCACCAGATTGTCCAGCAGCCCGAAGCGCCGCTTGCGCTCCGCCGGCACCGCGATGTGCGTCATCGCCGCCGGGTGCGAGGCCAGGCTCTCCGTTCCACCCAGGCTGACCGCCAGCTTGATCAGCGACAGACGGTCGAGAAAGGCGAACGCCTCCGCCTCGCCGCCCTTCACGTAGACGCTGATCGTAGATCCCGGGCCGCTGCACTGGCGCCCGTACAGGTCCGCCTCGCGCGAGCCCGCCGCCAGGTGCCCGAGGAACCCGACCTTCTCGATGCCAGGGTGGTTGGCGAGGAAGCCAGCGACGCGGCCGGCGTTCTCGCCGGCGCGGGTCATGCGCAGTTCCAGCGTCTCCAGGCTGCGCATCAGCAGCCAGCCGGTATGCGGGTCGCTCATCGTGCCGAACGCGCTGCGCATCGAGCGGATCGGCTTGAGCGCCGCGCGCGAACCCAGCACCGCGCCGGCCACGACGTCGCTGTGCCCACCCACGTATTTCGTCAGCGAGTAGATCACCATGTCCGCGCCGTGCGCCAGCGGCGACTGCCACAGCGGCCCCAGGAACGTGTTGTCCACGATCACCGCCGGCCGTCCGCCCGGCTGGTCCGACAGGGTCGCGGCCAGCGACGCGCAATGCGCGATGTCGATCAGGTCGTTGGTCGGGTTGGCCGGCGTCTCCAGCATGAACGCCGCCACTCGCCCGCCCGGCTTGCACGCCGCGCGTGCCTCGTCCAGGCGCGCGGCGATCTCGTCCGGTGCCAGGTTGCCGGCGAACTCGAAACCCTGGATGCCGAATTGCGGCAGCACCTTCATCAGCAACGTCTCGGTGCCGCCATAGATCGGCGCGTTGTAGAACACCACGTCGCCGGGGCGTGCCACGCTCAGCAGCGTGGTGGCAATCGCCGCCATGCCGCTGGCGAACACCAGCGCCGCCTCCGCCCCGTCCCACACCGTCAGCCGGTCTTCGAGGATCTCGAGGTCCGGGTTGTTGAAGCGCGAGTAGATAAGCCCGGGCTGCTCGCCCTCGCGCAGCTCGCGCAGGCCGGCGACGAGCTCGAAGAACGCCTTGCCGTGCTGGGCCGAGCGGAACACGAAGGTGCTGGTCTGGAAGATCGGCACCTTGACCGAGCCTTCGGACAGCGCGGGGTCGTAGCCGAACCCCATCATCAGCGTTTCGGGGTGCAGGACCTGGCCGGCCAGGGTGCGCCTGTGATGGTTCATGCTCGATCCCCTCTACTGAAAGCCGGCGACGCGGCGCGGGACGTAGTCGGCTTCCAGCCGGTCGATCTCGTCGTCCGACAACGCCAAGTCCAGTGCGGCCACCGCGTCCTCCAGGTGGTGCGGCTTGCTGGCGCCCACGATCGGCGCGGTCACGCCCGGCTGGGCCAGCACCCAGGCGAGTGCCACCTGCGCCATCGGCACGCCGCGCTCCCGGGCGATCTGCCCCACGGCGCCGACGATGGCACGGTCGCTGTCCTCGGCGCCGCGGTAGAGCGTCTTGCCGAACTGGTCGGTCTCCGCCCGCTTCGTGGGCGGTGCCTCGGTCCACGGGCGCGTCAGGCGGCCGCGCGCCAGCGGGCTCCACGGGATCACCCCCACCCCCTCCTCGCGGCACAGGCCGAGCATCTCGCGCTCCTCCTCGCGGTAGAGCAGGTTGAGGTGGTTCTGCATGGACACGAACCGCGTCCAGCCGTTCAGCTTGGCCACGTAGAGCGCGCGGCAGAACTGCCAGGCATACATCGAGGACGCGCCGAGGTAGCGCACCTTGCCGGCACGCACGAGGTCGTGCAGCGCCTCCAGCGTCTCCTCGATCGGCGTCTCCGGATCGAAGCGGTGGATCTGGTACAGGTCCACGTAGTCCATTCCCAGGCGCCCGAGGCTCGCGTCGATCTCGGCCAGGATCGCCTTGCGCGACAGGCCGCGCCCGTTCGCGTCGTCATGCATGGCGCCGTGCACCTTGGTGGCCACCACCAGCGTGTGGCGCGGCGTGTCGCGCAGCGCGCGGCCCAGTATCTCCTCGCTCGATCCTGCCGAGTACACGTTCGCCGTGTCGAAGAAGTTGATGCCGAGTTCCAGGGCGCGCGCGATGTAGGGCCGGCTCTCGGCTTCCGGCAGCGTCCACTCGTGCGTGCCACGCCCCGGCTCGCCATAGGTCATGCAGCCGAGCGCGATGCGCGAGACCTTCAGGCCGGTGTGCCCCAGATTGACGTAGTGCATGCGCAGCTCCTCGGAACGCTCGTCAGCCTACGCCGAACGGGCGGTCGCGACGATAGGGCCGGCTCGCAAGCCCTTGTCCGGCCGAGAACAGGGCAACGCGAAATGCGCCGTCTGGCGAGGCAATCGTCGTAATCGGTGAAACGGCCAGCGCGTGCACGACCCCGACACCGCCGAGGACTGCGCCGACCGCCGGCACCACGCTGACCGCCGCGACACAGAAGAAGCGGTAGGCCCGCCACGAACGCGTCACGCAACCGGCATCCCAGGGTTACGCCGTCGCAACGCGGCAATCTGGGCCAATGGCCGTTCCCGGCCTAGACTGGTCCGCATGTCCCTCTCCGCGCCCTTCATCGCCCGCCCGGTCGCCACCTCGCTGCTCGCCATCGCCGTCCTGCTCGGCGGGGCGCTGGGCTACAACGCCCTGCCGGTCTCCGCCCTGCCGCAGGTGGACTTCCCGACCATCGTGGTCACCACCGCCTACCCCGGCGCCGGGCCGGAGACGATGTCCACCCTGGTGACGGCACCGCTGGAACGGCAGCTCGGCCAGATCAACGGCATCACCACCATGCAGAGCAGCTCGGCGGTCGGCACCAGCGAGATCACCCTGCAATTCGACCTGACACGCAGCATCGACGGCGCGGCGCAGGACGTGCAGGCGGCGATCAACACCGCCCAGGGCGTGCTGCCCGCCACCCTGCCCTACCCGCCCACCTACAACCGGGTGAACCCGGCCGACGCGCCGATCCTGTCGCTCGCCATCACCAGCGACACGGTGCCGGTGGACCAGGTGGCGGACGCCGCCGACACGCTGCTGCAGCCAAAGCTCAGCCAGATCGACGGCGTCGGGCGCGTGGTGGTGCAGGGCGGCCTGAAGCCCGCGATACGCGTGCAGCTCGATCCCGCGCGCCTGGCCTCCTACGGCCTGTCGATGGAGGACGTGCGCACCGCCATCGTGGCGGGCAACGTCAGCGGCGCCAAGGGCAGCTTCAACGGCACGCATCTCGCCTACGCCGTCGGCACCAACGACCAGCTGCTGACGCCCGAGGCCTACCGCAACCTGATCCTCACCTGGCGCGCCGGCGCCGCCGTGCGCCTCAGCGATGTCGGCACCGTGGTGCACGGGGTGGAGAACGACCGTGTGGCCGCCTGGTATTACGACAAGAAGGGCGGCGCCCACCCGGCCGTCCTGCTGGACGTGCAGCGGCAGCCCGGCGCCAACATCGTCGGCACCGTCGACGCCGTGAAACGCGAGCTGCCGGAGCTGACCCGCGCCCTGCCGCCAGGCCTGCACATGGCGCTGGCGGCCGATCGCACCCAGACGATCCGCGCGTCGGTCGCCGACGTGCAGCGCACGCTGCTGCTGTCGATGCTGCTGGTGGTGGGCGTGATCTTCCTGTTCCTGCGCAGCTGGCGCGCGACGCTGATCCCCGCCGTGGCGCTGCCGCTCAGCCTGATCGGCACGTTCGGCGCGATGGACTGGCTCGGCTACGGGCTGGACAATCTCTCGCTGATGGCGCTGACCGTCGCTTCGGGCTTCGTGGTGGACGATGCCATCGTGATGATCGAGAACGTGGTACGCTACATCGAGGACGGAGTGCCGCCGCTGGAGGCCGCGTTCCGCGGCGCCGGGCAGATCGGCTTCACCATCGTCTCGCTCACCGTCTCGCTGATCGCGGTGTTCATCCCGCTGCTGTTCATGGGCGGCGTGGTCGGCCGGCTGTTCAAGGAGTTCTCGGTCACCCTCTCGGTGGCGGTGGCCGTCTCGGCCGTGGTCTCGCTGACGCTGACGCCGATGATGTGCGGCCGGTTGCTGCGCCCGTTCCGCGACCGGCCGCCCACCCGCACCGAACGCTTCTTCGGCGGCGTGCTGGACCGCTACCGGCGCAGCCTGGTGGTCAGCCTGCGCCACCAGGGACTGGTTCTGACCATCGCCGTGCTGACGCTGGTGGGCACGGTGGCGCTCTACGTGGTGGTGCCGAAAGGCTTCCTGCCGCAGCAGGACACCGGCGCCATCATCGCCACCACGGAGGCGGCGCAAAACATCTCGGTGCCGGCGATGTCGGCGCTGCAGCTGCGGGCGGCCGACATCGTGGAGCGCGACCCGGCGGTCGAAAGCGTCGGCTCCCTGGTCGGTGCCGGCAGCGTGAACCCCACCCCCAATGTCGGGCGCCTGTCCATCGTGCTGCGGCCGCGACGCCAGCGCGACGGGGTGGCCGCGGTGATCGCGCGGTTGCAGGCGGCGCTGGCCGGCGTGCCCGGCCTGTCGGTGTTCATGCAGCCGGTGCAGGACATCCAGATCGGCGCACGGATCAGCCGCACGCAGTACCAGTACACGCTGACCGACACGGATGCCGACGAGCTCGCCCACTGGGCGCCGCTGCTGATCGGCCGGCTGCGGCAATCACCCGACCTGGCGCACGTCACCAGCGACCAGCAGGATGACGGCTTCGCGACCGAGATCGTGGTCGATCGCGACCGCGCGACGCGGCTGGGCGTGACCATGCAGGCGATCGAGGACGTGCTCTACGACGCGTTCGGCCAGCGCCAGGTCAGCACGATCTACCAGCAGAGCAACCAGTACCGCGTGGTGATGCAGGCCGACCCCGCCTGGATCGCCGACCCCGGCTCGCTCGAGAAGCTGCGTGTGCCCGGCACCGTCGCGAGCTTCGGCGCCAACGGCGCGGCGCAGATCGCCACCAGCACGGTCGCCACCACCAACACGGTCGCTCAGGTGCCGCTGATGGCGGTGGCCCGCCTGGTGCGACGCACCGCGCCGCTGGTGATCACCCACCAGTCGCAGTTCCCCTCGGTGACGATCAGCTTCGACGTGCGCGCTGGCGCCTCGCTCGGCCGGGCGGTGGCCGCCGTGCAGTCGGCCGAGGCCGGGATCGGGCTGCCGGCCACCATCGTCGGCGCCTACTCGGGCGACGCGGCGGAGTTCCAGCGCAGCCTGGCCGCCGAACCCTGGCTGATCCTGGCCGCCATCGCGGTGATCTACATCGTGCTCGGCGTGCTCTACGAAAGCTTCATCCACCCCGTCACCATCCTGTCCACCCTGCCGTCGGCCGGCATCGGCGCGCTGCTGGCCCTGATGGTCACCGGCGCGGACCTCTCCATCGTGGCGCTGGTCGGCATCGTGCTGCTGATGGGCATCGTGAAGAAGAACGGCATCCTGGTGGTGGATTTCGCGCTTGAGGCGGAGCGCACGCGCGGGCTCTGCCCGGAGGACGCGGCGGTGGAGGCCTGCGTGCTGCGATTCCGGCCGATCATGATGACGACGGCCGCCGCCCTGCTCGGCTCGCTGCCGCTGGTCTTCGACCGCGGCACCGGCTCGGAGCTGCGCTGGCCGCTGGGCGTCACGATCGTCGGCGGTTTGCTGCTGAGCCAGGTGCTGACGCTGTACACGACGCCCGCGATCTATGTCGGGTTCGAGCGACTACGCCGGCGTGCGCCCGGTGGGTCCACCGCGCAGGTGGCGTTGGCGGAATGAGGTGATGAACTTCTCCAGCCTCTTCATTCTCCGCCCGGTCGCGACCATCCTCCTCTCGATCGGCATGCTGGCCGCCGGGATCGTCGCCTATCAGTTCCTCCCCGTCGCCGCCCTGCCCAACGTGGACGTGCCGGCTATCGTGGTGTTCGCCTCCCGCCCCGGCGCCGACCCCGCCACCATGGCGAACTCCATCGCCGCCCCGCTGGAACGGCGCATCGGCGAGATCGGCGGCGTGTCGGACATGTTCTCGACCAGCTCGACCGGCAACGCCAACGTCATCGTGCTGTTCGACCTTGACCGCAGCACCGATGACGGCGCACGCGAGGTGCAATCCGCGCTGAACGCGGCGCAGACCGACCTGCCCTCGGGCCTGCCGGTCCGGCCGAGCTACAAGAAGTTCAACCCGGCCGACCCGGCGATCATGACGATCGCCCTGTCGTCAGACCACCTCTCCATCGGCCGCATCTACGAGGCCGCCGACACCGTGCTGCAGCAACGCTTTTCCCAGGTGCAGGGCGTCAGCCGCGTGCAGATCGACGGCGGGCAGACGCCGGCGATCCGCGTGCAGCTCGACCCCGGCGCGCTGCGCGCGGCCGGCATCTCCGCCGACGACGTGCGCCAGGCGATCGTCAACGCCAACGTGCTCGAGCCCACCGGAAGCTTCCAGGGGCCGCGGCGGGCGGAGGAGATCGCCATCAACGGCCAGATCGACCGTGCGGCCGCGTATGGCCGCGTGGTGCTGAAGGCGAAGAACGGCGCGGTGCTGCGCCTGTCCGACGTGGCGCATGTCAGCGACAGCATCAGCAACCTGCGCCTGGCCGCCTGGGACGGCCACAAGCCCGCCATCCTGCTGCGCCTCTACAAGATCCCAGGCGCCAACATCATCGACACGGTGGACCGGCTGCGCGCGCTGCTGCCGCAGATGCGGCGCTGGATCTCGCCCGACATCACGCTGACCATCCTGGACGACCGCACGCAGACGATACGCGCCAGCACCAACGACGTGAAGCTCACCTTGCTCATCACCGGCGCGCTCGTGCTGCTGACCGTCATGCTGTTCCTGCGCCGGCTGGCGGCGACGGTCGCCGCCGCCGTCACCGTGCCGCTTTCGCTGGCCGGCACAGCGGCGGGCATGTGGGCGATGGGGTTCTCGCTGAACAACTACTCGCTGATGGCGGTGACGATCTCGGTCGGCTTCGTCGTGGACGACGCCATCGTGATGATCGAGAACATCACCCGTTTGCGCGAGCAGGGCATGGGCCGGCTGGAAGCGGCGCTGCTGGGCTCGCGGCAGATCGGTTTCACCGTCATCTCCATCACGCTCTCGCTGGTGGCGGTGTTCATCCCGCTGCTGTTCATGGGCGGCCTGCTCGGCCGCATCTTCCACGAGTTCGCCTTCACCCTGACGATCGCGATCTTCCTCTCCGCCGTGGTGTCGCTGACGCTCACGCCCATGGTCTGCGGACGCCTGGCGGACCGCGCGCCGACCGGCTGGCTCGGGCGCGTCGATGCCAACATCGAACATTTCTTCCAGCGCGTCACCACCCGCTACATGCGAGGCGCGGACTGGAGCCTTCGCCATCGCAAGACCATGCTGGGCGTCACCCTGCTGACCGTCGTGGTCACCTTCTTCCTCTACGGCGCGGTGCCGAAAAACTTCGTCGCCGAGCAGGACACCGGCCTGTTGCGCGGCACCACGCTCGGTTCAGCCAGCGCCTCGTTCGAGGAGATGACGCGGCTGCAGCGGCGCGTCATCGACGTGCTGCTGGCCGATCCGGCGGTGGCCAATGTCGGCTCCATCGTCGGCGTGGCCAACGGGTTCGACAGCGCCAACCAGGGCACCCTGCTGATCACGCTCAAACCCGTCTCCGAACGTCGCCTGCGCGCCAACGCGGTGATCGCGCGGCTGCGGCCCAAGCTGCAGGCGGTGGCCGGGTTGCAGACGACGCTGTTCGCGCCTGGCGATTTCGGCGGCGGCAACAAGCAGGGCGGCGGCGGCGAGTACAGCTTCAACGTCGTGGGCCAGAGCCTGGAAGAGCTGGGATTGTGGGAATCGAAGATCGAAACCCGGCTGCAGCACGAGCCGGGATTCCTGGAAGTCACCTCGGACCAGGATTCCGCGTCCCCGCAGGCGACGCTGACGATCGACCGAGAGGCCGCCGCGCGCCTGCACGTCTCGGCCGCCTCCATCGACGTCGCCCTGAGCAACGCGCTCGCGCAGCGGCCGGTCTCGACGATCTACACGCAGCGCAACCAGTACAGCGTCATCCTCGAAACCCTGCCCTGGCTGCAGCGCGACCCGCACTACCTCGACCACGTCTATGTCGGTGCCGATACCGGCCAGCCGGTGCCGCTGGGGGCGGTGGCCCACCTCACCTACGGCATCGTGGCGCTGAACGTGGTGCACGACGCGCAGCGCGTGGCGGGCGAGATCGGCTTCAACCTCAAGCCCGGCCTGGCGCTCGGCACCGCCATCGAGCGCGCAAAAGCCGTGGTCGCCGAACTGTCGCCGCCGCCCTCCGTGCAGGTGCAGTTCGAGGGCAACGCCAAGCTGTTCATGCAGTCTCTGGCCAGCGAGCCGGCGCTGATCGGCGCCGCCCTGCTGTCGATCTACATCGTTCTCGGCGTGCTCTACGAAAGCCTGCTCCACCCGCTGACCATCATGTCCACCCTGCCGTCGGCGGGCCTGGGCGCCCTGCTCGCCATCCTCATCACCGGCACCGATCTCGGCGTGCTCAGCATCGTGGGCATTGTGCTGCTGATGGGCATCGTCAAGAAGAACGCGATCATGCTGGTCGACTTCGCACTGGACGCACAGCGCGAGCGGGGCATGACGCCGGAAGAGGCGATACGCGAAGCCTGCGTGGAGCGGTTCCGGCCGATCATCATGACGACGCTGACGGCGCTGTGCGGCTCGCTGCCGCTGGCACTGGCGCTGGGCACCGGGTCCGAGCTGCGCCGGCCGCTCGGCATCGCCATCGTCGGCGGCCTGGTGGTGAGCCAGGCCCTGACCCTCTACACCACGCCGGTCGTCTACCTGGCGCTGGAACGCCGTGCCCGACGCCGCCAGCGCATCGTTCATGCACCGCCGGGATGGGCCGCCGGCGACTGACGCGGGTCAGCCGCTCCCCTACGCTGTGGCCGACAGAACACGCCAACGCTCAGGCTTTTATCGGTCGCCGAGAGAGGATGTGCACACGCCCAGGTTGATTTACTCTCCTGTAAGCGCGATCTATGCGCGAACAAACGGGAGCCGGTCGAGGGTGTTTGCGCGATGGACAACCGGCCGGTCGCTCTTCCTGTTCGACCTCGCGGCCCTGCTGGTCTTCTGGCCGGTGCTGCTGCGTTTCGGCTGCGCCAGCGACGCCTGCCTCCACGCGACGCCGGACGGCTTCGCGGCGCTGCTCTATCCCCTGGCCAACCTGACGTCGCTGTATGCCCTCGGGCTGTATCGGCGCGAGGCGATCATCCAGACCCGCGAATCGCTCGGCCGGGTACCGCTGTCCGTCAGCCTGGGCGCGGTCGGCACGGCGGTGCTGCTGGTGGCACTGCAGCACTGGGTCGGGGTGACAGCCGACCGCGTGCGGTTGTTCTCCGGCGCGGTCATGGGCTTCTGCCTGTCCGGCGTGATGTCGCGCCTGCTGTTCTCGGCGTTGAAACGGCACGGCACGTTCGGCCGCCGCGTGCTGGTGCTGGGCGCCGGCGCGCGCGCGTGGGACCTGCTCTGCATGCTGCGCAACGAAGGCGGCCGCCCGCAATACCAGATCCGCTTCGTCAGCCAGCCCGGCTCGGCTGAGATAGACCCTCGGCTGACCGCCGCGGTCGGCGACGGCATCGACGTGGTGCAGGGAAACGACGTGCTGTCGGCCGCGCACGCCTTCGATCCCGACGAAATCGTGGTGGCCCCCGACGAACGCCGTGGCATGCCGCTGGACAGCCTGCTCAGCTGCAAGACCGAGGGCTACCCGGTGATGCAGTACCTCACCTTCCTGGAACACGAGATACGGCGGGTGGACATCCGCCGGATGGAGGTCGGCTGGCTGCTCTACTCCAACGGGTTCTATTTCGGCACCATCGACAATGTCCTCAAGCGCCTGCTCGATGTCGGCGTCAGCCTGCTGCTGCTCCTGCTGTTCTCCCCGTTCCTGCTGGGCGCGGCCGTCGGCATCAAGCTCGATGACCGCGGGCCGGTGCTCTACAGCCAGGAGCGCGTCACCCGAACCGGCCGGGCGTTCCGCATCTACAAGATGCGGACCATGCGCACCGACGCCGAGAAGGCCGGTGCCGTCTGGGCCGAGACGCGCGACCCGCGCATCACCAGGGTGGGGAGCTTCCTGCGCCAGACCCGGATCGACGAGATGCCGCAGTTGATCAACGTCCTGCGCGGCGACATGTCGCTGGTCGGCCCGCGCCCCGAACGCCCCGGTTTCGTGGCCCAGCTGGCCGAGCAGTTGCCGCTCTACCACGAACGCCACAGGGTCAAGGCCGGGCTGACCGGGTGGGCGCAGATCAACTACCCTTACGGCGCATCTTTGGATGATGCGCGGTCGAAACTTAGCTACGACCTTTATTACGTGAAGAACTTCTCGATATTGTTCGACCTTCTGATACTGCTGCAGACTTTGCGTGTTGTTTTGTGGCAGAGTGGGGCGCGATAGGAAGGAAGGCCTTCTTTCTTGGAAGAAAGAAGCAAAGAACTTTGTTCATTACAGGACTCGCAGCAGTACTACGCCTGCTACCATCGCGCCCAGCAGCAGCCAGGTCACTTGGGTCAGTCGCTGCTCTATGAACAGCCGGGCGCGGTCGCCGAACAGGCGCAGCGGCACCGCCTCCACCAGGAAGAAGCGTGCGCCCCGGGAGATCGCGCAGGCCAGGAAGAACGGCCCCAGCGCCAGGTGGGCGGCGCCTGCGGCGATGGTGACGAGCTTGAACGGGATCGGCGTCAGGCCCTTGATCAGGATGGCCTCGAAGCCGTAGCGCGCGTAGAGCGCCAGCACCGCGCGGTACTGCGCCTCGGCGTGCAGCAGGTGCAGCAGCGGCAGCGCCACGCGATCCAGCAGCGCCGCACCGATCCAGTAGCCCAGCGCCGCGCCGGCCACGCTGCCGGTGGTGCAGATACCGGCCAGCCACCAGGCACGGCGCGGCCGGGCCAGGATCATCGGAATCAGCAGCAAGTCCGGCGGCAGCGGGAAGAAGCTCGCCTCGGCAAAGCTGATGCCGAACAGCCAGAGCGGGGCCGCTCGCGTGGCTGAAAGGTCGATCAGGCGCGCATAGAGGCGGTGCAGCATGGCGCGCCTGTGCCACACGCGGCCGCCCCTGCCAACGACCCGGCTGGACGCGACTCCTCCGGGCATGCGAACGCCACCTGGACGCCCGCGAACAGACCGGCGCATGGGCGGAACCAGGAGACCGTGGCCAGTTTTTCGTTCCTGCACGCGGCCGACATCCACCTGGACAGCCCGCTGACCGGCCTTTCCCGCTATGATGGCGTGCCCGCCGAGGAGGTGCGCCAGGCGCCCCGGGCCGCCTTCGACCGGCTGATCCGGACCGCCATCGATCGCCAGGTCGCCTTCGTGATCATTGCCGGCGACCTCTACGACGGCGACTGGAAGGATGCCGGCACCGGCCTGTACTTCGCCCGTGCCATGGGCCTGCTCGCGCGCCACGGCATCCCGGTCTACCTGCTCGCCGGCAACCACGATGCGGTGTCGGTGATCACCCGCGAGCTGCCGCCGCCCGAGAACGTCCGGCACTTTCCGTCGCGCAAGGCCGACACGCACCTGATCCCGCATCTGGGCGTGGCCATTCACGGCCGCAGCTTCGCGGACCGGGTGGTGACCGAGAACCTCGCCGCGGGCTACCCGGCCGCCCTGCCCGGCCTGTTCAACATCGGCGTGCTGCACACCTCGCTCGGCGGCTACGCCGAACACGAGACCTACGCGCCCTGCACGCCCGCCGAGCTCGCCGCCAAGCGCTACGACTACTGGGCGCTCGGCCACGTGCACGAGCACCAGATCGTCTCGACCGCGCCGCACATCGTGTTTCCCGGCAATTTGCAGGGCCGAAACATACGCGAGGACGGGCCGCGCGGCGCCGTGCTGGTCGAGGTGCAGGACGGCGAGGTCGCCGCCCTCACCCGGCTGGACCTCGACGTCGTCCGCTGGGCGCGCGTCGCGGTGGCGGTGGACGGCATCGACGATCGCGACGTGCTGCACGGCCGCATCGCGGCCGCGCTGCGTGCGGCGCGGGACGAGGCTCCGGAGGATCGCAAGCTGATCGTCCGGCTGACCCTGTCCGGGCAGACGGCGCTGCACGGCGCGTTGCAGGACGTCGCCGCCCGGCTGCGCGACGACGTGCGCGGGCTGGCCACCGGCATCTCGTCCGACATCTGGGTCGAGAAGGTGCGGGTGAAGACGACGGAGCCGCGCCAGGCGGGCCTGGCCCCCGACACCGGCGACATCAGCCGGCTGATCCCGCCGCCCGACCAGGCGCTGGCGGACCGGCTGCAGGCGGCCCTGGCGAAGTTCCTCGCCGCCGTGCCCACGCAGGAGCGCGACAGCCTGGTCCGCGGCGCGGCCGAGGGCGACTGGACCGAGGTGATGCGCGCCGCCGGGGAGGCGCTGCGCCACCGGCTGGGCGAGGCCGGCTGATGCGGTTCTCCCGGCTGACGCTCGCCCGTTACGGCCATTTCGAGAATTGCGAGCTGTCGTTCCCGCGCGGCGAGGCCGATTTCCACCTGATCTTCGGTCCGAACGAGGCCGGCAAATCCACCACCATGTCCGCCGTGAACGACCTGCTGTTCGGCTTTCCCACGGCGCGCACCTACCATTTCCGCTTCGATGCGGCGCTGCTGCGGGTCGGCGCCGTGCTGGAGACGGCGGGCGGGCGGCTCGATCTGCGCCGGCGCCGCGGCAACAAGGACACGCTGCTGGACGCTGCCGACGTGCCGTTGCCCGAGGCGCCGCTGCGTGCGGCGCTGTGCGGCCTGTCGGGCGACGATTTCCGCCAGAAATTCAGCCTCGACCATGCGCGGCTGCGCGACGGCGGCCGCGCCATCGTGGACGCACGCGACGACGTAGGCCAGGCGCTGTTCGCCGCCGGCTCCGGCGTGCTCGGCGCCCAGTCGCTGCTGCTGCGTCTGCAGGCCGAGGCGGACGCGGTCTGGGGCGAACGCCGCGCGCAGGGCAAGAGCTACTGGCAGGCGGAAAAGCAGCTTACCGACGCCGAGGCTCGGTTGAAGGCTGCCCTGGTGAGGCCGAAGGCCTGGCGTGACGCCCGGGACCACCTTCACGCCCTGATCGCGGGGCAGCGCGGGCTGGAGGAACAGCGCAGCGCGCATCAGGATGGGTTGCAGCGATTGCAGCGCATCCGACGTCTGGCCGCCCCGGCGCAGCAGCGCCGCTCGCTGCACGAGACCCTGGACGCCGCAGCGGACACGTCCCGGGACGCGCCACTGTTCAACGCGGGGCATGAGGCCGTGTACGAGCAGGCCCTCCGCACCATGGGCGACGCCGAGCCGAAACTTCTGGCCGCCGAGGCGGCGATCGTGGAGGCGGAGGCTGCACGCGGTGCGATCCATCCCGACCGGCGGCTGGTCGATCGGCGTGACGACGTCACCCGGCTCGTCGCCGCGGCGGGAGCCGCCGGCAAGGCCGCGTCCGACCTTGTGGGGGTGGAACAGGAGATGCGGGAGCTGGAGCAGCAGGCGGACGGGCTGGCGCGCGAGATCGGGCTTCGCGCGGCGCCGGCGCGCACCCTGCTGGCCGGCCTGCCGCCGCGTCCCATGCTGGCGGCGTTGCGGGACCGTGCCGCGTCGCTGGCGGCGCTGCAGGTCAAGCTGGTGGAGGCGCGTGACCAGCGGCAGCGCAGCGTGCACGCCGCCGAGGCCACCGCCGCCGAGCTGGCACGCCTCGGCGAGGTTCCCGACCGGCGCGAGATGGAGGCGGCCGTGCGCGAGGCACGGACGGCCGACGCGGTCGTCGGGCGGCTGCGGGAGCGGCGGCACGCGACCATGGAGGCGGAGAGCGCCCTGTCCACGGCGCTGAAGCGCCTCTCGCCGTGGCAAGGCAACGCCGAGGCGTTGGCGGCTCTGGTGCCGCCCGCCGACGAGGCGGTGCGGCAAGTCGAGGCGGGGCTCGGGGCACTCGACCGCGCCCTGGCCGACGATGCCCTGGCCGAGCGGTCCGCCGCCGAGTCGCTGGCGCGGCTGGAGCTGGACGCGGCACAGCTGGCCGCCTCTCGCCTGGCGATCCCGGCCGCCGACATCGATGCCGCGAGGCAGCGCCGTGAACGGGCCTGGGCGGGCCTGCGCGAAATCCTGGCGCGCGGCGGCGAGCCTGTCCTGCCCATGGTCCTGGACGGCTATGCGGCGCACGTGCTGACGGCAGACCGCCTCGCCGACCAGCGCTTCGACACGGCCGAAGCCTCGGCCCGGCTGGCGGTGCTGGCGGTGGAGGCGGCGCAACTGCGGCTCGGCCTGCGGCAGGCGCGTGAGCGGCAGGAGCGGGCCGCCCTGGAACGCGCCGGTCTGGAGCGAGACTGGACCGCGCGCATGGCCGCGTGCGGCCTGCCCGCCCTGATGCCGGCCGCCGCACGGCAATGGGCCGCCAATCGCCTGACGGCGATCCAGGCCGCCGAGCGCCTGGCCGGGGCCAGGCAGGCCGAGGCCTGCGACCTGGCGCAGGTTGCCGAGGCGACGGAACGGTTGCGGGCCGTCGACGCGGATGCCGTGCCGGCCGGCGCACGCTTCTCCGCCCTGCTGGACCGGGTGGAGTTGCAGGTGAAAGCGGCCGAGACGCTGGCGCGGCAACGTTCGGTCGCGGAAGCCGAGCTGCGGACCGCGACCACGGCGCTGGCGCGGGCATCGTCGCGTCTGTCGGAGTTCGAGGAGCGCCTGGTTGCCGAGGGGGCGGCATGGTCGGCGGCCGTCGCGTCTTCCGGCCTGGCCATGACGCCGGACACTCTGCCCACCTTGCTGCCGCTGTTCGAACAGCTGCGCAGCGTGCTGGAGGCCGCGGACCGGCAACAAAGGCGGATCGCCGGCATCGCGCGCGACCAGGAGCACTTCCTCGCCGACGCGCTCGGCCTGGCGTCGGCCTGCGGGGCGCTGTCACCCGACCTCGACCCGCACGCCATCGCCGAGCAGCTCCGCCTGCGCCTGCAGCAGGCGCTCGAGGACGACCGCGCGGCGCGCGAGCAGGACGCGGCCCTGCAGCGCTGGCGCGGCGAGCGGGACGAGGCCAGGCGCAGCATCGGGGCGTCCGAGGCGCTGCTGGCGCCGTTGCTGGCGTTGGGCAACCTGCCCGACCGCACGACGCTGGCCCAGGCGATCGAGCGAGCCCGGGCATGGCGGGCCACGCAGGCCGAGTTGCGCGCGCTGGACCAGAGGATTCTCTCGGAGGGCGACGGCTACTCTCTCGATGCCCTGCTGGACGAGGTCGCCTCGGCCGACCTGCCGGTGCTGGGCGCGCTGGCGGAGCAGGCACGCGCCAACATCGCCGAGCTGGACGGCCAAATCGCCACGGCCGCGCAAGCCGTAGGCCGCGCGCAACACGCTTTCGATGCGCTGGACCACGGCGCCGATGCAGCGCTGGCGGCGGCCGACGAACAGCAGGCGCGTGCCGCCATGGCGGCGGAAGCCGAGACCTACCTGCTGAAGCGCGCGCAGGCGGTGATGCTGAAATGGGCGGTGGACGAGTACCGGCAGCGCCAGGAAAGCCCGCTGCTCAACCGCGCCAGCCAGCTGTTCAGCCGGCTGACGCTCGGCCGCTATCACCGGCTGGACATCGACCGCACGTCGGAAAAGCCGCGCCTGGTGGGGGAATGCTCGGACGGGCGCAGCCTCATCACGCTGGACGGCATGAGCGACGGCACCGCCGACCAGCTGTTCCTGGCACTGCGCCTGGCCGCCCTGGAGCAGTCGCTGGAGGCCGGCATGGTGCTGCCGTTCCTGGCCGACGACCTGTTCATCAACTTCGACGACCGCCGCGCCCATGCCGGCTTCCAGGTGCTGGGCGAGATCGCCAGGCGCACGCAGGTGCTGTTCTTCACCCACCACCAGCACCTGCGCGCCATCGCCGAGGACGCCATCGGCGCGCACGCAGTGTCGGCCTGCGAACTTGCGTAAGACAAAACAACCGGTTCTTTCTTGAAAAGAACCAAAATTTGCGTATCGGTCGGATGTCTGCAGAAACCTCCGCGACAGCACGACAAAAAGTCTTTTGCTTCTTTTCTTCAGAAAAGAAGGCCTTGCCTTACTTGACCGGCCTGAAAGAAAACAGCGCCGTAGGCAAAGACGCAGGCGCGCCCGGCTTGAACCACGCCGTGTCCTGGATGTGCGAAGCGGTCACGTAGATCGTGCCGTCGGGACCTTCCGACATCGTGTCCGGCCAGCGCAGCCGAGGGTCGCTGACCGCGACCTTCAGCGTACCGTCACGCCAAGTCTTCACCGCGTTGTCCGCCGGTGACGTGATGTAGAGGGTGCCCGAACGCGCCATCCACAGCCCGTCCGCAACGTTGGTCGTGCCGACCTTGCGAACCGCCGCCTTCATCGTGGACGATGCGGTTCCAGCCACCAGTTTTGCCGTCGGCACCGCGTAAAGCGTGCGCCCGGTCAGCGCCTGCCAGTAAAGCGTCTGCCCGTCATTGGACAGCGCGATGCCGTCGGCGGCGAATGCCGGCTGGCGACCGTCCGGACGACGCAGTGGCGCGCCGTCCACCTTCACCACGACGTCCTTTTCCATCTGCGTGCTGGCATCGCCGTCCAGCGCGCGGAACGACGTGCCGGCTTGCAGGTCCACCACGATGATCGCGCCGCGCGTGCCGGAATCGGTGATGTAGCCGGTGCGGCCGTCCGGGCTGAAGCGGATGTCGTTGAGGTAGGTGCCCTGCAACGCCACGTCGTCGGGGAAGCGTATGACCTTCGTCACGGTGTCGGTCGCAAGATCGATGCGCACCAGCTTCGGCCCGCCCGGCAGTATCTTCTCGTTGCCCGGTGCTGCGGGATCGAGCACCCACAGGGCGCCATGCGTGTCGGCGACGATGGATTGCACGCAGACGAAATGATCGCCGACGGACATCTTGCTTGCGTGCGCGTTGCGCCAGCCGTTCCACGCCTCGTTCGGATAGGGCCGGAGCTTGCCGCCCGGCAGCAGCTCGGCGACCGATACCGGCGCATCGTCGGTCCAGCGTGGGAAGTTGACGAAGATGCGCCCCGTCGGCGTCACGCTGACGCCGGTGACCTGATGCGCGAAACTCGCAACCTCGGTCACCCCGCCGGCCGGCTGTGCCAGTGCGCCGCTGCTGGCCGCAACCGCGCCCGAAAGAACGGCCGCGATCCCCCGGGCGTATCGCCATGCGGCCGGGCCGGATGCCGCCTCGTCGTTTGCCATGATCGTGGTCTCGTGCCGGGTCGTCGCCTTCATGTCGCATCCTCGGGGTGGGCCCAGGGGCCCGGGTGACGACGCAAAGGCCGCGCCCGGCGCGCGGTTCCCCAAGACAGCGGAACGTGAAACGTCCGGGGTGGCGAGCCGTCCGGCCACGCATCGGCAGTATTGGCCGACGGCCGGGCAGTATCGATGCGTTAACGCATCTTTCAGGCGCACGCGACCGTCTCGCATTGCAGGGATGACATGGATGTGTATTGTCCGCGCACCTTGCCGATCGATCCGACCGGCCCCGACTCTTCTGGAAAGGCCGTCCTGGTGACATCCCCACTCCGCAACCGCCATGCGCGGATGCTTCTGCTTGCCACGACGGCAATTTTGTGCGCCGGTGCGGCCATCACCGCGTCTGCTGCAGCCCCGACCGACATGGGTGCGCTCGCCGCCGACACGCCGTTGCACGCGACGATCTGGCTGCGTCCGCACGACGAGGCGGCGTTCGAGGCCGCGGTGGCCGAGCGCATGGCGCCTGGGTCGACGCAGTACCACAAGTGGATGACGCCCGCCCAGGTCGCCGCCTACAATGTCGGCAGCGCCGACATCGACGCGTTGGAGGCAGCTTTTCGCCAGCAGGGCCTGACCGTGCTCGGGCATGACGACGACCATGCATCGATCCGCATCGCCGGTTCGGCCGCCGCCATGCAGTCGGCGTTCGGCACCGCGCTTCACGTCTTTGATCAGAACGGCGCACGATCCTTCCGCGCCATGTCGGAACCGGCGTTCCGCGGCGCGCATGCCGAGCTGATCGCCGGCATCACCGGCCTGACGAACGCACCCATGACGCCCTACGTGCTGCACCAGATGGACCTGTCCACCGGCAAACCGGAGGCGATGCAGCCCGCCCTCGTGGTCAAGCCCGACACGCGCTACACCGACCAGTGCTTCATCCACAAATACACGCTCTCGGTCACCCGTTTCGGCATCGGCGGCGCGGTGCACGGCACATTTGTCGGCCCGCACTACACGGCCGGCGGCTTTCCCGTCTCGAAGAAGACCTGCGGCTACACCGCGTCCGAGGTCGCCGCCCATTACGGCCTGAACGCCGCCTACGATGCCGGGTTGAAGGGTGACGGCCAGACCATCGTGCTGATCGACGCCTACGGCTCGCCCACGATCCTGTCGGATGCCAACATCTTCTCCAGGAAGATGGGCCTGCCGCCGCTCGACGACACCAGTTTCAGCGTCGTCTTCCCCGAGGGCGCGCCGACGCAGGACCCCTACCCCACCGGCTGGCCGACCGAGATCTCGCTCGACGTGGAGTGGGCGCACGCCATGGCGCCGAACGCGAAGATCGTGCTCGTGGTCGCGCCCACCGACGACGAGGCTTCGCTGACGGAGGCGGTGCATTACGCGACCATCCACCAGCTCGGCACCATCATCTCCGCCAGCTTCGGCTACCCCGAAGCCGCCTACGGACCGGCGGGCGCACGCGCCTTCAACACGGTCATCCGGCAGGCGGCGGCACAGGGCATCGCGGTCAACGTCGCGACCGGCGACAGCGGCGATTTCGGGCTCGGCACGCCGGTCGGCGCCGCCTCGATCCCGGCCGACTCGCCCTACGCCACGGCGGTTGGCGGCACCAGCCTCGACCTGCCGGGCGATAAGGGGCCGGTCGAAGCCGTCTGGGGCATCACCTCCACCTTCCTGGCCAACCTCAACTTCGTCTCCTTCCCGCCCACCTTCCAGGGCTTCAACCAAGGCGGCGGCGGCGGCGAGAGCGTTTACCTGACGAAGCCGCACTACCAGCACGCGCTGGTGGGGGTCGGCCGGCTGCTGCCGGACGTCTCGGCCATCGCAGACCCGCAGACCGGCGCCATCATCGTCGCCCCGAGCGGGGACGGCACCGAGACGGTGGAGGGCGTAGTCGGCGGCACCAGCCTGTCGAGCCCCGTCTTCTCCGGCATCTGGGCGCTGGCCGACCAGGCGGCCGGCGAAAGCCTCGGCCAGGCTGCGCCCATCCTTGCGGCCCTGCCGCCGGGCGCACTGACCGACATCGTGCCGATCCCCGCGACCCGGTCCAACCTGAACGGGATCGTCACGAAGGGCAGCACCACGCTGACCTACACGCCGGTCCAGCTGCTGCACCTGCAGAAGATCCAGCCCACCGGGTTCGTGGGGGTCAGCGCCACCTTTGGGCTGGACGTGAATTACGACCTGGGCTTCGGGGCCGACTCTTCGCTGATGGCCGAGCCTGGTTGGGACGACGCGACCGGGTATGGCGTTCCTGGCGGCCTGGCGTTCATCCGGGCGGCGGCGGCGGCCAAGTAACAAGAAGAGAAGTCTTCTTTTCTGAAGAAAAGAAGCAAAAGACTTCGAACATGCACTTGAAGGATCAGGCTCTTGGCTTTGATTTCACGTTCTCGGTTGTTGATGGTTTCGGCTTGCTTGGTGCCTATGTCCGGTCTGGCTTCGCCTGCCCTGCGTGATCTGGGCTTGCTTGCCGGCGACACGGCTATCAACGCCACGATCTGGCTGCGTCCGCATGACGAAGCCGCGTTCAACGCGGCGGTGGCGGCGCGCACGCAACCGGGCTCGCCGTTGTACCATCGCTGGATGACGCGTGAGCAGGCGGCGGCTTACGCCGCAACAGACGCCGATCTGGACGTGCTGGAGGGCGCCTTGCGCCAGCAGGGGCTGGACATCGTCAAACGCGAGGCCGATGGCTCGGCCATCCGGGTGAGCGGTTCCGCCGCTTCGATGCAATCCGCCTTCCACACGTCGCTGCACGCTTTCGAACGCGACGGCGTCCGGTTCTACCGCGCCGTCACCCAGCCCGCCTTCGCCGGCGCCCATGCCGAGCTGATCGCCGGCGTCACCGGCCTGAACAGCGCCCGGCTGACGCCCTATGTCCTGCGCCAGGTGGACCTGACCACGGGGCAGCCGACGGCGGGACAGGACGCTTCCGGCATCGATCTGCATGCCACCTTCACCGATGCCTGCTTCGATCGGGCAACGACGCTGGTTCTGCACCAGCCGGGGGAAAAGGCGACCTACCAGGGCCCACGCTACGCAGCCACCGGCAGCCACGGCACCAAGGTCTGCGGCTACACCGCTACGCAGGTGGCCGAGCATTACGGCCTCCCCGCCGTGTATGCCGCCGGGCTGAAAGGCGACGGCCAGACCATCGTTCTCGTGGACGCCTACGGTTCGCCGACGATCGCCGCGGACGCCAACCTGTTCTCGCGCAAGATGGGCCTGCCGCCCCTGACCGACGCCAATTTCAGCATCGTCTACCCGGACGGCCAGCCGACGCAGAACCCCTACCCGACCGGGTGGCCGGTCGAGATCTCGCTCGACGTGGAGTGGGCGCACGCCATGGCGCCGAACGCCAAGATCGTGCTGGTGGTGGCCCCCGACGACGACGAGACGGAGCTGACCTACGCGCTGCATTACGCCACGGCCAACCAGCTCGGCGACATCATCTCGAACAGCTACGGCTACGACGAGAGCGACCACAGCGCTGCCGGTGCACAGGCCTTCAACAGCGCCATCCGGCTGGGTGCTGCGCAGGGGATCGCGGTCAACGTCTCCACCGGTGACAGCGGCGACAACGGGCTCGGCACCCCGATCGGCGCCGCCTCGATCCCGGCCGACTCGCCTTTCGCCACCGGGATCGGCGGCACCAGCCTGAACCTGCCCTCCGACACCGGCCCGGTCGAGGCCGTCTGGGGCATCGACGTCACCTATCTCGGCAGCCCCGGCACCATCGAGGTTCCGCCGGTCGTCGAAGGCTTCGCCCAGGGCGGCGGCGGCGGGGAGAGCGTGTATTTCGAGAAGCCCGCCTACCAAAAGGCGCTCGCCGGCACCGGGCGGCAGTTGCCGGACGTCTCGGCCATCGCCGACCCGCAGACCGGCGCCATCATCGTGACGCCGAACGCGACCGGCAGCAAAAGCGTGGTCGAGGTCATCGGCGGCACCAGCCTGTCCAGCCCCGTCTTCTCCGGCATCTGGGCGCTGGCCAACCAGCTGGCCGGCGCGCGCCTGGGCCAGGCCGCCCCGATCATCGCCGCCATGCCGCCTGCCGCGCTGACCGATATCGTGCCGATCGCCGCCACCCGATCCAACCTGCATGGCATGGTCGTGGAGGGCACCTCGTCACAAACATACGGTTCCGCCGCCCTGCTCGGGCTGACCGATACCCAGCCGAACGGCTTCCTGGGTGCTGCGACCACGTTCAAGAAGAACAATTTCGACCTGGGCTTCGGCGCCGATTCTTCGCTGATGGCCATGCCGGGTTGGGACGATGCGACTGGCTACGGCGTGCCGAACGGCTCGGCCTTCATCAACGCCGCGGCCGCCGCCAAGGGCGACTGAACGCCGTCATCGGTGGGTGAACGACGGCGTGCGTTTCTCGCTGAACGCGGCCATGCCTTCCTTCTGGTCGGCGGTCGCGAACAGCGCATGGAACACGCGGCGCTCGAACAGGATGCCTTCCGCCAGGCTGGACTCGTAGGCGCGGTTGACCGCCTCCTTGGTGAGCATGGTGGCGGGCAGCGGCATGTCGGCGATCGTGGCCGCGGTTTTCAGCGCGTCGTCCAACAGCTCGGCGGCGGGCAGGATGCGCGCCACGAGCCCCGATCGCTCGGCCTCCTGCGCGTCCATCATGCGCCCGGTCAGGCACATCTCCATCGCCTTGGCCTTGCCGATGGCCCGGGCCAGACGCTGCGACCCGCCCATGCCGGGCATCACCCCAAGCCTGATCTCCGGCTGGCCGAACTTCGCGGTGTCGGCGGCCAGGATGAAGTCGCACATCATGGCCAGCTCGCAGCCGCCGCCCAGCGCGAAGCCGGCGACGGCGGCGATGATCGGCGTGCGCACACGGCCGACCGCGTCCCAACCGGCGAAGAAGTTCGACCGGTGCATGTCGATGTAGCCTTGGGTCGCCATCTCCTTGATGTCGGCGCCGGCCGCGAACGCGCGCTCCGATCCGGTCAGCACGATGCAGCCGATGCCGGGGTCGGCGTCGAAACCGCCGAGTGACGCGGTCAGCTCCCGCATCATCAGCGTGTTCAGCGCGTTCAGCGCGTTCGGACGGTTGAGCGTGACCTGCGCCACGCGGCCCTGTGTCGTGGTCAGGATCGTTTCGTAGACTGGCATCGTCGGTTACCTCGTCGGCCGTCGGATGTTCGCAGAAACCTCCGCGAAAGCATGAACAGAAGTCTTTTGCTTCTTTTCTTCAGAAAAGAAGGCTTTCCTTGCCGTCCCCCTCCAAATGCAGACTGCTCTCCGGCAAAGCAACAAAATACGCCGCAACCTGCTCGGGAGAGACGTCCTCCAGCCGTGCAGGAAACCAGCGCGGGTTGCGGTCCTTGTCCACGACCGCGGCGCGCACGCCTTCGGCGAAGTCGTGGCTGCGCATGCAGGCGAGCGCCGCGTCGTATTCCTGTTGCAGGCAGGGCTCCAGCCTACCGTAACGCCGCGCCTGCCGCACCGCACGCAGCGTCACCTTCAGCGATGTGGGGGACTTCCCCGCAATGTCGGCTGCCGCCTGCCGCGCCGCCGCTTCAGGCCGCGACAGGAGCAGGGCGACGATCTGCTCGACCGTCCCGGCCGCGTAACAGGCGTCGATCCACGGCCGGGCTGCCGCCAGCACGCCCGGTGGCGGCGCCATGGACATGCTCTCCAGCGCGGCACCGACCGACGATCCCTCGCCCGCCAGCGTATCGATCAGCGCGGGCAAGCGGTCGAACGCGACACACACATCCGCCAGGCCGCACAGGATCGCGTCCGCCGGCCCGAGTGGCGCTGCCGTCAGGGCCGCGTGCACGCCGAGCTCGCCCGGCGCACGCCCGAGCAGGTACGTCCCGCCCACGTCGGGGATGAACCCGATGCCGGTCTCCGGCATCGCCAGCATCGACCGCGGCGTGACCACGCGGTGCGAGGCGTGCGCCGACAAGCCGATGCCGCCGCCCATGACGATGCCGTCCATCAACGCCACGAACGGCTTGGCGAACCGGGCAATGCGCGCGTTCAGCCGATACTCGTCGTAGAAGAACGCGGCGGGGCCGGCCAGGCGCCCGGATTTCGCGTCGCCGTAAAGCGCGCGTATGTCGCCGCCTGCGCACAACCCGCGCTCGCCGTTGCCCTCCAGCAGAACGATGCGGATCGTCGGGTCGCACGCCCATCGAACCAGGGCCGCATCGATGGCGCGTATCATCGCGTGGTTCAGCGCATTGATCGCCTTCGGCCGGTTCAGCGTGATCCGGCCAACGCCATGCTGCTCGTCGAACAGAACGTCCTGGCCTGCATCGGCGCTCAAAACGCGATCCCGAGATTGCGGGCGATGATCACGCGCATGATCTCGTTCGTGCCTTCCAGGATCTGGTGGACACGCAAGTCGCGCACGATCTTCTCCACGCCGTACTCCGCAAGGTAGCCGTAGCCGCCATGCAGTTGCAGCGCCTGGTTGGCGACGTTGAAGCCGGTGTCGGTGGCGAAGCGCTTCGCCATCGCGCAGAGCCGTGTGGCACCGGGATGTCCCGCATCCAGCGCGGCCGCCGCACGCCACAGCAGCGTCCGCGCCGCCTCCAGTTCCGTCGCCATGTCGGCCAGACGGAACTGCAACGCCTGGAAGTCGGCGAGCTTGCGCCCGAACGCCTCGCGATCCGCCATGTAGGCCAAGGATTTCTCGATCGCCGACTGTGCGCCGCCTAGCGAGCACGCGCCGATGTTGAGACGTCCGCCATCGAGCCCGCTCATCGCGATCCTGAAGCCCGCGCCTTCCTCGCCGAGCAGGTTCTCGGCCGGCACGCGTACCCCCTCCAGGATCACCTGTCGTGTCGGCTGCGCGTTCCACCCCATCTTGCGCTCGTTCGCGCCGAACGAGAGGCCCGGCGTGCCGCGCTCGACCAGGAACGCCGAGATGCCGGCGGCGCCCGCATCGCCGGTGCGGGCCATCACCACGTAGAGGTCGCCCGCGCCGGCGCCCGAGATGAACTGCTTGACGCCGTCCAGCACGAAATCGCCGCCGTCCCGCCGTGCGCGCGTGCGCAGCGCGGCCGCGTCCGACCCGGACGACGGCTCGGTCAGGCCGTAGCAGGCCAGCTGGTCCATCCGGCACAGGATCGGGTTCCAATGGCGGCGCTGCGCCTCGGACCCGTAACGGTCCACCATCCCGTTGACCATGTTGTGGATCGACAGATAGGCGGCCACCGTCGGGCAGCCCGTCGACAGCGCCTCGAAGATCAGCGCCGCATCCAGGCGCTTCAGGCCGCTGCCGCCGAGCGCCTCGCGCACCGTGATGCCGGCCATGCCGAGCGCCGCCGCTTCACGCAGCACGTCGACGGGGAAATGCTTGTCGGCGTCCCAGGCCAGGGCGTGCGGTGCCATGCGCGCGTCGGCGAAGTCGCGCGCCATCTTGGCGATCGCGCGCTGCTCCTCGGTCAGGTCGAATTGGGGCGTGGCGTCCTGAAGATTGGCGATGTCCATGTCAGGCTCCCAGGAAGCAAGCAGTCCTTTTTTGAAAAAGGACCAAAAAACTTGATCTTAGCGGTTATGCCTGCCGTTTCGCGCGGGCTACGCGCGATGCGGTTGGGCGGTTCAGGGCGGTGCAGATCAGGGCGCCGGCTTCGATCAGTCGGTCGAGCGACACGCCGGTGTGGATGTCCATGCCGTCCAGCATATACACCAGATCTTCGGTGGCGACGTTGCCGGTGGCGCCGCGCGCGTAGGGGCAGCCGCCCAGGCCCGCGACCGCGCTGTCCACGACCGAAACGCCGGTCTGCAAACATTCCAGGATGTTGGCCAGCGCCTGGCCGTAGGTGTCGTGGAAATGCAGGGCGAGTGCCGCGATGGGCACGTCTTCGGCCACGCGTTCCAGCATGCGTCGGGCCGTGCGCGGCGTGCCCACGCCGATCGTGTCCCCGAGCGAGATCTCGGCGCAGCCCAGCTCGCGCAAGCCTTGCGCGACGCGTGCGACGCGTGCCGGTTCGATCGCCCCCTCATAGGGACAGCCCAGCACGCAGGAGACGTAGCCGCGCACGCGCAACCCGCGCTCCCGGGCGGCCGCGATCACCGGGGCGAACCGCTCCAGGCTCTCCCCGATCGAGCAGTTGAGATTTCGTTGCGAGAAAGTTTCGGACGCGGCGGCGAAGACCGCCACCTCGTCAAACCGGGCGGCGACGGCATGCGCCATGCCCTGCATGTTGGGCACCAGCACCGAGTAGCGCACGCCCTGCGGCCGATCGATGGCGGCCAGCACGTCCGCGGTTGCGGCCATGCGCGGCACCCATTTGGGCGAGACAAAGCTGCCCGCCTCGATGTCCGTCAGGCCGGTCCGGGCAAGCGCATCGATCAGCGCCACACGGTCGGCGACGGACACTGCTTGCGCCTCGTTCTGCAAACCGTCGCGCGGGCCGACCTCGACGATGCGCACGCGATCGGGCCGGCTCATGCCATGCTCGCCGCGAAGCTCACAAGCAGCTTTCCCTCCTGAACCAGCTCGTCTGCTCGCACGTGCACGGCCTCCACCACGCCGTCACGTGGCGCGGCAAAGGTGGTCTCCACCTTCATGGCTTCCAGGATCAGCAGCTTCTGGCCGCGAACCACCACGGCGCCCGGCTCGACGAACACGGAAACCACACGGCCCGGCGTGGGCGCCGTCAGCTTGGCATCGGCGGCTTCTTCCTCTTCCGGCGCGGCGAAGCGGTCGATGCGCGTGAACGGGTGGTTGCGACCCTGACGGATCACGACGACGGTGTCGCCCTGCACGAGCGTCCGCAGCCGCGTGCGCGCGCCATTGAGGGTCAGCATCGGCTCGCCATCCGCACCAGCGGTCGACAAGCACGCCAGCACGCGCCCGGTCGGCAAAGCGAGTTGCCAGCCATCCGGCCGCTTCTCCGCCTCGATGCTCACCACGGCGCCTGCGCCCGCCCGAAGGTCGAGCGTCGTGGCGGCAGCGGCCAAGCTGCGCCACCCATCCGCCTCGCCCCAGGGCGACCAGGGGTCACCCGGCGGCTGGCACGGCAGGATGCGCAGCAGGGCCAGCGACGCCGCGGCCCAGAGCTCCGGGTCGGAAGCCCCGTCCTTCGGCTGCAGCAGCGCGGCATGCTGGCCGATGAAGCCGGTATCGACGCCGCCGACCATGAAATCGGGATCCACGGCGATGCGCCGCAGCAGGTCGAGGTTGGTGTGCGGACCGACCAGCTCGTATTCGTCCAACGCGCGGGAAAGCCGGCGCAGGGCGGAGGGACGGTCCCGGTCCCAGACGATCAGCTTGGCGATCATCGAATCGTAATGCGGCGTGATGCTGTCGCCTTGGCGTATGCCGGTATCGACGCGCACATGCGCATCGTCCCGAGGCTGCCGCAGGAAGGTGACCATGCCGGTCGCCGGCATGAAGTCGCGCTCGGGGTCCTCGGCGCAGATGCGCGCCTCGATCGCGTGACCCTCCATGCGCAGGCCGCCTGCCCATGGCAGCGCCTCGCCGGCGGCGACACGCAACTGCCACTCCACCAGGTCGAGGCCGGTGACGAACTCGGTTACCGGGTGCTCCACCTGCAGCCTCGTGTTCATCTCCATGAAGTAGAAGCGATCGTCCTCGGTGATGAACTCGACCGTTCCGGCGCCGACATAGCCGACCGCGCGGGCGGCCGCCACGGCCGCATCGCCCAGCGCCTGTCGCTGGGCGGGCGTGATCCCGGGTGCCGGTGATTCCTCCAGGACTTTCTGATGGCGTCGCTGGACCGAGCAGTCGCGTTCGAACAGCGAGACGATGTTGCCGTGCGTGTCGCCAAACACCTGCACTTCGATGTGGCGCGGATGGGTCAGGTATTTCTCGACCAGCAGGCGGTCGTCGCCGAACGCCCCGCGCGCTTCGCCCTGCGCGCGCTCCACGGCGTCCTTCAACGCGTCGGCACGCTCGACGACGCGCATGCCGCGCCCGCCGCCGCCGGCAGAGGCTTTCAGCAGCACCGGGTAGCCGATCGCTGCCGCCGCTGCCGCGATCACGGCAAGAGCCTGGTCCTCGCCATGGTAGCCGGGCACCAGGGGCACCCCCGATTGCTCCATCAGCGATTTGGCGGCCGACTTGCTGCCCATCGCGCGCATCGCGGCTGCCGGCGGGCCGATGAACACGAGGCCGGCAGCCGCGCAGGCTTCGGCAAAATCGGCGTTCTCGGACAGGAAGCCGTAGCCAGGATGGATCGCCTGCGCGCCGGAACGCAGTGCCGCCGCGATGATGGCGTCACCACGCAGGTAGCTCTGGCGCGCCGGGGCGGGGCCGATGGCATAGGCCTCGTCGGCCATCTGCACGTGCCGGGCATCGGCGTCAGGCTCCGAGAAGACAGCAACCGTCGAGACGCCCATGCGCCGCGCGGTGACCATCACCCGGCAGGCGATTTCGCCGCGGTTGGCGACCAGTATCTTGGAGAACGCAGTCACCGGCGGCGCTGCCATTCCGGCTTTGTCTTGGCGAGAAAGGCCGACAGGCCGGCCCGTCCCTCGTCGGAGGCACGGCGGGCGGCGATGCGGCGCGACGTCTCGGCCGACAAGGCGGCGTCGCTGGGTGCCGCCTCGCACAGGAACACCAGCGACTTGGCGTCGCGCTGCGCGCCCGGCGCGCCGTCGAGCAATGCGCCGACCAGCCGCTCGACCGCGCCATCGAGCTGGTCCGGGGGCACCACTTCGTTGACCAGCCCGATGGCGCGGGCGGTCGCGGCGTCGAACGTTTCCGCTGTCACGAACCAGCGTCGCGCCTGCCGCGCACCGATGGCCTGGATCACGTAAGGGCTGATCACCGCCGGGATCAGCCCGAGCCGCACCTCGCTGAGGCAGAAGCTGGCGCCGGTGGCCGCCACCACCATGTCGCAGCAGGCGGCGAGGCCCACGCCGCCGCCCAGGGCCGCACCCTGCACGCGCGCAATGGTCGGACAGGGGAATCGGTCCAGCAGGTGCATCATCCGGGCCATGGCGGAGGCGTCGGCCACGTTCTCGGCCTCGGTGTAGCCGGCCATGCGACGCATCCAGGCGACATCGGCGCCCGCCGAAAAGCTGCGTCCGCTGGCCGCCAGCACCAAGGCGCGCAGGCCAGGATCATGCGCGAGCTCGGTCAGCGCGCCGGTGATCTCGGCGATCAGCGCGTCGTCGAAGGCATTGTGCCGGTCGGGCCGGTTCAGCGTCAGGGTGGCGACGCCACGCGTGTCGCGGTCCAGCAGCAAAGCGTCGGTCACCGCATCACATCCGGAACAGGCCGAAGCGCGTCGGCGGGATCGGCGCGTTCAGCGACGCCGAGATCGACAGCGCCAGCACACGCCGCGTGTCGGCCGGGTCGATCACGCCGTCATCCCACAGCCGGCTGGAGGCATAGAGCGGGTGGCCCTGTCGTTCGTACTGCTCGCGTATCGGCGCCTTGAAACGCTCCTCCTCGCCCTCGGACCAGGTCGCTCCCGCCCGCTCCATGTTGTCACGCTTCACCTGGGCCAGCACAGAGGCGGCCTGCTCGCCGCCCATGACCCCGATGCGCGCGTTCGGCCACATCCACAGGAAGCGCGGCGCGTAGGCGCGGCCGCACATGCCGTAATTGCCGGCGCCGAAGCTGCCGCCGATCACCAGCGTGAACTTGGGCACCTCCGACGTGGCGACGGCCGTCACCAGCTTGGCGCCGTCCTTGGCGATGCCGCCCGCCTCGTATTTCTGCCCCACCATGAAGCCGGTGATGTTCTGCACGAACAGCAGCGGGATGCCGCGCTGGCAGCACAGCTCGATGAAATGAGCGCCCTTCTTGGCGCTTTCGCCGAACAGGATTCCGTCATTGGCCAGTATGCCGACCGGGTAGCCCCAGACATGGGCGAAGCCGGTGACCAAGGTGGCGCCGTAAAGCGGCTTGAACTCGTCCAGCACGCTGCCGTCGATCAGGCGCGCCAGCACCTCGCGCACCGCGAACGGGCGGCGCCGGTCCGCCGACACGATGCCGTACAGCTCGGCCGGGTCGTAGAGCGGCGGCACCGGCGCGCGCAACTCCAACGCGCAACGCTTGGTGGTGTTCAGCCGGCCGACGATGCTGCGCGCGATACTGAGCGCATGGGCGTCGTTCTGCGCCAGATGGTCGGTGACGCCGGAGACGCGGCTGTGCAGGTCGCCGCCGCCGAGATCCTCGGCGCTGACCACCTCGCCGGTCGCCGCGCGCACCAGCGGCGGCCCGCCGAGGAAGATGGTGCCCTGCTTGCCGACGATGACGCATTCGTCGGACATGGCCGGCACGTAGGCGCCGCCTGCGGTGCAGGAGCCCATGACCACGGCGATCTGCGCGATGCCGGCGGCCGACATCGTCGCCTGGTTGTAGAAGATGCGGCCGAAATGCTCGCGATCGGGAAACACCTCGTCCTGGTTGGGCAGGTTGGCGCCGCCGGAATCCACCAGGTAGATGCAGGGCAGCCGGTTCTGCAGCGCGATCTCCTGCGCACGCAGGTGCTTTTTCACCGTCATCGGAAAATACGTGCCGCCTTTGACGGTGGCGTCGTTGGCGACGACCATGCACTCGCGGCCGCCGACCCGGCCGATGCCCGCGATCACGCCGGCGGCCGGCACCTCGTCGTTGTACTGGCCATGTGCGGCAAACGCGCCGATCTCCAGAAACGGGCTCATCGGGTCCAGCAGTGCCTGCACCCGCGAACGCGGCAGGAGTTTGCCGCGGGCCACGTGACGGTCGCGCGCGACCTGGCTGCCGCCGAGGCGGGTACGATCGGCGACCTTGCGTAACTCGGCCACAAGCTCGCCCATCGCCTGCGCGTTGGCGGCGAACTCGGCGGTTGCCTTATCCAGAGTTGAAGCTATTGCGGGCATAGGCTTGGGCGTATCCTCCAGCTATTGTTTTAACAAGCAGCTCCGTCGCCCCGATTGTTTCAGTTCGTGTGACGTTGCGCTGGCAGGGAACAGGCAGGATGGATCACAACGGACCGGGCTTCGGCAAGCTCAGCTTTGGCTTGGGCGAGGACATCGACGCGTTGCAGGAGACAGTGCGGCGTTTCGCGCAGGCGGAAATCGCGCCCCGCGCCGCGGAGATCGACCGGGTGAACGACTTCCCCGCCGAGCTGTGGCGCCGCTTCGGCGAGCTCGGCCTGCTCGGCGTGACGGTGGAGGAGGCGTATGGCGGCGCAGGCATGGGCTACCTCGCCCACGTGATCGCCATGGAAGAAATCAGCCGTGCTTCGGCCTCCGTCGGCCTGTCCTACGGTGCGCACTCCAACCTTTGCGTGAACCAGATCGCCCGTAACGGCAACGCGTCACAGAAGCAGCGTTACCTGCCCAGGCTGATCAGCGGCGAGCATGTCGGCGCGCTGGCGATGAGCGAGAGCGGTTCGGGGTCGGACGTGGTGAGCATGACACTCCGCGCCGACCGGCGCGGCGACCGCTACGTGCTGCGCGGCACCAAGATGTGGATCACCAACGGCCCGAACGCGGACGTGCTGGTGGTCTATGCCAAGACCGACCCGCAGGCGGGCGCGCGGGGCATCACCGCGTTCATAGTCGAGCGCGGCTGGCCCGGCTTCAGCACCGCCCAGAAACTCGACAAGCTGGGCATGCGCGGATCGAACACCTGCGAACTGGTGTTCGAGGATTGCGCGGTGCCCGAGGAGAACGTGCTGGGCCAGGTCGGCCGCGGCGTGAACGTGCTGATGAGCGGGCTCGACTACGAACGCGCGGTGCTGGCGGCGGGACCGCTCGGCATCATGCAGGCGTGTCTCGACGTGGTGATCCCCTATGTTCACGAACGCCGTCAGTTCGGCCAGGCGATCGGCGAATTTCAGCTCGTGCAGGGAAAGATCGCCGACATGTACACCGTGACCAACGCCGCGCGGGCCTACGTCTACACCGTCGCGCGCGCCTGTGACGAGGGGCGCACGACCCGCAAGGATGCTGCCGGCGCCATCCTGTTTGCCGCCGAACGTGCGACGGCCGTGGCGTTGGATGCGATCCAGCTCCTGGGCGGTAACGGCTACATCAACGACTACCCGACAGGCCGCCTGCTTCGTGACGCCAAGCTCTACGAGATTGGTGCCGGCACCAGCGAAATACGTCGCATGCTCATTGGCCGGGAGTTGTTCAGCG
>CAXTJP010000016.1:0-47417 GCA_964244615.1 uncultured Acetobacteraceae bacterium
TACATGCTCAAACACGCCGCCCAACTAATCAAAGGTGCATAACACCCTCTAGGCTCAGGACCCTTCATACGGCTCGGCGCGGCGTGATTCTCAGGGTGTCGGAGGTGCTGCATGTCCGACCTGGTTCTGCTATCGGTTTCTCAGATGCGACGTATCGAGCCTTTCTTTCCGCGCTCACGCGGCCTGCCGCGTGTGGATGACCGGCGGGTGATCAGCGAGATCGTTTAGGTGATCCGCAACGGCCTGCAGTGGAAGGACGCGCCTGCGGGTTACGGCCCGCACAAGACGCTCTACAACCGCTTCATCCGCTGGAGCCTGCTTGGCGTGTTCGCTCGCATCTTCGCGGCTCTTGCGGCCAAGGGCGGCGCAACTGCGTGGCTGATGATCGATGCTACTCACCTTAAGGCGCGTCGCACAGCGGCCAGTCTGCTGCAAAAGGGGGTTTCGCTACATCGGACGCACCAAAGGCGGGTTGAACTCCAAGCTGCACGCCGCCCGCGACGGTCAGGGCCGGCCTATAGCCCTGCTGCTCACCGAGGGACAGCGCAGCGACCACGACGGTGCCGCCCTGCTGCTGCCCATGCTGACGTCAGCACGCGAACTGATCGGTGATCGCGGCTATGACAATAACTGGTTCCGGGCTGCGCTGGCCGGGCGGGGGATCAAGCCCTGCATACCATCGACGCGCTCACGCACGGTACCTCCTCCCTATGACCGGGTGCTCTACCGTCAAAGCCATTGCATCGAGAACGCCTTCGGCCGGGTGAAGGTTTGGCGCCGCGTGGCCACGCGCTACGACCGATGCTCCCACACCTTCCTCTCCGCCATCTGCATTGCAGCCACCATCACCTTCTGGCTGTGATAAGAGTCCTGAGCCTAGCACTACTTTGGCAGTTTCTTTTGGACCTCAGCCAGCCGTCTTCGACAATGCGGACATCGTGACGGATATTGTGGGGACGCGAACAAGCGGGCGCTGATTGCGCGGCGCAGTTCAGGGAGCGTTGGTCTCGGCGGCGGCCCGTTGGACGGTAGATTTTTTCCCCGTCCGGCGGCTTTGAGCCGCAGGTGCTGGAGCTAGGCAAATGCGATGCACGTCATAAGCGCATGTCGGTGCAAACCGGTCCAGGACCGGCCTTCGAAACCGTCAAGGCCGAGTTCCTGCTTGAGTTGTTGATGTCCCTGCTCGCACACCCAACGCGCCTTGATTGCCGCAGCCAGACGCCGGAGCGCGGTGCGGACTGGAAGATTGCTGAGATAGTATTTTCGGTCCCCGCTGCTGCGCCATTCGCCGACCAGCCAGACTTCCTCACCAGGCAAATGGCCATGGCGAGGGCTACGCGGTCTGTCGGCTATCCGTATGCGCACGGCCGAGAAGCGAGCAACGAGTGGGCCCTTGGTGCCCTGCCGCCAGGTGACCCGGCGCCACGGACACTTGGCCAGCACATCGGCGGCGTCCTGGGCGGTCTCACTTGGCACCGGATGCAGCCGCGGCTTGCCCCTGTTTGCCTGGGGAAAGAGCAAGCTCACACTTGTCGTGAAGACCTTCAGTGTGCGCGGAACGCCAACTGCCCAAAACAGGCCCCGCGCGCTGAGCCCCTGGCGGAACGGAGCCCCGCTGCCGTATCCGGCATCCGCTAGTACGCAGCCGAAGCGCACGCCGGCCGCCACCAATTGGTCGATTTCGGTCAGCGCGATCTGCGGCGTGGTTTGCGCGATACGCGCAGCCTCCGGCACACCAGCCTTGGCACACCGTGCAGCATCGTCAATCCAAGCGCTCGGCAGGAAGAGCCGCAATCCGACCGGCACCGGCACCTCACGCGAAGACAGGGTCAGCGACACCAGGGATTGGCAGTTCGCCTGCTTGCCCAGAGCGCCGCAGTATTGTGCCGCCACCCCGACGCCGTGCCTTTCTTCGGCAGCGCGGTGTCGTCGATCACCAGCACCGCATCATCGCAACCAACGAGCCGATCCGCCTGCTCGGCCAAGACCCGCCACAGCGGTGCATTATCCCAGGCTGGGCTGCTGACGAAATGGTAGAGTTGGTCGTGGCCAGCAAGCCCAAGCCGAGCCGCGATCGGCTGCACACTTTTGGGCCCGTCGGGTCCAAGCAAGCCGCGCACGTAGAGCAGTCCCCATCGCTGGCGCGTGCTGCGCCCCATGACGTCCACAAACGGCGTCAGCCAGCGATCGAGATCCTCTCCAAGCGGCAAAGACCTGGACACAGCACATGCTCCGCTGAATCCAAGCCTGATACAAAGCTGCCTCGTGATCATACAAGTGCCAAAGTAGTGCTAGTGCGATCGACCATCCCTAGATCCTTATCGAAAAGGCTATTCCAGCACGAGTTTGATGCAATGTTGTTCCTGGCCTGGGACTTGCGGAAATACGGCCGCTATGGGTTCAACAGCGACATCTCGAAGCTTGGATATGGTCAAAGCCGATCCAAGCATCAAAACCCTGACGGGAGGAGGGCCTGGTACTCCTGGCCGCCGCGTGCGCGACGCTTCTGTTCACAGATGCAATCTACCATATCAACTCTCTAACTCTGCGGAACATAGACGTTGACTTCTATGATGATACACCGTCGGAGGCGCCCCGCCATGGATAGCTTCTCACGCTCGGCGGCAATCGGCTTTGCCACATCGCGGCTGTTGGCGGCGGGTCCTCCCACCTCGAACAAAGTTCCCGAGTGGGCTCTCGGCGACTGGACGCCAGTCTACGTCTGGCAAAACACTGAGATGCGTTTCAACCTGCACCCGACGACCCGAAACATTGGTACTCGGATCAGCACCTATCGGTTACTTCGACCTCGCTGACTCTAGCCGACGATCGGAGTGTTAATCCGATTGTCAGCTTTCATCACGGTCCTCCAAATACCCCCATTCATAAGTTCGGCGGGGCTACTTTGCAGGATCTGGGCCTTCCGGCAAACAACGGGCCGGTCGATTACTTTGCATTTGACTGTGCTTACGATTTGACCAGATCGGATAAGACTGGAGACTACAAAGCCGATCGGACTATCCCAATCACGTGGTATGCGATCGTCTCCTCACATACTGAAATATACCTGCCATTTTTCGCTGGTTCGTATATCAAAGTTAGAAAGACCTCACCGACAAGCTGATAGGGTGAAACGCGCCGGTAGACCGAATACCGCGTGTTAAGCAGTCTTCGCGTATGATAATGGTCGGCCCGTGCGGGCCGGCTCAGGCGGCGCGGATCGCCTTCAGTCCGGCATGGACCAGGCCGACGGGGTCAGCCGGCTCGTCAGCTGGTCGAGCCTGCGTGCCGATGCCACCAGCGCCTCTATGGCGTGGGCGCCAGCCTCGCCCTCCGGCGCTTCGTCCACCAAGCCCAGTAGCAGGGCGTGAAACTCCGCTTCCGCCTGGACCGGCATGTCGGCGCGGCCCAGGCTGTAATCGGGCAGCGAGGCCGGCGGACCCTCGGTGACGTCGCGCTGGTTGCCGAAGTAGTGCAACAGCGTGCCGTCATGCGCGAAAACCGGCGAAAGAAACAAAAGGTTCCAGAACATCGAGCCGTCGCGTCGGTAGTTCACGATCCATTCGACGCAGCCCCGCTGCTCGGCCAGGCAGGCGCGGATGCGGGCCGCGGTCCGCCTGTCGGTGCCTTCACCCTGTAGGAAACGGCAATTCCGGCCGATCGTCTCCGTGGGCGCATAGCCGCTCAGGGTCTCGAAGGCGGCGTTCACCGCCACCATCGGGTTGTCCGGCAGCGACGGATCGGTCAGCACCATGGGCTCGGTGCTGTGCATGATGGCCGATACGAGGGCGCGGGTGATCGGGTTCGGCTCCTGCATGGGATGGTCCTCTCGGCGGGCGGCGAACGGTGTTACCATATGAAATCCCCCCTCGCCCTCAAACGTACTAATGTCCGGCTCGTCGCTCGAAAAGGACCAAGACATGCGCCTGCACCTGCTTCTGACAGCCTCCCTGATGGTCGTCTCCGGCAACGCCCTGGCCGACCCGGGCGGGCACGGCATGCATCACGGCGGCGAAGAGTTCCTGCGCGGCGTGTCGCTGACCGATGCGCAGCGCGACCAGGTGCGTCAGATCGAACAGGCCGGCTGGGCGCAGTCCAAGAGCGGCTTCGAACAGATGCGCAGCGTGCACGAGCAGATCATGTCCCGCCTGCTGTCGTCCGGCAGCGTGAGCGAGGCCGATTTGGCGCCGCTGGTGCAGCAGGAGCAGGCGCTGCGGGCGCAGATGGACGAGCGCCGGCTCGCCGCCGCCCTGCAGATCCGCCAGGTGCTGACGCCGCAACAGCTGGCCGAGGCGGCCGCCAAGCACCAGCAGCTGGAAAGCCTGCACGAGCAGGAGCATGCGCTGACCAAGCCTGCCGACGCTGAGTAATAACAAAAGGCAAAAGGCCTTCTTTCTTGAAGAAGCAAAGAACTTCTGATTACTGGATCCAGCCCCGGCGCTTTGCCTCCTCGAACGCCCCGTCCAGGGCGTGGCGGGTGCGCTCTATGAGCGTGTCCGCCTCGGCCTCGCTCAGCACGAAGGGCGGGGCCGCCAGCATGCAGTCGCCCGTCGCACGCAGGATCAGCCCGGCGCGATAGGCGATGTCGCGGCAGACCGCGCCCATCTCCCCGGCCTTGGGGAAGCGGGCGCGTTGCACCTTGTCGGGCGTCAGCTCCAGCCCGCCCATCAGCCCGACCATGCGCGCCTCGCCGACCAGCGGATGGTCGGCCAGTGCGTGCCAGCGCGTGGCGAGGTAGGGGCCGATGCCGTGGCACACCCGGTCCACCAGGTTTTCGCGGCGGATGATGCCGATGTTGGCGATGGCGGCCGCGGCACAGGCCGGGTGGCCGCTCGTCGTGTAGCCGTGGTTGAAGTCGCCACCGGCGGCCAGCACGTCGGCCATGGCGTCGCTCACCATCACCCCGCCCATCGGCAGGTAGCCCGAGGTGATGCCCTTGGCGATCGTCATCAGGTCCGGCGTGAAGCCGTAGTGCTGGCAACCGAACCAGGTGCCCAGGCGCCCGAAGCCGCAGATCACCTCGTCGCTGACGATCAGCACGTCGCGCGCGCGGCAGATGCGCTCCACCTCGGGCCAGTACGTGTCGGGAGGCATGATCACCCCGCCCGCGCCCTGCACCGGCTCGCCGATGAAGGCGGCGACGTTCTCGGCCCCGACCCGGTCGATGGCGCGCCCCACCTCGCGCGCGGCCCACAGGCCGAACTCGGCGGGGGACATGTCCCCGCCCTCGCCCCACCACCAGGGCTGGGCCACATGGATCACGCCGGGGATCGGCAGCCCGCCCTGCGCGTGCATCCAGGCCATGCCGCCCAGGCTGGCGCCGCCGATGGTGCTGCCGTGATAGCCGTTATGGCGCGCGACGAAGTGGGTCTTCGCGGGATGCCCGCGCAGCTTCCAGTAATGGCGCACCATGCGGATGATGGTGTCGTTGGCCTCCGACCCGGAGTTGGTGAAGAAGGTGCGGGTGAAACCCGGCGCCAGCTCGCCCAGCAGCTCCGCCAGCTCGATGATCGGGATCGTCGTGGACTTGAAGAACTTGTTGTAGAACGGCAGCTGCAGCATCTGCGCGTTCACGGCCTCGGCGATTTCGTGCCTGCCGTAGCCGACGGACACGTTCCACAGGCCGGAAAACCCGTCGAGATATTGCCGCCCCTCGATGTCGCGCAACCAGACGCCCTCGGCATGGGTGATGATGCGCACTCCTTCCGCGTTCAGCGCTGCCATGTCGCTGAACGGGTGGATGTGGTGGCGTGCGTCGCGCGCGCGCAGCGAAGCGGCGGTGTCGGCATCGTTCATGAGGGACTGATCGGGCATGGGTACGTATCCACGGCGTGTCTAACCGGCATTTACCTACCACGGAACGCGGCCCTGTCGTCACCCGTGGCCGGATGGCGGCAGGGCGCGAGGTGGCGTCGCCGCGCTGCGGCCCGACGAGGGCAGGGCCGGCGCTTCCGGCGCAGGTGGCGGTGCGGCCTGGGTTTCCGGCAGGGATTGATCGGCGGGCATGTGCGGCCAAATCTGGACGCGCCAGGCTGCGCTGCCTGCCGCCCCTTGGCCTTCGGTGCCGCGGGTTCTAGACACCCCCACCGCCCGCCGACTGCTCGTCGGCTGTTTGTCGACGCAAGTCCGGAGCCGCCCATGGCCAGCTACCAGTATGTCTACGTGATGAAGGACCTGACGAAATCCTACCCGGGCGGGCGCGAGGTGTTCAAAGGCATCACGCTCTCCTTCCTGCCGGGCGTGAAGATCGGCGTGCTGGGGGTGAACGGGGCGGGCAAGTCCACGCTGATGAAGATCATCGCCGGCATTGAGACGGAGTACGGCGGCGAGGCCTTCGCGGCCGAGGGTGCGCGGGTCGGCTATCTGAGCCAGGAACCCTATCTCGACCCGGCCAAGACCGTGGCTGAGAACGTGGCGGAGGCGTTCGGGCCGCTGCAGCAGGCGCTGACGCGGTTCAACGAGATCTCGGACCGTTTCGCCCTGCCGATGGAAGACGACGAGATGGAGGCGCTGCTCGCCGAGCAGGCGACGCTGCAGGAGAAGATCGACGCCGAGGACGGCTGGGACCTGGACCGGCGGATCGAGATCGCGCTCGACGCGCTGCGCTGCCCGCCGCCCGACGCCGACGTGACCCGGCTGTCGGGCGGCGAGCGGCGGCGCGTCGCGCTGTGCCGTCTGCTGCTGGAACGCCCCGACCTGCTGCTGCTGGATGAACCGACCAACCACCTGGACGCCGAGAGCGTGGGCTGGCTGGAGAAGACCCTGCGCGACTACGAGGGAACCGTGATGGTGGTCACCCACGACCGCTACTTCCTCGACAACGTCACCAACTGGATCCTGGAGATCGAGCGCGGCCGCGGCTACCCGTTCGAGGGCAACTACTCGAGCTGGCTGGAGCAAAAGCACAAGCGGCTGCAACAGGAGGAGAAGGAGGAGAGCGCGCGGCAAAGGGCGCTGACGCAGGAACTCGACTGGATACGCTCCAGCCCCAAGGCACGGCAGACCAAGAGCAAGTCGCGCATCGCCCGCTACGAGGAGATGCAGGCCAAATCCGCCGAGCTCGCCGGCAGCACGGCCGAGATCATCATCGCGCCGCCCCCCCGCCTCGGCGGCACGGTGATCACCGCGGAGAAGCTGCGCAAGGCGTACGGCAACCGCCTGCTGATCGACGACCTCGACTTCAAGCTGCCGCCCGGCGGCATCGTCGGCGTGATCGGCCCCAACGGCGCCGGCAAGACCACGCTGTTCCGCATGATCACCGGCCAGGAACATCCCGACACCGGCGAGCTGAAGATCGGCGAGACGGTGAAGCTCGGCTACGTGGACCAGAGCCGCGACGACCTGGACGGCGAGAAGACGGTCTGGGAGGAGATTTCCGGCGGAACCGACGTGTTCTACATCGGCAAGAAGGCGGTCCCGTCGCGTGCCTACGTGGGCGCCTTCAACTTCAAGGGCTCCGACCAGCAGAAGCGGGTCGGGATACTCTCCGGCGGCGAGCGGAACCGGGTGCACCTGGCGAAGATGCTGAAGAAGGAGAGCAACGTCATCCTTCTCGACGAGCCGACCAACGACCTCGACGTCGACACGCTGCGCGCGCTCGAGGAGGCGATCTCCGAGTTCGCCGGCTGCTGCGTCATCATCAGCCACGACCGCTGGTTCCTGGACCGGCTAGCCACCCACATCCTGGCCTTCGAAGGCGACAGCCACGTCGAGTGGTTCGAGGGCAACTTCCAGGCCTACGAGGCGGACAAGCGACGCCGGCTCGGCAACGACGCCACCGAGCCGCATCGGATCAAGTACCGCCCGCTGGCCCGGTGAGCGCGGCCTGCTCCGCACCGCCAGACTGACGCTGGAGCCGGTGGGGGCGGCAGACCTGCCGGCGCTGATGGCGTTGAAGGCGGACCCGCTAGTCTATGGCCAGATGCTGGGCGGCGTTCGCTCGCGCTGGCAGGTGATCGACGAGCTGGCGGAGGACAGGGCTTACTGGGCCCAGCACGGCGTCGGCATGTTCGCCATGCGCGAGGGCCGCGCCTTCCAGGGCACCACCGGCATCCACACCCGCCCGGACGGGCGAGGCCAGGCGCTTCGCTTCGCCGTGTGGCCGGGCGCGCGCGGCCGCGGGTTGGCGCGCGAGGGGGCAACGGCCGCGTTGCGGTTCGCGCATGACCGCGCCGGGCTGGCGCGCGTGATCGCCGTGGCACAGGCGGAGAATTTCGGCTCTCGCATGGTGCTGGGGTCGATCGGCATGCGGGAGTGCGACGCGTTCCTCCGCAACGGCCTGATCATGCTGGTCTACGAGAGCATCGCCTCGGGCTGAGCGACGCTGCGGCTACTCGGGCCCGACCCGGCTGTTCGGCTGGACCAGGATGGCGTCGCTATCCGCCAGCTTGACCACCACGGACGCCAAATCCTCGTCCGGTTCCAGCCGGATCGGGAAATGGAAACCGCAATAACCGTCGCCCAGATCGGCATCCAGCAAGTCTCGCCGGAAGATGTCCACCCGACCGGCGCCGATGCAGCGTGGGCCGGAAAACGCCAGCACCAGCTGGTCCCGGACGGTGCCGACCCGGGCGTAGATCCATCCGGCGACCAGGCTTTCCTGAACCATCTCGATTGAGCCTCGAATCACGTCGCTCTCCTCATCCCGATCGTTTCTTGAGTTCTGTTCAACCAGCGAGAGAAATGTTAGCGTCTGCGCCTGATTTTCAATCGTTATGCGGTCTTTAACAATTCTTTTCAAACCGTAATCGGCGCGACCACGCGTTATTCGGGTGGACCTCGGGAAATACTCTCCTGATGGAACTGACAGCAGGTGAATACATCTGAGTTTGGCCTGCCATCTGCCGGCCGTGGCGGACGCATGCTAGGCAGGCACCGGACAGTGATGGAGCAAGCGGTGCAGACGCAGACGGTAGCTTACGAGGCCGATGGCCTGCGCATGGAGGGCCACCTGGCGCTCGACACCACGCAGCCGGGCCGCCGTCCCGGCGTGCTGGTGTTCCCCGAGGCGTTCGGCCTCGGTCCCCACGTCAAGTCGCGCGCGGAGCGGCTCGCCGGTCTCGGCTACGTGGCGATGGCCGGTGACCTGCATGGCGGCCAATACGTGACACGGGACCTGGACGAGGCGCTTGGCCTGCTCGCTCCGTTGCGCGAGAACCCGTCCCGCATACGCGCCCGCACCGAGGCCGCGCTGGCCGCCCTGCTGGCGCGCCCCGAAGTCGACCCGGACCGGATCGCCGCCATCGGGTACTGCTTCGGCGGCACCATGGCGCTGGAACTCGGCCGCGGCGGTGCCCGGCTGGGCGCCATCGTGGGCTTCCATAGCGGGCTCGCCACGAAGGCGCCGCAGGACGCCAGAAACATTTGCGGCCGCGTCCTCGTCTGCATCGGCGCCGACGACCCGAGCATCGACGGCGCCCAGCGTACGGCGTTCGAGGCGGAGATGCGCGAGGGCGGCGTGAACTGGCAGATGTCGGTCTATGGCGGCGTCGTGCACAGTTTCACCAACGTCGACGCCGACAGGCTGGGCAGGCCGCAATTCGCCCGCTACGACGCCCAGGCCGACGCCCGTTCCTGGACCGAGATGCGGACCGTGTTCGACGAGGCGTTCGGCGCTTAGCCTGCGCCCACCTGGATTTGCTGGAGAACCCGATGAAGCCTGTTTGCCTGCGCGCCGCCCTGCTTGGGGCGGGCATGCTGCTGTGCCTGCCCGCGGCACACGCCGCCGATGCGGCCAAGCCCGACAAGACCACGTCCGCCGACAAGCCCGACACCCCCAAGGGGGCACGGTTCAAGGCGGAGTCCCGCAACAGCGACGGCAGCGTGACGGTGGGCGGCCGGCCGATCGCCTACCAGGCGGTGGCCGGGACGCTGGTGGTGCATCCCAAGGGGTGGGACGACGTGCCGAAGCCGGAGAAGGAGGGCGAGGCCAAGGACGGGGACGATGAGGACCACGGCCCGACCGCCGAGGCCTCGATGTTCTACGTCGCCTATTTCGCCAAGGGCGCGCCTGCCGAGGGGCGCCCGGTGACGTTCCTGTTCAACGGCGGCCCCGGCTCGTCCAGCGTGTGGCTGCACATGGGCGCCTTCGGCCCGCGTCGGGTGGTGACGCTCGATGACAGCCACACGCCGGCGGCTCCCTACCAGCTGGTCAACAACGACCAGAGTCTGCTGGATGCGACCGACCTCGTCTTCGTCGACGCGCCAGGCACCGGGTTCAGCCGCATCGCCGGCCACGACAAGGAAAAGAGCTTCTACGGCATCGACGCCGACGCGCACGCGTTCGGCGAGTTCATCACCACGTTCCTGTCGAAGTACAACCGCTGGAACTCGCCGAAATACCTGTTCGGCGAGAGCTACGGCACCACGCGCTCGGCGGTGCTGTCGAACCTGCTGCAGGCCGATTACAGCGTCGACCTGAACGGCATCATTCTGCTCAGCCAGATTTTCAGCTTCGACAACAGCGTGGACGGGCCGGAGGCGAACCCCGGCATCGACGTCGCCTATCCGCTGGCGCTGCCGACCTACGCCGCCACCGCGTGGTACCATCACAAGCTGCCGAACCCGACGCAGAACCTACCGGCGCTGATGGCGGAGGTGGAACGGTTTGCCATGGGCGACTACACGCTGGCGCTGGCCGCCGGGTCCACTCTGCCGCCGGATCGTCGCGAGGCGATCGCCGCCAAGCTGCACGACTACACGGGGCTTCCCGTCGCCTACATCAAGAAAGCCAATTTGCGCATCGATGGCGGCGAGTTCGAGAAGAACCTGCAGGACGACGCCGACACCACCACCGGCCGGCTCGACACGCGCTTCTCGGGCCCGACGATGGACCCGCTGAGCAAGGAGGCCGATTACGACCCGCAATCGGCTTCGATCAGCTCGGCCTACGTCTCAACCTTCAACGACTACGTGCGGCGCGTGCTGCATTACGGCGAAGGCGTTGCCTACAAGCCGGAGATCGACGTGTTCCGCTGGTGGGACATGCAGCACCAGCCACCCGGCGCGCCGGAAAAGCTGCCGCAATCGGCCAATGTGATGCCGGACATCGCGACCGCGCTGAAGATGAACCCCAACCTGAAGATACAGCTCAACGCCGGCTACTACGACCTGGCGACGCCGTTCTACGAGGGCATCTACGAGATGCAGCACTTGCAGATACCGCCGAAGCTGCAGAGCAACATCGAATTCAGGCAGTACGAGTCGGGCCACATGGTCTATGCGCACCAGGCGGCGCTGCAGCAGTTGCACGACAACGTGGCGGGGTTTATCGGGCGCACGCACGGGAAGTGAGGCAAGATCCGCTTTTTTGAAAAAAAGCAGCAAAAAACTTTTGGTCGGGCTGTCGCGGAGGTTCCTGCAAACACCCGACCAATAAGCAAAAGTTTTTTGCCTTACCTATGTGCCGGTAAAAGTCTTGTTTTCGTCACTCAACTTGACCAGCAACGGCGCCGGCTTGAAATCGGCCTCCGACAGGCGCTGGAACGCACGCAGCCGGTCCACCACCGTCTTCAGCCCCACCGTGTCGGCGTAGAACATCGGCCCGCCGCGATAGGCCGGCCAGCCGTAGCCGGTGAGCCAGACCATGTCGATGTCGGAGGCGCGGTACGCCTTGCCCTCTTCCAGGATCAGCGCGCCCTCGTTGATCATCGGGTAGATGCACCGCTCCAGGATCTCCTGATCGTCGATCTTGCGGCGCGTGACACCGCGTTCGGCGGATTGGCGCAGCACCAGCTCCTCGACGATCGGTGACGGCGTGTGCTCGCGCTTCTCGTTGTAGTCGTAGAAGCCCGAGCGCGTCTTCTGGCCGCGCCGGTCGCGCTCGCAGAGCTGGTCGCGCAGGGTCACGCCACGGCTGGTCTCGGCGGACCAGCCGATGTCCAGACCGGCCAGGTCCGCCATCTGGAACGGACCCATCGGGAAGCCGAAACCGTAGATCACCCGGTCCACGTCCCACGGCATCGCACCTTCCACGATCAGCTTGTTGGCCTCGCGCTGGCGCAGTTCCAGCATGCGGTTGCCGATGAAGCCGTGGCACACGCCGGCCACCACCGCCACCTTGCCGATTTTCTTCGACAGCTGCATCACCGTCTCGAGCACGTCGGGGGCGGTCTTCTCGCCCTTGACCACTTCGAGCAGGCGCATGACGTTGGCGGGCGAGAAGAAGTGCATGCCGCACACGTCCTGCGGCCGCTGCGTCATGCCCGCGATCTCGTCGATGTCGAGGTAGCTGGTGTTGGATGCCAGGATCGCGCCCTGCTTGACGATGCTGTCCAGCTTCGAGAAGATCTCCCGCTTGACCTGCATGTTCTCGAACACCGCCTCAATCACCAAATCGCAGTCGGCCAAGTCGTCGAGCGACATGCTGGGCGTCAGCAGGCCCATGTTCCGCTCCACCTGCTCCTGCGTCAGCCGGCCTTTCTTCGCCGTGTTCTCGTAGTTGCCGCGCATCACGCCGACGCCGCGCTCGAGTGCCTTTTCGGCCGCTTCCACGATCGTCACCGCGATGCCGGCGGAGAGGAAGTTCATCGAGATGCCGCCGCCCATCGTGCCGGCGCCGATGATGCCGACCTTCCTGATCGGGCGGACCGCCGTGCCCTTGGGCAGGCCGGGGATCTTCTGCGCCTCGCGCTCGGCGAAGAACAGGTAGCGCTGCGCGCGGCTCTGGGTGCCCTCCATCAGCTCCATGAACAGGCGCCGTTCGGTCGCCTCGCCCTCGTCGAAGGGCTGGGTCACGGCCGCCTCGATGCAGCGTATGTTGTACTCCGGCGCGTCGAAGCCGCGGAACTTGCGGGCGTTGGCGCGGCGGAACGCGTCGAACACGCCCGGCTCGGCCTGTACCGGCAGGTCGCGCACGCGGTGCAGCGGCTTGTTCGCGGCCACCAGCTTGCGGGCATAGTCCAGGGCGAACGCGCGCAACCCGTCCTCCGGCGCCAGCGCGTCCACCAGGCCGTGGTCGAGCGCCGCCTTCGCACCGACCGGCGTGCCGGACGTCACCATCTCCAGCGCCTGCGGCACGCCCACCACGCGCGGCAGCCGTTGCGTGCCGCCGGCGCCCGGCAGCAGCCCGAGCTTCACCTCGGGCAGTCCGAGCTTCGCCGAGGGCACCGCCACCCGGTAGTGGCAGCCGAGGGCGGTTTCCAGCCCGCCGCCCAGCGCCGTGCCGTGTATGGCCGCGACCACCGGCTTGGGCGAGCCCTCGATGTCGCGGATCACCGCGTGCAGCGAGGGCTCCTGCATCGGCTTGCCGAACTCGGTGATGTCGGCGCCGGCGATAAAGGTGCGGCCGGCGCAGATCAGCACGATCGACTGCGCCGCCGGGTCGGCCACGGCGCGCGCGATGCCCTGCACGATGCCTTGGCGGACCGCCGCCGACAGCGCGTTCACCGGGGGCGCATCAAGCGTCAGGACGGCAACCCCGTCCTCCACCGTCAGGTCGGCCACGTCGTTCAGATCAGCCACGGTCTCTCCATCCCTGTCTGCCGCGCCTTGCCGGCGCGGTCCCCATACACCGGGACCTTCGCACATGACGTATAGGTCAGGCCAGCACCCGAAGGCGTCGGTCACGTGAGCGTGCCTGCGATGGTCCGGGCCGGCTGGTCTAGGCTGCACGGCCCGCCTATGTGACGTCGGCAACCGGGAGAGAAACAATGCAGGACGTCGTCATCGTATCGGCCGCGCGCACGCCCGTCGGCAGCTTCAACGGCGCCTTCGCCACGGTGTCGGCGCACGATCTCGGCAGCGTGGCGCTGCGCGCCGCGATGGAGCGCGCGGGGATGGAGCCCGCGGAGGTGGACGAGGTCATCCTGGGCCAGGTGCTGAGCGCCGCCCAGGGACAGAACCCGGCGCGCCAGGCCGCACGCAATGCCGGCCTGCCGGACGAGAGGACCGCCTTCGGCATCAACCAGCTCTGCGGCTCCGGCCTGCGCGCGGTGGCGCTGGCGGCGCAGCAGATACGCACCGGCGAGAGCGCCGTGGTGGCGGCCGGCGGCATGGAGAGCATGAGCCAGGCGAACCATGCCGCCTACCTGCGCGGCGGCACCAAGATGGGCGCGCTGGAGTTCACCGACACCATGCTGAAGGACGGCCTGTGGGACGCGTTCCACGGCTACCACATGGGCATCACCGCCGAGAACGTGGCGCAGCGCTACCAGATCACCCGCGACGCGCAGGACGAGTTCGCGGTGGCCTCGCAGAACAAGGCGTCGGCCGCTTCGAAGTCGGGCCGGTTCCGCGACGAGATCGCGCCCGTCACCATCAAGGGGCGAAAGGGCGACACGGTGGTCGACACTGACGAGTACATTCGCCACGAGACCGACATGGCGGCGATGGCCAAGCTGAAACCCGCCTTCAACAAGGAGGGCACGGTCACCGCCGGCAACGCCAGCGGCATCAACGACGGTGCGGCGGTGCTGGTGCTGATGAGCGGGGAGGCGGCGCAACGCCGCGGCCTGACGCCGCTGGCCCGTATCGCGAGCTTCGCCACCGCCGGGGTGGACCCCGCCGTGATGGGCACCGGCCCCATCCCGTCAAGCCGGCGCGCGCTGGAGCGGGCCGGCTGGTCGGTGGGCGACCTCGACCTGATCGAGGCCAACGAGGCGTTCGCCGCCCAGGCCTGCGCGGTGAACAAGGACCTCGGCTGGGACACGTCGCGCGTGAACGTGAACGGCGGCGCCATCGCGCTCGGCCACCCGATCGGCGCGTCCGGCGCGCGCGTCCTGGTCACGCTGCTGCACGAGATGGGCAAGCGCGACGCGAAGAAGGGGCTGGCCACACTGTGCATCGGCGGCGGCATGGGTGTCGCCATGTGCGTCGAGCGGTAGCTGGTAACCAGGGTCAACAGCCCACCACCTGCGAACCACGGTTGACAGGTGGCCGACCGGCCTGCGGGACAGACGCGGGCGAGCGATCATCCCGGTGCGGATCGAGCGCCTTGCGGCTGGCTACGCATAGCGTTCGGCCCCGGCTATCGCGTGCAGTTCACGAACCGCGAGGGCGTCGTGATCGTGCTGCTGGCAGGCGGGCACAAGTCGACGCAGGCAGCCGACATCGCCAAGGCTCAGGCCATCGCAGCAGACCGGGAGCAACCGACATGACCGAGACGCCCACCCCGTTCGATGCGGCCGACTACCTAAAGTCGGACGAGGACATAGCGGCCTATCTCGACGCCAGCGCAGAGCAAGGCGATCCCGCCACGATGGCGCGCGCACTCGGCACCGCAGCACGGGCGCGGAACGTCAGTCAGCTCGCCCGCGACACTGGGCTGACCCGTGAAGGCATCTACAAGGCGCTGTCGCCAGACGGAAATCCGGCCTTTTCAACCGTCGTGAAGGTGGCGCGGGCCATGGGGTTCGACGTGGCTTTTCGCCCTCGCATACCGGGGTAGCGGCGTTCAAGTGCGGTAGCTCGCCCATTTCGGCGTCGTCACCTCGTGGCGCAGCCGAGGGTCACAAAGGGCGCCGGGCTGCCGATGAGTATGCCGGTGTTCCCGGCAAGCGCATCAGAGTGCTCGACCCGCCTGGCCGCATCCGAAAAGCCAGCCACCATGACGCGTGTCAGCGTCCCCTGACCTACGCCTCACGCCACACCGCGCCCTTCTCCGGTCGGGCCGCATCGTTTAACACCGGTCCTGCATCGATCGGCAGGGAACGTGCGGATGGTCTGGTCTTGAGCGGTGTGTGGGGGGGATGGCTGCGGCGGCTGCGGCGCGGTCAGAGCGCGGAGCAGTCACCGCAAACCGAGCCATTGGACGACGAGCCTTACATGGCGGTGTCGCCACCCGCGCTCGACGACGGCGAGGCTGACGCGGTCGTCCCAGACGACTTGGAGGGCGATCGCGAGGACCACGTTCTAGCCGAGCATGAACCCGCGAAGGCCGGGGACGAGATCGCGGAGGCCGACGACGAGAGTGCGAAGGCCGAGGCCGTGTCGTCGGTCCGCCAGCTTCTGGCCTTGGGCAAGCTGGCGCAGGCTCGGTTCCTGTGCGCCGCCGACGCCCCTCACCTGACCGGGCTGCTGGCGCTGATCGACGCGGTCGACGCGGGCGAGGCCGTGCTGCGCGAGCTGGGGTTCGAGACTATCGACGCGGCCGGGGCCACGCCGCCCGGCATCATGCTCGCCCCCAGAAAAGGCCACCGCCAGTTGCTCGTGGTGTTCGGCTCGGATGACGGACGCTTCGTCCTGCCGCGCGCGCTGGAGCAGAACGCGCCGCACCTGCTGTTCGTGTCGGACCCGCGGCAATGCCTGGCGATGCTGGGCGTGCGGCGGCTAGGCCCGGATTACGACGCCTGTCTTACCTCCGTGCTGCGCATCGCCCGCAGGCTCGGCGCCGAGCACGTGTTCTGCCTGGGTGCGGGAGCCGCCGCCTACAGCGCGTTGCGCTTCGGGCTGGACCTCGGGGCCGAGGGCGTGCTGGCGCTCGGCACGCTCACCCGGCTGGACGCCGGCACGCGCCTGCCTGGCCTCGGATCGGCGCGGCTGGTGGCCCGGCTGCTGCGGATCGCGGCCGAACTCGGCCCGGACCTGGAATTGGCCTACGCCCGCGCCGCGCAACGGCCGGGGCTGGTGCTGTGCCGCCCACACGCCGCCGCCATGACGGCGCTCGCCACCCTCGATGGCGTCACCGTCATCGAGGCCTCGCCCGACATGCCGGACGACCCGCTGGGCTGGGCGGAGGAGACCGACCGCCTGCCCGGCCTGCTGCGAGACGTGCTGGCGTGCAAAGCCGTGGGTTAGCGCCTGACACCCGGGCGGCAGGGATGACCGTCGGCACACGCCTCTGCCTGGCCGGCGCCTGCCTGCTGCTGGCCGGGTCTGCGGGCGGGCCAAGGACCCTGCCGAGCGACGCGTTCGTCTGGCAACGGCGCTGGTCGCCGGCGCTGGACCACGCCGTGTCGGAGGGCGCCACGCTGTTCGCCACCTGGCACGTGCTGGCGGCCGACATCGACGCGGCGGGCGAGGTGAACCGGACGCAGCCGGACTGGACGGTGCTGACGGCGCAGGGACACAGGGCCGTGCCGGTCATCCGGGTCGAGGGCCGGATCGGGCCGTCCCGGGTAGCGGCGCTGCTCGCGGCCATGCCGGCCGTGTTGGACGGCGTGCCGAAGGCGGCGCGCGCGGCGCTGGAGATCGACCACGACGCCGCCACCGCACAGCTCGCCGCCTACGCCGCGTTTCTGCGGGCGCTGCGGGCCCGCCTGCCGCCCGGCACAATGCTGTCCGTCACCACCCTGCCGGACTGGACCCGGGCCGCCGGGTTTGCCGAGCTCGCCCATGCCGCGGACCGGCTGGTGCTGCAGGTGCACGCGGTCGCCGACCCGCGCCTCGGCCTGTTCGATCCCGCGCGCGCCCTGGCCGCCGCCCATGGGCTGGCGGATGCCACGCGCACGCCGTTCCTGCTCTCGCTGCCCGCCTACGGCGCCCGGGTGGCCGAGACCGCCGCCGGGATGCGGGTGCAGTCGGAGGCGCCGCTGCTGGACGGGCTGGCCGGCGAGGAGCGGGCGGTGTCGCCCGGCGTGGTGGCGGATTTCCTGGCCCGGCTGCGCGCCGACCCGCCGGACACGCTGGACGGGCTCGTCTGGTTCCGCCTGCCGGTCGCGGGCGACCGGCGGGCCTGGGGCGAGGCGACGCTGCGCGCCGTGGTGACCGGGCAGGTGCTGGACGGGCGTGTCGCTGTCAGCGCCCGTCCCGGCCGCACCCCGGGGCTGTCCGACATCGTGCTCGCCAATGCCGGCCGGACCGACGGCACGCTGCCACGGCGCATCGACCTGCCGCCTGGCTGCCTGGCGGCGGACGGGCTGGGCCAGTATGTGATCGACGGCAGCGGGCTCGCCCTGCGCGGCCGCGGCGTCGGAATGCTCGGCGCCGGCGCGCAGATGCTGGCGGGATGGATGCGCTGCGCCGGGGAGCTGCATGCGGAAGACTGACGCGGCCATCGTGATGGCGTCCCTGCTGGCCGGCATGGTCGCCGCCCGCGCCTGTTTCCCCGGCGCCAGCTGGCAGCTGCTGGACGACCGGCACGCCACCCTGCACGCGCCGCCCGCCAACAGCTTCGCCTGGGAGGCGCAGCACCTGGCTCCTGCCTCTCCTTGGGCTCATGCCCGGTCTCCGGGCGATGCCGCCTTGGACGCGGCAACCCTGCACGATCGGGCCGAGCGCGCAGGGTTGACGCGAAGCCAGCTCCTGGCCCTGGCCGACATGCGGGCCGCCCCGGACAGCCGCTGGGCCCTGTCGGCGGCCGGCGCCCTGCCCGAGGCGGTGCGGCTGTACACCGGCGGCGCGGTCGCGTTCCTGCACGGCAACCTGACCGACGCGCGGGAGTACTTTTCCTTCGTGCTGGCGCTGCCGCCGGACCGTGCGGCCCCGCGCGCGGTGTGGGCGCAGTACATGCTGGGCCGGGTGGCGATGAAGCAGGGCCATGGCGCGGACGCCGAGGCCGCCTTCGCCGCCGTGCGCGACCGGGTGATGCACGGCGCGCCCGACCCGCTGAACCTGGCCACCGCCAGCCTGGGCGAGCAGGCGCGGCTGCGGCTGGACCGCGGCGACGTGGCCGGCGCCGCCGCGCTGTATGCCGAGCAGGCGGCCGACGGGTCCGACGAGGCGGTGCAGTCGCTCCGCATCGTGGCCGAGGGCGCGATGAAGCAGCCGCAAACCCTGCCGGCGCTGGTGCGCGACAGGCTGGTGCAGCGGCTTCTGGTGGTGCACGCGCTGGGCCTGACCGGCGACTACCTGCACCAGGTCTGGATCGGCGGCACGGCGGGGAGCATCGGCGCGGACGGTTTCTTCCCGCCGGACGGGCTCGACACCAAGCCGTTGAAGGCGCTGCTGGACGCGATACGCGCGTCCGGCGTCCGGGTGGCGGAGCTCGACCGGCTGGCGGCGCTGGCCTACCGGCTGGGCGACCTGGCTGCGGCGCACGACCTGGCGATGGGCACGTCCACCCCGCTGGCGCTATGGGTGCGCGCCAAGCTGGCGCTGGAGCAGGACGGCGGTGCGGCGCCGCTGTTCGCGGCGGCCCTGCACGCGGCGGAAGCCGACCGCGGCTCGGCATCCGTGGAGCCCGCCGGCACGGGCCTGCTGCGTGGCGAGACGGCGGTGGCGACGCTGGCACGCGGCGATTTCATGCAGGCTGCCGAGGTGATGTGGCCGGTGGCCGCCACCTATTGGGGCGATTTCGCCTACCTGGCCGAACGCGTGCTGACCACCGACGAGCTGCGGCGCTTCGCCACGGCCCACGCCGCAGTGCCGGTGCCGGTGGCCAAGGGCCAGGTGGCCACCGCAAACGAGCTGCGCAGCCTGCTCGCCCGACGCCTGATGCGCGACGGCCGCACCGAGGACGCGCTGGCCTGGTTCGATGCCGGGGCCGAGGTCGGATCGGACACACGCGCCGACGCCGCCGCCTACGGGGCCGCCGCGGCACGGGCGCTGGCTGCGGTCTGGCCGACCGACCGTGCCCGCGCCGCCTGGACCGCCGCGCGCCTGCTGCGCACCCGGGGGATGGAGATGATGGGCACCGAGGAAGGTCCCGACCAGGCCGATATCGGCGGCGAACGGGCGTATTTTCTCGGCCCCGGCCCCGCCGGCCCGTTCGCGCAGAACCCGGACGACGTCGCCGATGCCGAGCCGTTGCGCTACGATGCCAGCCGCCCGCGCCCCGACCTGCGCTTTCACTACCGCTATCTGGCCGTCGATCAGGCGCTGGCAGCCGCCGCCGAACTGCCGCCGCGCAGCCAGGCTTACGCCGCCATCCTGTGCCAGGCCGCTGGCTGGAGCCTTAACCTGAACGACCGCGACCGTGCCCGGGCCATCTGGCAGAGCTACGTCGCCCATGGTGCCCGGGTGCCGTTCGCCGCACATTTCGGGCGCGCCTGCCCCGAACCCGCGTTCGATGCCGTCTGGCAAACCAGGCAGCGGACTGCGGTCGTGTTCGCCCGGAACTTCGGCCACCGCAGGAAGCCGGTTCTGCTGGCCGGTGGCGTGATCGTGCTGGCCCTGGCCGGGCTGGCCGTGCTGCGCCGCCGCCGCAAGCCTGCCTGATACGGTTTCGTGCCGTCGGAGCGATCTGGCCGCTGGGTGATCGATTCGAAGGTGTGTGGGTGTGGAGTCGGATCATTCCGGATGCAACATTTTTCTTGACCCACGTGCAAAAAGCGCGCGTACACAACCAGTGGTTGTTATGACGCGAGGCAATCGATGCACAGTCCCGGTTCGGCGTCCCAAATGGTTCGTGATACCGCCCTCACCCCCAGCGTCGCGCAGGCGTTCAACCGCTTCGGGCTCGGTGGCCGACCAGACGACCAGGTCCCCGCCGATCCCGTGGCATGGCTGACCGGCCAGCTCACCGGGACGGACCCGCTGGCCAACGCAGCTCCCAGCAGCCTGAGTTGCATCGGCCTCGTCACCACGCTGAACAGCTTCAAGGAGCACACCCCGGGCCACACTGCGGCCCAGCTGGCGCTCAGCCAGCGTTTCGCAACCGAGCAGAAGGCGTCGCTGCAGGTGGCCGTCCAGACCGCCACGCCGTTTCGTGAGCGGCTCGTTCGCTTCTGGACCAACCATTTCGCCATCCTGTCGAAGGCGAACAATCTCACGCTCGCGACTTCCGGCAGCTTCGTGCGCGAGGCGATCCGCCCCTACGTCACCGACACGTTTTCCAACATGCTGCTGGCGGTGATGCAGCACCCTGCGATGCTGGCCTCGCTCGACAACGTCAGCTCGATGGGGCCGCAAAGCCCGAGGGCGCTGGCGCAGCGCGGCGGCGGCATCAACGAGAACCTGGCGCGCGAAACGCTGGAGCTGTTCACGGTCGGCCTGGCCGCGAACTACACCCAGGCCGACGTGGACGCGCTGGCCTACATGCTCACCGGCTGGACCGTCAGCACCACGGCGCCCACGCAGGGTTTCGTCATCAGCGCCGACCTGCATCAGCCGGGGCAGCAGATCCTGATGGGCATCACCTATCCCGGCAGCGTGTTCGACGCCTACCAGGCGCTGATGGCGCTCGGCACCCACCCGCTGACCTACGCGCACATCGCCACCAAGCTGGTGGCGCATTTCACCAGCGACATGCCCGATCCGGGCGACGTGACCGCCGTGACGAACGCCTTGCTCAACAGCGGCGGCAGCCTGGCAGCGGCCGCCAGCGCCCTGATCGGATCGGGCAACGCCTGGGTGCCGCAAACCAAGCTGCGCACGCCGGTGGATTTCACCCTGGCGTCGTGGCGCGCGCTGGCGGCAACGCCGCTTGACTGCGTCAGCCAGGTGGCCGGGCTGGGCCAGCCGATCTGGGGCTCGCCGTTCCCGAACGGCTGGTCCGACCAAGGCGCCGACTGGGCCGCACCCTCGCAGATGATGCTCCGCACGAACTGGGTGAACCAGTTCGTCGGCCGATACGCGCACGCCGATCCGGCCGCCACGGCCGACATCGCCCTGGGTGGCCTGATCGACAGCGCCACCACGGCAATGATGGCCCGGGTGACCAAGACCCACGACAAGCTGACGATCCTGTTCTGCTCACCCGAATTCCAGAGGCGCTGAGATGACCGGCCACATGCATGCGAGCCACCATGCCCACGTCCGCGCCCCCTGCCGCGGTCCGCTGCTGACACGACGCGCCACGCTGGGCGGGCTCGGCGCCGCCCTGACGCTCGCCGGCTACCGACCGGCCAGGGCCGCGGTGACCTTTCCGCAGCGCCTGGTCATCGTGAACATGCTGGGCGGGCTCGACGGGCTGGCCGCGGTGATTCCCTACGGCGACCCGGCGCTGGCGGGCCTGCGCGCGCCATTGCTGCCGCCCGCCATCGGCCAGGCCGGCGGCATGCTGGACCTGGGCGGCAGCTTCGCCCTGCATCCGGCGCTGAAGAACCTCTACACGCTGTACCGGAGCGGCCAGATGCTGGCGGTACATGCGGTGGGCGGCATACTGAATTCGCGCAGCCACTTCGCCGACCAGAACGCCCTGCAGTTCGGCGAGCTCGGCACCGTCAACAGCGGCTGGATGAACCGGCTGGTCGGGGTGCTGCCGACGGTCGCGGGCGGCGTCGGGGCGGGCATGGTGCTCGGCGCCGCGATGCCAATCGCGTCCCAAGGTGCAGCCCCGTTCGGCGCCTGGGTGCACAGCCCCGCGCCGCCCACGCCCGGTACGCTGGCCGCCCTGGTGGAGACGCTCGGCGCAAACGATCCCCTGATCGGCGAGCCGATCCAGCTGGGCTTTTCGGAGAACGCGCAGCTGCAGGCCTGGCTGGCGGGCAACACCGGCGGCACCGGATCGCCGCTGCAGGCGGCCATGCAGGCAGCCGGCGTGCTGCTCGGGGCACCGGGCGGCCCGGCCGTGGCGTTGGTGGAGACCGCCAGCATGGACACCCATCTCGACCAGGTAGACCGGTTGCAGGGCCTGCTGTCCGACCTCGATGCCGCGATCGGCTTCCTGCAGGCCGGCAGCGGCCCCGCCTGGGCCAACACCGTGGTGATGACGGTCACGGAATTCGGACGCACCGCGGCGGTCAACGGCTGCGGCGGCACCGACCACGGCACCGCCTTCGCCATGTTCCTGGCGGGCGGTGCCGTGGCCGGCGGCCGGGTGATCGCCACCTGGCCGGGGCTGACCGACCTCTACGATGGCCGCGACCTGGCACCCACCACGGATGTACGCTCGGTGATCATGGGCGTGCTGCAGGACCACCTCGGCCTGAGCCCGACGGCGCTGGCGACCGTCTTTCCCGGAACCAGCGGCGTCTCCCCGATGGGCGGGCTCGTGACGAACTAGGGCCTGACCCGACCGGGGTCGGGTTCCGGTCGCTGACCGGAACCATCGACACGACCACGCCAGGCGGGCGGCTCAGCCCGATCGCCCGGCCGCCGGCTCAGTCCGAGCCGGTCACGTCCTGCAGTTCCGTCGGCGGGTCCGGCCGGGTGGCACGGGACGGGCGACGGTGATCCGGCCGCTTGCTGCCGGTCAGCAGGCCGATCTGGGTGCAGACCCAGGCATCCACCGTGGTGGGCGAGGCAGCGGGCCCGGCATCCGGCGGCCACCACAGCGGCGCGTGCAGCAGCTGGCCCAGCAGCAGGCAGGCCGGCGTGTGGAGTTCGGCGAACGGCACGTCCGGCGTGACGGCCCGCATGGCGACCTGGAAATTGTTCGCCAGGTACACCTGCTGCTGCTGAAGCGACCGGCGCGCCGCTTCCGGCCGGCGTTCGCGCTCGGCCAGGAAAACCCTGTGGCGGGCCAGGACGCGTCCGCCGTAGCCCACCAGGGCCAGCGACATCGACCGCAGCACGTCGATCGGCGGCCCGGACCAGTCACTCGGCACGCACACCGCCTCGAACGCCTCGTCGAGATGGCGGCACAGGATGAAATCGATCAGCTTCGCCTTGCCGGAGAACGCCGTGCAGAGTTTGCGGGTGGTGTGCCCGGTGCGGCGCGACAGCGCATCGATCCAGGGCCCGTCCACGCCGGTGAGCAGGATGCACTCCGGCGCGCCTTCCAGCACCTCGCGGCACAGCTGCTCGTGACGCTCCTTCTTGCCGGCAACGGCCATCGTCCGCCTTCATTGGTGGACTGGAACATAGAGCGAACAATGCGGCCTGGGCGAGTTTTACCTCGCTTGACCGATCGGTCCGCGGCCTTCCTTTCCCGCCGGGCGGGGCGTAATGCGCGGCCACGCCCCCGGTCAGCAGACAGGCTTACGATGAACATCCCCATCCGGCGTGCTCTGATCTCGGTCTCCGACAAGACGGGGATGGCGGCCTTCGCCCGGGCGCTGGCGGGGCTGGGGGCGGAGATCCTGTCGACCGGCGGGTCCGCCGCCTCGCTGCGGGCCGCCGGCGTGCCGGTGACCGACGTGAGCGCCCATACCGGGTTTCCCGAGATCCTTGACGGGCGCGTGAAGACGCTGGTGCCGCAGATCCATGCCGGGATCCTGGCGCGACGCGACAGGCCAGAACACATGGCGCAGTTGCAGGCGCACGGCATCGCGCCGATCGACCTGGTGGCGGTGAACCTCTACCCGTTCGAGGCGACGGTGGCGCGCGGCGCATCGCCCGAAGAGTGCATCGAGACCATCGACATCGGCGGACCGGCGCTGATACGCGCCGCGGCCAAGAACCACGCCCATGTGGCGGTCGTGACCGAACCCGCCCAGTACGCCACGGTGCTTGCGGCGCTGCGCGAGGAGGGCGGCACCGGCGAGGAACTGCGCGTGCACCTGGCCGGCGCCGCCCTCGCTCGCACCGCCGCCTACGATGCCGCCATCGCCGCGTGGTTCGCCCGCCAGGCGGGAGAGAGGCTGCCGGAGCGGCTGACCATCTCCGGCACCCGTCGCCAGGCGCTGCGCTACGGCGAGAACCCGCACCAGCAGGCGGCGCTTTACGGCACCGACGACCGACCCGGGATCGCACAGGCGCGCCAGGTGCAGGGCCGCGAGCTGTCCTACAACAACCTAAACGACACCGACGCTGCGTTCGAGTGCGTCGCTGAGTTCGCCGCACCCGCGGTGGTCATCGTCAAGCACGCCAACCCCTGCGGCGTGGCGGTGGGCGGCACCTTGTCCGAGGCCTGGGACCGTGCGCTGGCCTGCGACCCGGTTTCCGCCTTCGGCGGGATCGTCGCGGTCAATCGCGTGCTGGACGAGGCGGTAGCGGCGCAGATCGCCACGATCTTCACCGAAGTCATCGTGGCGCCGGACGCGACCGGCGGTGCGCGCGACATCCTGGCCCAACGCAAGAACGTGCGGCTGCTGCTGACCGGCGACATGCCCGACCCGCAAGCACCCGGCCTGCTGGTGCGCAGCATCGCGGGCGGGCTGCTGGCGCAGACGCGCGACGCCGCGCGCATCGGCCGCGACCGTTTGCAGACGGTCACCGCGCGCGCGCCCACGGAGGCGGAGCTGGACGACATGCTGTTCGCCTTTACCGTGTGCAAGCACGTGAAGAGCAACGCGATCGTCTACGCCCGCGCGGGCGCCACCGTCGGCATCGGCGCCGGCCAGATGAGCCGCGTCGACAGTGCCAGGATCGCTGGCTGGAAAGCGCAAGCGGCTGCCCCGGACGGCGGATTTTCGCCCGCGATGGGCAGCGTCGTCGCCTCGGATGCGTTTTTTCCCTTCGCCGACGGGCTGCAGGCGGTGGCGGCGGCCGGTGCGACCGCGGTGATCCAGCCCGGTGGCAGTGTGCGCGACGCCGAGGTGATCGCCGCGGCGGACGCGGCCGGGTTGGCGATGGTGTTTACCGGCATCCGGCACTTCCGGCATTGAAGTAATGGTGGCATGACGCAGTAAATGCGAAGCATTCGCAATGGCCGACATCTTGCCTTGACCGTGCCGCAAGCTGGGCCAGATTGTTCTCGATGCGTGAATTCTCGTCCTTGACCGAACAGGAAGTATTGGCCCTGGCGATCAGCTCGGAAGAGGAGGACGGTCGCATCTACGCCGACTTCGCCGAGCGGCTGCGCGCGGAGTACCCCGACAGCGCCAGGATCTTCCTCGACATGTCGGCCGAGGAGAACGAACACCGGCGCAGCCTGATCGACCTCTACGCGGAGAAGTTCGGCCAGCACATCCCGCTGATCCGCCGGCAGGACGTGCGCGGCTTCGCTTCCGGCCGCGCCACCTGGCTGCACCCGCGGCTGAACATCGAGGTGGTGCGCAAGGCGGCGGCCGAGATGGAGATGCAGGCCGGCCGCTTCTACCGCCAGGCGGCCGCACGCAGCACGGACGCGGCGACCCGCCGGCTGCTCGGCGACCTGGCCGAGATCGAGGCCGGCCACGAGCGCCAGGCGGGCACCCTGGCGGAACAGCACCTCTCGCACGGGCGCGCCGAGGCCGAGGACGACCAGGCGCAGCGGCGCTTCGTGCTGCAGGTGGTGCAGCCCGGGCTGGTCGGGCTGATGGACGGATCGGTCTCCACCCTCGCCCCGGTCTTCGCCGCCGCCTTTGCCACGCATCAGAGCTGGAACGCCTTTCTGGTGGGCCTGGCGGCCAGCGTGGGCGCCGGCATCTCCATGGGATTCGCCGAGGCGCTGAGCGACGACGGCAAGATCTCCGGCCGCGGCGCGCCGCTGCTGCGTGGCGCGATCACCGGGGCGATGACGGTGCTGGGCGGCATCGGCCATACGCTGCCTTACCTGATCGCGAATTTCTGGACCGCGACCACGCTCGCGGCCGTGGTTGTGGCGCTGGAGCTGGCCGTCATCTCCTGGATACGCTGGCGCTACATGGACAGCAGGCTGTTCACCGCCGCGGTGCAGGTGATGTTCGGCGGCGCGCTGGTGCTGGCCTGCGGGGTGCTGATCGGAAACTTCTAGAGAAGGCCTTCTTTCTTGAAAGAAAGAAGCAAAGGACTTCTGTTCGTGCTGTCGCGGAGCTGTCCGCAAACACCCGACCAATAAGCAAAAGTTTTTTGGTTCTTTTTTCAAAAAAGAACCGCTTACCTGCTTAGAGGCCACCGAGCCTGGCGCCCCCAAACCAGGGTCGCCGACATGGCGTAGTTCCACACCACGCCAATGACCGCCCCCAGTGCGCCGGCCGGCGTGCGCCCGGCTTCACCGCCGGCATAGAGCGCGCCCGCGATGCCGATGTTCGCCGCCGCGCCTACGCTGCACACCAGCACGAACAGCAGCAGCCCGCGCCACAGCCGGCCGCCGCGCAGCCGCTGGTCGCGATAGGTGATCACGTTGTTGAGCTGGAAGTTGGCGACCATGGCGACGAGCGTCGCCAGGGTCTGCGCGACGATAAAGCGCGCTCCGAGCCGGTCCGCGACCGTCAGCACGCTCAGGTGCACCAGCACGCCGAACGCGCCGACCAACGCGAAGGCGAAGAACCGCAGCGGCACCAGCCCGGACAGGCCCTGGTCCAGCAGCAGCGCGCCGAATTGCAGCAGCACCAGCGGGCTCAGCTTGCTCTGCCCGGAGAGTCTTGGGCCGAAACGCGCGCCGACCTCGTGCACGCGCAGCCTGGTCCGCGAGGACAGCAGGATGTCGAGCAGGATCTTGAAGCCCTGGCCGGTCAGGCGCGGCGCCACGGCCTCGAAGACGGCGCGCGGCACCATGAAGAAACCGCTCATCGGATCGGTCAGCCGTGTGCCCAGCATCAGCGTGGCCAGCCTGACGCCGAGGTTCGACAGGGCGAGGCGCCGCGTGCCGGACAGGCCGGCTGCGTCGCCGCCGGCCGCGAAGCGGCTGGCCACCACGATGTCGGCCTGCCCGGCGCGCAGCACCGCCAGCATACCGGGCAGCCGCGTCTCGTCGTGCTGCAGGTCGCCGTCGATCACGGCAAGCACCGGGGCGGAGGTGGACAGCGCACCTTCGATGACCGCGGAGGCCAGGCCGCGCCGTCCGATCCGACGCAGGCACCGTATCCGCACATCGGCGACGGCGATGCGCCGGACCTCAGCCGCCGTGCCGTCCGGGCTGTCGTCGTCGATGAACACCGCCTCCCAGGCGATGCCGGCCAGCGCAGCATCCAACCTGGCGATCAACGGCGCCACGTTGCCGAACTCGTTGTAGCAGGGGACCAGAACGCAAAGCTCCGCCGGCGGCATGCGGCGAAGCCGGCCGGTCAGTGGACCAGCGAGGGCACCATCTCGTGCTGGCGAATGGCGGCAAACGCGAGGTCTTCTGCGCCGGCGACCGCCATCGGCGTGCCGTCGGCCCCGTGGATGGCAAAGGCGCGGGCGCCGTTGACCAGTACCGGCTTGACGTAGGCGAGTTCCGACACGCCGAGGGCGGCCAGCTGGTCCACCGTCATCCGTCGGAGGTCGAAGCTGACGATGGCCGTGTTGTCGTCGGGCAAGGTGTTCATGATACTTCAGTCTCCGAAGCCGGCCGCCGTTCCCGTCGCTTGCTGCGACGCTACGCCGACCGGGTCACCCAGGCACTGGACCAGGGTAGCAGGCCCATATTAAGCAAGGATTGCGCCAGAAGTTTGTCCGAGGGGTTAACGCTTCGTCACGATCCCCGGCGATCCATGGCTTCCACGATCTTCGTGGCAGTGCGCGAGGTCGCCGGGCGGGCGATCTCGATACGGCGCACCTTCGGCTCGGGCTGCGGCCGGGCAAGCTCGATATGCAGCAGGCCGTTGTCCAGCCAGGCACTGCCGACCTCGATGCCCTCGGCCAGCACGAAGGCGCGCTGGAACTGGCGCGCCGCGATGCCGCGATGCAGGAACACGCGCTCCTGCGTATCGTCGGTCTGCCGCCCGCGTATGACCAGCTGGTTGTCCTCCTGCGTGATCTGCAGGTCGTCCATGGTGAAACCGGCCACGGCCAGGGTGATGCGCAACGCGCTCGGCGCGGTCTGTTCGATGTTGTAGGGCGGGTAGCCGTCCGACGACGTCTTGGCGGCACGCTCGAGCATCTGTTCCAGGTGATCGAAGCCCAGGAACAGCGGCGATGCGAAAAGGCGGGTGGTCACGGTCTGAAGCCTCCTCCGAATGAGCGAGACATGCGCGGGGCCCAATGGCGCCCCATGGCACGGATGTCGTTCGTGGCTAGCCGCTTTGCAAGGCAGGCGCATAGCAACCCGGCCTCACCCCGGAAGCAGCGCCCGCACGTGGGCCGCCGTGCATTCGGCCAGGGCCGCCAGGTCGTAGCCGCCCTCCAGCACCGACACCAACCGGCCCTGGCCCGCCGCCAGCAACTCGCCGGTGATCCAGGTAAAATCCGCCGCCTCAAGCTCGAGTTGCGCCAGCGGGTCGGCGCGGTGGGCGTCGAACCCCGCGGAGACGATCAGCAACTCCGGTGCGAAGGCGCGCAGGGCGGGCAGGCCGGTCTGCGTCCAGACCCGCCGGAACGCGGCCCCGCCGTCGCCTGGGCGCAGCGGCAGGTTGACGATGTTGCCGGCGACCCCGGTCTCGTGCGCGGCCCCGGTGCCCGGGTAGCAGGGCATCTGGTGGCTGCTGGCGTAGAACAGGTCCGGGTCGGACTGGAACATGTGCTGCGTGCCGTTGCCGTGGTGCACGTCGAAATCCACCACCGCCACCCGCTTGATGCCCCAGCGCTGGCGGGCGTGCCGGGCTGCGACGGCCACGCCGTTGAACAGGCAGAAGCCCATCGCCTGCCTGGCCTCGGCGTGGTGCCCTGGCGGCCGCACCGCGGCAAAGGCGCGCTCGACCCGGCCGGACAGCACGGCGTCCACCGCGGCGACCGCGCCACCGGCCGCATGGCGCGCCGCGCTGACGCTGCCATGGCCCACGAAGGTGTCCGAGTCGAGCGCCAGGAGCTCGCCCTCCGGCGGGTCCAACGCCAGGATCGCGTCCACGTACTCGGCCGGATGGGCGAGGCATAGCTGGCTGCGGCTGGCCAGCGGAGCCTCCTCGCGCAGCAGGGAAGCGAAGTCGGCGTGGTCCAACGCGGCCAGCACGGCTTGCAGCCGGGCCGGGCACTCCGCGTGGCCGGGACCCGGGTCGTGCAACGCGCAGGCCGCATGGGTCAGCAGCGCGACCCGGCTCAAGGCGCCCGCTCCGGCTGCTCGCCGTCCCGCCAGGGGCGGCGCCGTATGGTGAAGCTGAAAACACCCGCCTCCTCGCCGAAGGCGACCAGGTCGTGTCCGGTCTCGCGACAATACGCGCGGAAATCGCCCACCGACGCCCGGTCGGTCGCCAGCACCCGCAGCCGGTCGCCGGGCTCCAGGCTGCGCAGCATGCGGTTGGCGCGCAGCACGGGAAGCGGGCAGTTCAGGCCTTTGACGTCGAGCAGGGTTTCTCCCATGCGGGCATCCTGCCGATCACCGCCGGCAAGGCAAGCCCGGCCAGACGCCACCGACGGCGATCGGCGGCGTCCGGCCGGTACTGCCTCAGCGTGTGCTCAGAAGGCCCCCGCGACGATGGTGCACAGGACGAGGCTGAGACCGGACAGCGTGGTGAGCAGAAGAACAGCCTCCAGACCGGTCGAGAGACGGCCGGACGACGATTCCGAGGACGGCTCGACCGGGAGGAGGGTGCCGACCCGCGCGTCCTTGGGGTGGCTGGCGTTGGAGGCTCGCCGTGTGGATGCAGGCTGGACGGAGGAGATGTAGGACATGGGAGTACTCTTTCGTAAGCAGTCATGCGAAGGCGAAGTCGCAGGCCCTGGTCAGGCCGAAAACGCGCCACCTGTCGCCTGCAGCGCTATATAGGTGCATGGTTCTAAACGCCTAAATGCCGGAAAATGCGCGACTTTTGCTGTATGTTCGCCGGGGCTGCCCGAAAGCTGTCCAATCTGCGTCAGTCAACCCCGAACGGCGAAAGAAAACTGCGAATATCGGGTATTTCCGGCAGGCCTGCATTTATCGCGCAGCTGCAAGCCGACTTTCGTCATAGCCCAGCAAACAGATCGGGGCTGCGTGCCTGTCGGTTCGAAGTAACGGCCCCGTGAAACCCCAAGATCCGCCTCGGCTTTACTCCGTATGACAGTTTCATTACGATGATTTATCCATCAGCCTGTGGCTGTTGCAACGAAACCGCCCGCCGGGCCAGACTGGAGCCGTTCTGGGGGGGCGAGCATGACCGCGCGGCTGATGATGGTGTCGATGGCCTGCGCCTTGGCGATGCTGGGCCTTGTCACGCCGGCGCGGGCCGAGGCCGAGTACAGCCCGACGCGCGCCGCCTACTGCGCCGATCATGGCGGCGTGGTGCAGCTGCGCCGGCCGGCCTACGGCACCAACAACGGCAAGCCGCTCCTGCTGTCCGGCCCGCGCGCGTTCTGCCGGTTCACCTCCAAGAAGGACGGCTCCTCGATCTACGCTCTGCTCGAGACGCTCACGAACCCGCAGCCCACGCTGGCGGCCCTGGCCTACTACGCCGAGGTTCCCTACAACGGCAGCACCTGCAAGGGCAGCCCGGGCTCCTGCTACTGCTCGCAGATCGGCGGCACCGACCTGTTCGGCGGCATCAACGCCGCGGGCGGCGGCTGGGTGCTGAAGAGCGACCACGCCGACGTGCTCGATGCCTGCATCTTCCCGGACCTGTCCTCGATCGACGCCTACGGCCTGTTCTACCACTCGGCCAACATCGTGCGCGGACGGGACCTGTCGAAGGTGCTCGTCTACTTAAACCCTTACTAGATCCTTGCAACCCTGAAACGGAGGCTCGCGTGATCGGCTACGTCACCTTGGGAACCAACGACCTGGCCAGGGGGGCCGCGTTCTACGACGCGCTCGCCCGGGAGATGGGCGTAGGCAGGATGATGGAAAACGAGATGTTCATCGCCTGGGGCATCCCGGGCGGTGGCGCAGGCATCGGGCTGACCAGGCCCTACAATGGCCAGCCGGCTACCACCGGCAACGGCGTGATGGTGGCGCTGGAGGCACGCGACAAGGCGCATGTCGACCGCATCCACCAACTCGCCCTGAGCCTCGGCGGCGCCGACGAAGGGGCGCCGGGGCCGCGCGGCGACCACGGCTTCTACGCCGGCTACTTCCGCGACCCGGACGGCAACAAGCTCAACGTCTTCGTCATGGTCCCGGGCTGACCGGAGCGGCCGCCGCCAGGAACGGGAAACGCCGCCTGACCGCCTCGGCGCCTGCCGCGGCGGCGGGCAGGTCCGCGGCCAGGCTCGCGGGTGCGGCGCCCGACAGCACCAGGATGCGATCCGACGTGGCCAGCGCCTGGTCGAGGTCGTGGGTGGCCAGCAGGACGATGGCGCCACGCGCGCGGGCCGCCGCGGCCACGTCGCGGGCCAGACGGCCGGCCAGCATCGGGTCGAGCGAGGCGAACGGCTCGTCGAGCACCAGCAGCGACGGCCGGACCGCGAGCGCCCGCGCCAGGGCCACGCGTCGCGCCATGCCGAGCGAGAGCGCCCTTGGCATGCGCCCGGCGACATCGGCCAGCCCGACCAGGGCGAGCAGGGCGTCGAGCTCGCCCGGTATCAGGTCGGGCGCCACCAGCCGCAGGTTGCCGGCCACGTCCATCCAGGGCAGCAGCCTCGGGTCCTGGAACACCGCGCCCACGCGGCCGGCCGGCCGGTCCACGCGGCCCACGAAGTCGCGGTCCAGGCCGAGCACGATGCGCAACGCCGTGGTCTTGCCGGTGCCCGACGGCGCGAGCAGGGCCAGCACCTCGCCAGGTGCCGCCGTGAAATCCATGCGGGCCAGCACCTTCGTGCCGCCGTAGGATTTGGCCTTGATGGCCACGCGCAGCGTGTCAGCGCCAGGCACTGGCGCGGCGCTCTAGCGGTTGCAGCAGCAGCATCTCCAGCGCCAGCATGGCGATGGCGAACACCAGGCCGTAGGCGAGGATGCCGGCCACGTCGAAGGACTGGAACAGCAGGTTCAGCTCGAACCCGACACCGTTCGGACGGCCGAGCAGCTCGACGATCAGCACGATCTTCCACGTCACCGACAGCCCGCCCCGCGCCGCCGCCACGAGGTAGGGCGCCATCTGCGGCAGCACGACGCGGCGCCACCGGCGCATCGCCGGCAGCGCGAAGACCTGGCCCAGCTCGTCCAGCGCCGGGTCGAGCGCCCGCGCCCCCTCGCGCACCGTCACCACCACGGTCGGTATCTTGGCGATCGAGACGGCCAGGATGGCGGCCGCCTCGGTCAGCCCGACCCAGATATAGACCAGGATGACCACGACCAGAACCGGCAGGTTCAGCCCGACCAGCAGCCACGGATCGATCAGCGCGTCGGCGGCGCGGGACCGCCCGGCAAGCATGCCGATCGCGATGCCGGCGATCATGGACAGCACGAAGGCGGCGGCGACACGGGCGAGGGTCGCGGCCACCGCACTCGGCAGATCACCCGCCACCGTCTCGTGCCAGGCGAAGGCGGCGACGGCCTCCGGGCCGGGGAAGCGCCCGGGGTCGTGCCCCAGCCTGGCGCCGAGCCACCAGGCTGCGACCAGGCCGAGGATGGAGGCGAGCCGCCGTCCGCGATCGGGCGAGAGGATGGGCCGCGTCAAGCCGCCCCTTGCCAGAACACCCCCGGCGGCAGCGCGGGCGCACCAAGCAGGGCCTCCACCCGCGCCGCCTGGGCCTGCAACGCGGCGCTGTCCGGGTGGTCGATGCCGGCGATGAAGCGCCGGCGCAGCGTGTCGAACAGCGCGTCGTCGGGCGCGTTCATCAGCGGACGGATGCGGGTCCATTCCGCGGCCGACGTGGCGAGCAGCCGGGCCGCTTCGCCCGCCGCCGCCAGGAAGCCGTCCAGCGCGGGCCGGTTGCCCGCCGCCCATGTGTCGTCGAAGACGTAGCCCACCAGGATGGGCGGCGCGGCCAGGCCCAGCGCCCGACCGCACTCGGCGACCGGGATCGCCTCGCGAAACCCCGATGCCTCCAGCCTTGCGGCAAAGTTCCAGAACGTCAGCAGCGCGTCGAGGTCGCCGTGGCGCAGCATCGCTTCCAGCAGCGGCGGGGCGCCGAAGGAGAGGGTCGCCTGCCGCGTGAGGTCGATGCCCTGAGCGTGCCCGGCGGCGCGGACCAGCAGCCAGGATTTGTCGGCCGGCCCGCCGGCGACGCCGAGCCGAAGCCCGCGCAGGTCGGCCAGGCGGCGCACGGCGGAGGCGGCCGGCACCATCACCCCGCCCAGGCTGCCGTTGCTGCCGGCGGCAAAACACAGATGGCCGCCATGGGCGCGCTGCGAGGCCACGAACGGCCAGTCGGAGACGGCGACGTCCACCGCCCGGCCGAGCAGGGCGACCTTGCCCGCCTCGGTGTTGGCGAGCCGGCTGGTCTGCAGGGTGAAGCCGTGCGACGCGTCCAGCTTGTGGTAGGCGATGACGTCGGCCACCCACTGCACCGAGCCGAACGGCAGGATGCCGAGCCGCACGACAGTCGCCGCACGCGCCGGCAAGACGCCCAAGGCGAACAGGCCGGCCAGCAGGCCGCGCCGAGTACTCTGGACCATGGCGTTACGCACCCCTCGGAGAAATCCGTTCTTGTCGTCGACGGTTGGCGTGCCGCACGTCGTGGCTCGACGTGGCGCGCTGGACGGCTAACCTTTCTCCCCTTGCCGAAACCCGCAAGCCCCTCGATTGTCCACGGCCGATACGGGAGCAGAAATGGCCGACGACCTGGATGCCTGGCGCGACCAGGTCGCCCGCTTCGAGGCGGAGATCGGGCGGGCCGTGATCGGCCAGGCGCGGGTGATACGGCTACTCACCATCGCCATCCTGGCACGCGGCCACGTGCTGCTGGAGGGCGACGTGGGCGTCGGCAAGACCACGCTGCTGCGCAGCGTGGCACGCGCGCTGGGCGGCCCCTACGAGCGGGTCGAGGGCACCATCGACCTGATGCCCGCCGACCTCGTCTACGACGCGACGATCGGCGACGACGGCCGCCCCAGGCTCGACCCCGGCCCGGTGCTGCGCCACGGGGCCGAGCTGGCGATCTTCTTCTTCAACGAGATCAACCGCGCCCGGCCGCAGGTGCACGCGCTGCTGCTGCGGCTGATGGCCGAACGCAGCGTGACCGCGTTCCAGCGCGAGGTGGCGCTGCCGCATCTGCTGGTGTTCGCCGACCGCAACCGGCTGGAGCGCGAGGAGACGTTCGAGCTGCCGGCCGCCGCGCGCGACCGCTTCTTCATGGAGGTCGGCGTAGAGACGCCAGCGGACCCCGAAACCTGCCGGCAGCTGATCTTCGACACGCGGTTCCACGACACCGACGCGCTGGTCGAAGCCGTCTCGCCCGGCGTGCTGGACTATCGCGCCCTGACCGGTCTCGGCCGACAAATCCAGGGGGCGGTGCAGGCGAGCCCGCGGCTGGAGGCCTACCTCGTGTCGATCTGGCAGGCGCTGCGCAACCCAGGCAGCGCCGGCATCGCCATCGAGGGCGTGGAGATGGGCCGGCTGGTGCAGGGCGGCGCCAGCCCGCGCGGGGTCAGCTACCTGGTGCGCGCGGCGCGGGTGCACGCCTGGCTCGCCGGCCGGGCGATGGTGGTGCCGGAGGACGTGCGCGCGGTGTTCCCCGAAACCATGGCGCACCGCATCTTCCTCGATCCCGTCTATGAAAGCCGGTCGGCTTCGCTGGTCCGCGAACTGTGCCGGCAGGTGTTCGAGCGCGTGCCGGTGCCGTGACGCCGCAGGAGGACGCACCCTACCTCGACTACCACGTGCGCTGGCGCGCGGGTGCCGCGCGGCCCGGCCGGCACGCTGCGCGCCATGCCGGCAGCGGCGGCGATTTCCGCGCCTACCGCCCGTTCTGGCAGCTGCCGGACGCGCACCGCATCGACATACGGCGCTCGATCACCGACCCGTTCGGGCAGGTGATGGTGCGGCAGACCGAGCAGCGCAGCAGCATCAACGTGGTGCTGGCGGCCGACGTGTCGCGCTCCATGCGCCCATCGGCCGATCGGTCGAGCCTCGGCGCCGTGGCCAGGCTGGCCGACGCCGCCGCGCGGTCGGCGCTGCGGGCCGGCGACGGTTTCGGCGTGCTCGCCTTCGACCGGGCGGTCCGGGACGACGCGTCGCTGGCGCCGACCGCCTCGCGCAGCGCGGCGCGCGAGGCGGTGGTTCGGCTCCGTCGGCTGCTGCCCATGGGGCGCGGTGCCGAGGGCATCGCGCAGCTCGCGGCCCGCCTGCCGGCGCGGCGCTGCCTGGTGCTGCTGGCGTCGGATTTCCTGATGCCCATCGGCTTGCTCGAGGCGGCGCTGGTGTCGCTGGCCAAGCACGACGTTGCACCCGTCGTGCTGGATGGCGACCTGACGCGCGCGCTGCCGCGCAGGGGCCTGTTGCGGCTGCGGGACGCCGAGACAGGACGCACGCGTCTGATGCTGATGCGCCCTTCCCTGCACCGGCACTGGTGCGAGGCGGAGTCGGCGCGACGCCGCACGCTGGACCTGCTGTTCCGCCGCCACGGCCGCGCCGCCTTTCACGCGGGCCACGCCCTGGACATTTCCGCCCTCTCCGAACATTTGGCGGGCGGCTAAAATGCCCTCTGTTGAACAAAAGTTCTTTGCTTCTTTCTTTCAGGAAAGAAAGCCTTCTCTAAAGAAAAGAAGCAAAAAATTTTTGTTCATTATGCTGGCTACTATTTCGGGCAGTCCTGCTGCGGCGCAGGTTTCCGTGACGCTGCAGCCGCCGGCGCGCGACTTCGGCTACTTCCCGGGAGACCTGCTTACCGGCACAGCGGTGATTGTCTTGGGGCCGGATACGATACTCGACGCGCGCTCGCTGCCGCCGGCGGGGCCGGTCTCGGGGTCGATGGACGTGCGTCGGGTGGAGGTTTCGCGCGCGGCCGATGGTCGGCGGGTGGAGGTCCGCGTCACCTACCAGACGTTCTTCTCGCCCGAGCAGGTGCTGCGGGCCGACATCCCCGGCTATGCGCTGGCCTTCGCGCAGGCGGGCCATCGGCTGACCGCCGCGGTGCCGGGCTTCAGCGTGGCGGTCTCGCCCTTCCGGCACGATCTGCAGCCGGTGCTCGACCCTGCGGCCCTGCGGCCGGATCACGCGGCGCTTTCGGCCGATACGGGCACGGCCCTGCGGGATCTGCTGGCCGGGGCCGCGCTGGCCGCGCTGGCCGGCTTGATCCTGCTGGTGCCGGGGTTCGACCGGCGACGCGGGCCGTTCGCCCGCGCCGCCCGCCAGCTCGCCCGCCTCCCGCCCGACGGCGCGGCGCCGGACGGGCTGCTGGTCCTGCACCGCGCCTTCGACGCGACCGCGGGACGCCGCCTGTTCGCCGACGACCTGGACGTGTTCCTGGACGGCCACCCGCGTTTCGCGCCGCTGCGGACGGAGATCGCGGGCTTCTTCGCCGCCTCACGCGACGCCTTCTTCGGCGCCGGAGCGGCGCCGGACCGGCCGTGGCTGGTGCGGCTCGGCGGCGAGCTGGTGCGTGCGGAGCGTCGGTGATGCCGGCGGTGGACCACGCGCCGGTGCTTCTGCTGCTGGCGGGGTGCGTGCCGGCCCTGCTGGGGTTCGGCTCGCGCTGGCTCGGCTTCGCCTCCACCACGGGCGTGCCGGGGGATGCTGTGTCCAGCGTTGCCGATCGGGTGCTGCGCCTGCTGGCGGCGCTGCCGGTGGCCGGCATCGTGCTGGGGCTGGCCGGGCTGCACCAGGGCCAGCGCAGCGTCGAGCGTCAGGGGGCCGGCGCGCACGTGGTGGTGGCGCTGGACCGCAGCCTGAGCATGGACGAGCCCTTCGCGCTGCGCGGCGAGAAGAGCCGCGAATCAAAGACCGAGGCCGCCAGTCGCCTGATGGCCGCGTTCTTCGCCCGCCGCCCGCACGACAGTTTCGGCGTCGTCGCGTTCTCCACCGCGCCGATCCAGGCGATGCCGCTGACCGCGCATCGCGCGGCGGTGTCGGCGGCGATCGCCGCGATGCGCCAGAAGGCGCTGGCCAACACCGATATCGGCGCCGGCATCGCCGTCGGCCTGGCGGAGTTCGCGCGCGACCCGCCGGGGGCAGCGCGCGTGCTGCTGCTGGTGTCGGACGGCGCGGGCGCGATCCCCGAGCAGACGCGCGAGACCATTCGGGCGGCGGTGACGCGCGAGGATGCGCATCTGTACTACCTCTATCTGCGGGCGGGCGACGACCCGCCGCTGGCCGAGGACGCCGACGAGAGTCACGACCTGACCCGTCCGTCGGGCCTCGACACGTTCTTCCGCAGCCTGGGCGCGCCCTATCAGGGCTTCGAGGCGCGCGACGTGGGTGCCATCGACGCCGCCACGCGGCGGATCGAGGCGCTGGAAACGCACCCGATCACCTATCGCGAGACCGTGCCGCGCCGGGATCTCGCCTGGTCGTGCTACGTCCTTGCCGCGTCCTGCCTGGTGCTGAGCCTGCTGGCGCAACTGGCCGAGCGCGACCTGCCGATCGTGCCGCGGCGCCCATGACCGCCCGGCGGGTCCGCGTCCGGGTTGCGATGTTGGTGCTCGCGGCCGGCCTGGCGCTGTCCGTCGAGGGCGGCGTCCGGCTCTGGCGCACGACGCGGCAGAACGCCCAGATCGCGGCCCTGTCGGCGGGGCAGGATGTCCCTACGGATCGCGACGCGCCGGACAGGGTGCTGGTGGCGCGGGCCCGCTTCCTGGTCGCACGCCACAACCTGGACGGCGCAGAGGCCATCGCGGACCGGCTGGCGCAAGCCGGCGGGGCAGCGCCGCGCGCGGCGCTGCTGTACGCGCTCGGCAACGCGCATATGCGCCAGGCGCTCACGATGTTCAAAGAGGTGCCGTTCCGCCTCGTGGCGCCGGTTCTTGCCCACGCCAAGGCCGAGTACCGCCAGGCGATGCAGCTCGATCCCGGCAACTGGGACGCGCGCTACAACTACACGCTAGCGGCCGCCCTGGTGCGCGACACCGAATCGGCGCAGCCGACCGCGGGCGACGAGATGTCGCACGAGCGGGCCGCCTGGCCGGACATACCGGGCGCGCCGAACGGGATGCCGTGACCGCGTGGTCGGACTGGCGCTTCCGCCTGCGGCTGGCGGCGCTGGCGGTGCTGGTGGGCGGCTTGCTGCTGCGGCCGGTGACGACGGCGCGCGCGGTCTACGACGTCATCGCCGTGCTCGACATCACCGGCAGCATGAACGTGCGCGATCAGAGGCTGGACGGGGCACCGTCCAGCCGGATCGCCATGGAGAAGCGGGCCGTCCGCCGGCTGCTGTCGGACCTGCCCTGCGGCTCGCGCCTGGGGCTCGCGATCTTCGTCGAGCGCCAGCCTTTCCTGCTGTTCGAGCCGGTCGAGGCCTGCGAGAACTTCCCGGCGCTCGACGCGGAGATCGACGCGGTCGACTGGCGGATGGGCTGGGATTCGGAGAGCCACATCGGGCAGGGCCTGCTCGCCGCGATCCGGATGGCGGGCCCGCTCGGGGCGGATCTGGTGTTCATGACCGACGGACAGGAGACGCCGCCGGTCGCCTGGGACGGCGCGCCGGATTTCAGCCATGTCCGCGACAGCGTGCGCGGCCTGGTGGTGGGGGTCGGCGGCCGCCAGTTCTCGCCCATCCCGAAATTCGACACCAACGGACGCGAGATCGGCGTGTTCAAGCCGGGCGACGTGCCCAGCGAACAGGGGGGCCTGTTCCGCGGGCGCGAACACCTCTCGGCGGTGGACGAGGCGCATCTGCAGGGCCTCGCGTCGCAGACCGGCCTCGAGTACCGCCACCTGGATGGCGAGGGCGGGCTGTTCGCCGCCTATGCGCGACAGGCGTCGCCCAGGGTGCACCCGGGCCACGTCGACCTGCGCTGGATCGCGGCCTCCGCCGCCCTGCTGCTGCTTCTGGCCGCGAGCATCGCAGGAGCGTGACGTTGCGCGTAATCGACGACAGACCGGACCGGCGGCGTGGCACGGCCCTGTTCAGGCGGCGAAGCGCTGCTTCAGCGACGGGGAGAGGCTGGCGAGTTCGTCGCTGACCAACCTCGTCGTGCTCGTGACGCTCAGCAGGCCGTAGGCGACCTTGGAAACCAGGTCGATGACGGCGATAAGTGCCACGCCCAGCGCGCTGCTGATCAGGCCGAGCCCATCCGTGCTGACGGCCAGGATCAGCGGATAGACCAGCCACAGGACCGACAGGATCAGCGCGTTACGCCGGTAATCCGATCGCACCGGCTCGGTCTCATGGCTGTTCTCGGCCAGCATCGGCCCCCACAGCACGTAGTAGACGGCCAGGAACGCCACGCAGGACACCGCGAACCAGGTCCACTTGATCCACACGACATCGGACAATCCGAAGAACAGCGCGGTCAGGATCATGATCACGTCGGCGATCAGCAGGCCCGCGACCAGCCCATGTCGTCGCATGTTGGCGTGCATCGCCGTGCCGGCCAGCGAGAGCAGCAGCAGCGGCGTGGTGAACGTCCAGTCGATGTAGCGCGCGTAATAGAACAGCCGTCCGGTGTGCTGTGCCGCACCGAGCGGCAGCACGAGACTGCCCTGACCGCAGGCCATCGCAAAGTAGGAGCAGGCGGCGATGATCGGAACGATGCCGTGATAGATTGTGTGCGACTGCTCCGCCGCGGTGCGGGCGCGGCCGAGAGCCAGGATCACAAGACCCCCGCCAAGCATCAGGACGGTCCCGAGCCACAGCCAGGTCTGTTCATTCATCGGGTCGGATCTTTCGATGGGGCCAAATCCAGCGCGCGTGCCGCCGCAGGGTTGCCCGCCCGAGACGGACCACGGCAATATGACTGCCGCCTCAGGCGTGCCTGTAGCGTGACAGGCCGCCATGCTGGGAGACGCCTGGCAGGCATAACGGGACCAATTGCCCGGCGACCGTTGCCGGTGTCGGCAGGGTGTTCGGGTCCTCGCCGGGAAACGCCTGTGCGCGCATGCGCGTGGCGGTGCGGCCGGGGTCGAACAGGTTGATCCGCAAACTCGTGTTCTCGACCTCGTCGGCCCAGCACAGCACCAGCGACTCCATCCCCGCCTTGGTGGCGGCGTAGGCGCCCCAGAACGCGCGCGGCGAGCGCGCGACCGAACTGGTGACGAACACCGCGCGGCCGGCATCGGACGCGGCCAGCACGGGCGCGCAGGTGCGGATCAAGCGGTAGGTGGCGGCGAGGTTCACCGCGACGCATTCCGCGAAATCCTCGGGCCGGATGTGGCCGACCGGCGTCAGCCTGCCGAGCGCGCCGGCGTTGTGCACCAGGATGTCGAGCCGCCCGAACCGGCCGTGTATCGAGGGGCCGACCGGGTCGATGCTGTCGGGGTTGCGCAGGTCGATGGGCAGCAGCGTCGCCTGGCCGCCGGACGCGCGTATCTCGTCGTCGACCTCCTCCAGCCCGCCTTGCGTGCGCGCCGCCAGCACCACGTGGGCGCCCAGCCGCGCCAGGCCCAGCGCCGCCGCGCGCCCGATGCCGCGACTGGCGCCGGTGACCAGGGCGACACGGCCGTGAAGGCTTGCCTCCGCCGCGCCCGCCTCAGAGCCGGCCAAGGTCCCGCCCCGACAATCGACGGACGGACGGCCCGACCATCAGGTCATCTCCAGGGTCAGCTGCCTCGCCTGCCTTGCGTCGAGGTCGGCCAGCGGCACGGGATACTCGCCGGTGAAGCAGGCATCGCAGTAATGCGGGTTGCGGGCGTCGCGGCCGCGTCGCCCCAGCGCACGGTACAGCCCGTCGATGGAGATGAAGGCCAGGCTGTCGGCGCCGATCAGGGAGGCCATCTCGTCCACGCTGTGCCGCGCGGCCAGCAGCTTGCCACGCTCCGGCGTGTCGATGCCGTAGAAGCAGGAATGCGTGGTGGGCGGCGAGGAGATGCGCATGTGCACCTCCCGCGCGCCGGCCGCGCGCACCATCTCGACGATCTTGCGGCTGGTGGTGCCGCGCACGATGCTGTCGTCCACCAGGATCACGCGCTTGCCCTCCAGCGTCGCGCGGTTGGCGGAGTGTTTGAGTTTCACGCCCAGGTTGCGGATGTGTTCGGTCGGCTCAATGAAGGTGCGGCCCACATAGTGGTTGCGTATGATGCCCAGCTCGAACGGCACGCCGCTCTCATGCGCGTAGCCCATGGCCGAGGGCACGCCGGAATCGGGCACCGGCACCACGATGTCGGCGTCGATGTGGCTCTCGCGCGCCAGCTCGGCGCCGATGCGCTTGCGCGCGTCGTAGACCGGCATGCCCTCCATCACCGAATCGGGCCGCGCGAAATACACGTACTCGAACACGCAGAACCGCGCCTGGGTCGGGCCGAACGGACGTATGCTGCGTACGCCCTGGTCGTTGATCACCACGATCTCGCCGGGATCCACGTCGCGCACGAACTCCGCGCCCACGATGTCGAGCGCGCAGCTTTCGCTGGCCAGCACCCAACCGCCAGTCGTGCCCTGGCCGGCGATGCGGCCCAGGATCAGCGGGCGCACGCCGAGCGGGTCGCGCACGCCGATCAGCGCCTCGTTGGACAGCGCCACCAGCGAGTAGGCCCCCACCACCTGCTTCAGCGCGTCGATCAGCCGGTCGACCACGGTGGAGTAGAGGCTGATGGCGATCAGGTGGACGAACACCTCGCTGTCGGTGCTGCTCTGGAACAGGCAGCCGCGTCGCACCAGCGCCTTTCGCAGCGCCAGCGCGTTCGTCAAGTTGCCGTTATGGCCGACGGCGAAGCCGCCGAACTCGAAATCGGCGTAGAGCGGCTGGACGTTGCGCAGGATGGTCTCGCCCGTCGTCGCGTAGCGGTTGTGGCCGATGGCGTGGGCGCCGGGCAGCGAGGCGATCACCCGCGCATCGCCGAAATTGTCGCCGACCAGCCCCAGGCCGCGCTGCTGGTGGAAACGCTGGCCGTCGTAGCTGACGATGCCGGTCGCCTCCTGGCCGCGGTGCTGCAGGGCGTGCAGCCCGAGCGCGGTCACCGCCGCGGCGTCCACCATGTTCCAGATACCGAAGACGCCGCACTCCTCGTGCAGCGTGTCATCCTCGTTGGTGTCGGGTTCCGGCAAGGCGGGAATCGGGGCCATACGGATTCTCCACAACGCGGCCCCCACGTAGCGCATGCGGGGCGCCCTGTCTTGCAACTGTCACGCTCACTCGTGTCACGTTACCTAGGGGTGCCCGGCCTGGGGGCCAAGCGCCTGTCCTTCAGGGGTGGCATGCGACAGGTCGGCTTCCGTGGTCGGCCGCCCGTCCGGCGGGGGTGCGACGCGCGGCCGGTAGAGCGCGGGCAGTTTGTCCGCCGCCCACACCGCGCCCCGATAGATCAACGGCAGCGTGCGGGCCTGCAGCACCGGCAGCGGCCAGCGGTCGGGCGGCAGCATCAGCGCCAGCGGGACGTAGGCCACCACCAGCAGCGCCGCCCCGCGCGCCAGCCCGAACAGCAGCCCGAAGGTGCGGTCCAGCCCGCCGAGCGCCGAGACCCGCACCAGCCGGCCCACCAGGTTGGACAGCAGCGACAGCACGATCAGCACCAGCACGAAGGCGCCGACATAGGCGATCGGGTCGGCGATGTCGGTGTTGCCGATCGCCTCGCGCGCCATCGGCACCAGTTCGGGCCCGAACCGGAACGCGGCGTAGCCGGCCAGCAGCCAGCTTCCCAGGCCGAGCAGTTCGCGCACCAGCCCGCGCGACAGGCCGAGCAGCGCCGAGACGCCCAGTATGGCGAGGACCGCCAGGTCGACCAGGTTCATGGGCGTGGCTTATCGGTCAGATCAGGGGTGAAAGAAAGCCGAAGGCAAAGACCAGGAACGCCCTGACGCGGCTGACGTTCAGAAAATCACGCCTGAGCCGGCACAGGCAGACGCCAGGGCCTCGTTCCGGCTACAATCGGCGAGACGGCAGACCATTTAGGTGCCATGCCCACACCCTACGAGACGCTCGGCGTCAAGGCCGACGCCACCGAAGCGCAGATCAAGTCTGCCTACCTCAAGCTCGCCAAGAAGCACCACCCGGACCTCAACCCCGGCGACAAGCGGGCCGAGGAGCGCTTCAAGGCGGTCAGCGCCGCGCACGACCTGCTTTCGGACCCCGAAAAGCGCGCGCGCTTCGATCGTGGGGAGATCGACGCGTCCGGCCAGGCCCAGGCGGGCCCGGACCCGCGCCGCTACTACAAGAGCTACGCCGACGCCGAGGGCGGCGGGCGCTACCGCGGCGCCGCGGATACGGCCGCGTTCCAGGACATCTTCGCCGACCTGTTCACCCAGCAGCGGGCCGGCGGCCAGCAACAGGCGCAACGCATGCGCGGCCAGGACCAGCGCTACCAGATGACCGTCAGCTTCATCGAGGCGGCGACCGGCGCCACCCGCCGGCTCACCCTGCCGGACGGGCGGACGCTGGACGTGGTCGTGCCGGCGGGCCTGGAGGACGGGCAGACCCTGCGGCTGCGCGGCCAGGGGGACGCCGGCTGGAATGGCGGCCCGGCCGGCGACGCGCTGATCGAGGTCGGCGTGGCCCCGCATCCGTTCTTCGTCCGAAGCGGCCCGGACATCCACCTGGAGCTGCCGGTTACGGTGGGCGAGGCGGCGCTCGGCGCACGGATCGCGGTGCCCACCCTGACCGGCCCGGTGCAGATGACCATCCCGCGCGGGTCCGACGCCGGGCGGCAACTGCGCCTGCGCGGCCGCGGCATCGCGTCGTCCAAGCCGGGCGAGGGCGCGGGCGACCTCTACGTGACGCTGAAGCTCGTGCTCGGCACGCCGGACGAAGCACTGGATGAAGCGCTGCGCGCCTTCTACGAGCGCCAGCCGCTGGATCCACGCCGGGCCATGGGGGAGGCCGCATGATCACCATCGAAGCCCTGTGCGAAAGCATTCCCGGCCTGACCGAGCCGGTGCTGCGCCACTATCTCTCGCAGGACTGGATACGGCCGGTCCGTCGCCAGGGCGCGCCTGACTTTGCCGAGATCGACGTGGCCCGGGTGAGGCTGATCCTGGAACTGCACACCGAGCTGGAGGTGGAGGAGCCGACCCTGCCGCTGGTCCTCTCGCTGCTGGACCAGCTGCACGCGACACGTCGCCAGTTGCGGCTGGTGCTGGAGGGGCTCGACGCCCCGGCGCGCGAGGTTCTCGCGGCACGGCTGGAAGGGCTGTAACCGGCCTTGTCGTCGGCCGGCATTCGATGGGAAGGTCGTCGCATGACATCGCTGTTCCTGGCGGCCCTGGCCTTTGCCTTGATCCATCTCGGCGTCAGCGGCACCGCCTGGCGCGACCGGATCGTGGCCGCCCTGGGTTTGCGCGCCTACATGATCCTGTTCTCGCTTGCCTCGATCGGCACGATGGTGTGGCTGGTCGCGGCGTATCGGGCCGCCCCCTACCAGCCCACCTGGGGCCAGCTGCAATGGTGGAAGCCGTTCGCCCTGGTGCTGATGCTGCCGGCCTTCCTTCTGGTGGTGATCGGCCTTGCCACCCCCAACCCGACCTCCGTGGCGCAGGAGGGCCTGGCCGGCCAGGCCCCGCAGGGCATCGTCCGCATCACCCGCCACCCGTTCCTGGTGGGCGTCGCGTTGTGGGCCACCATTCACCTGGTCGGCAACGGCGACGTGGCCTCGCTGCTGCTGTTCGCGAGCCTGGCGGTCGTCTCGGTGGCCGGCACGCTCTCCATCGACGCCAAGCGCCGGCGCGCGCTGGGCGAGGCGGTATGGGGCGGCTTCGCGCGCCGCACGTCCATCGTGCCGTTCGCCGCCATCCTGGGCGGGCGATCCGCGCTGTCCTGGCCGGAGCTCGGCTGGTGGCGACCGGCCGCGGGCGTAGCCGCCTACGCCCTGATACTCGGCGGCCACGCCCACCTGATCGGCGTCTCGCCGTTTCCATCGTAGTGGCGCGCCCGTAGCGGACGGTTCACGACCGGGGTGGCGAGACTATCGCCAGCCCGATCGCCACGGCGCAGGGTAGCGCCATGCCGGCTGCCCCGAGCAGGCCGTTGCGACCGAAGCCGAGCCAGGCGAGCGCCGCGCCGTCCAGGGCCGCGGCGCAGACGAGGACGGCGATCACCGCACGGATCCTGGACCGGACGAACTGGCGGGCCAGGATGGCCGTTGCGAAAAGCAGGCACCACGCAGCGGCGACAAAGGTTGCGACCGTCGCCAAGCTTACTCCGGACCGGCTCAGCTATGCGAGATCAGTGGCGGCGTCTGCTGGTGCTGGACCACGCGCCACTCCTCATGCGCCAGCCGGCGGTAGGTGGAGGTGCAGTGCGCCTCGTAGGGGGCCACGCCCTCGCGCTCCGCATGGGCTTTGTAGGCGACGACGATGAGGCCTTCCTGCGGACGCGCGACCTGGCGCTCGGACAGCACGATCGTCGACCAGCGCGGCGTGTCGATCACCGCCGCGATCGCCTGTTGTCCACTCATCACGAAAGGCGGCTCGGGCAGTACCATCAGACACTCGTCGTCGATCGACGCCCGGTAGTGCTCCGCGTCGGCGGTCCACAGGCTCTCCTCGAAACTCCAGACGCGCGTGTCATCCATGCCGGCACTCCCTTGCTGAGCGGACCGCCTGCCCGCGGCCTGCTGGACGCATCGGGACGGGGGGAGTTCCGGGCCGGGGGACCCGACAGCCAGCGGGGTCCAAGACTACTTGAAGCGTGTCGTCGGACGCGCCGAAATCCCGGCCAGGCCGGGATCGTCGCCGCCCGGGGCCGAACCGCTGTAGCTGTAAGTACGGTGGTTGCCGGGCGAAACGACGAGGCTGGCACGGCCGACAGCCGCCTTGGCAGCCACGCCGACGCAGCGTCGTCCGCGGCCGAGCGTCACCGCATCAATCGTTCGCAGGGTCACCGGAAGATCAACGTTCGTGGCGCCTGGCCGGCTGGACGAGCCGGAATCGGTGAACTCCGTACCGGGCGGAACGGTGATGGCGGACGCGCCGCCGGCCATGCGGGCCGGCCGGCAGAGCTGGATCGTGCCGACCCGCTCTTCGGCACTCGCCGAGGCGAGCGGCAACGCCACGCAAACAAGCATCACCGCAACACGCATCAGGCACCCTCCGTGGTCTGTTTCGGAGGTAGCATGAACGGGGGGCCATGCGAAGCCGGGCTGCCTGTGCCGTCAGCGGCGGGGATGTCTCGCCGATGACGGCCATCATGTTATGATGCAAGATATCACTCCCCGGGCGGCGGACAGGGCCCGCGGCTGCAAAGGAGTTCGGCCATGCTGATCTTTGTGATGATTGCCGCGGTCATCGTCATGGGCATCATCGCTTTCGTCGTCGAAAACATGGATTGAGGCCCTGGCCAACCCAGGCCCGCCGCTCGCGCCAGGCGGGGCGGAAGGGGAGCGGCCCCGGGTTTCGCTAGGCCAGGACCGTCGCCGCTTCAGCCGACCAGCCGAGGCGCACCCCCTGGCCGACACCGTGCGTCGAAGCCGCACCCCAGCTGGGGACGGCCACCAGCAGCAGGCCCAGCCGGGTCTCGACCGCAAGGTTCAGCAGCGCACCGGCCGACCGCGTGGCGACAATGGAGCCCTCGGCCACGTTGTCGGCCGCGTCCGTGTCGGCCAGCACGGCAATGCGCTCGGGCCGAAGACACAGCGTGACCGGGCTGCCGAGGGTGGGGCGGGGCGCCCCGGGGTCGGTGGCCTGGAGGTGCCGCGCGCCGGCTGCCCACACGAAGCCGCCGGCCCGCAGCTCGCGTATCACGCCGTCGAGGATGTTGGCATCGCCGGTCAATCGCGCGGCTGCCGCGTCGCGCGGCGACGCGTAGAGGCTGGCCGGCGTGCCCGCCTGCAGCACATGGCCGTCCGACAGCAGGATCAGGTGGTCGGCAGCCAGTGCCATGGCGGACAGCCGCGTCGCCAGAAGCACGAGGCGCCCGCGCGACAGTTCGGTCCGCAAAGCCTCCAGCAGCCGCCACTGCGCCGGCTCGTCGAGCCCCATCCCGGCCTCGTCGACCAGCAGGACGCCGCCCTGCGGGCCGAGCCGGGCCGCCGCCAGCGCCAGGGCCGCCTCTCCGTGCGAGAGCAGGCCGGCCGGACGGGCGCCCAGGTCCGACAGGCCAAGCCGGGCCATCCGATCGTCCGAGACGGCGCCGGCGCCCCGGCCGGCCAAGCGACGGAGGGCCGAACGCAAGCCTCGTGCCTCGGGCAACGCGCTGCCCGGCGCCAGCAGCGCCACGTCGCGACGGCGTGCGGCGATGCCGGTGACGTCGCGGCCGCCGTCGT
>CAXTJP010000017.1:0-47156 GCA_964244615.1 uncultured Acetobacteraceae bacterium
GGCCGCAGACAGATCGATCGCGGCCAGCGCCGCTTCAGTATCGGCTGCGACCAGGATTTCGCGCCCCGGCTCCAGAAACTCCTCTAATCCGGCCCATCGATCAGACAGGATTGGTGTGCCGCAACAAGCGGCCTCGAACAGTCGGCCGCTGGCGGAAACCTCGCCGCGGCGCCAGGCAGCCAGGCCGGCCACGTAGGCGGCCTGTCCGTCGCGGCCGTGGCTGCGCTCGAACGCGGCCCGGCCCAGCCGCAAGGCCACCAGATCGTGGCCGCGCACCAGGGCGTCGCGGGCGGCGCCGGCGTTCGACGGCGACCCGTCTGCCATCGCAAACCCGGCAGAGGAGCCCAGCGACGCCGAAGCGGGCGCGCGGGGCGGGGTGTTGCCGGGCGGCAGGCGGCGCAGCAGCAGGGCATAGATGGCGCAGGCGTCCGGCAGGTCGGCATAGCGGCCGAGCCAATCCGACAAGGCGGGTGCGGCGGCGCGCGCCGGACGGGACAGCAGCCGGTCGGCCAGGATGTGCCCGAGCAGGGTCGTGTCCCCCAGCCGTCCGGTCTCGGCGATCGCGGCCGGGATCAGGCCGTGGGATTGCAGCGCGAAGATTCGCCGCACCCGCGCCGCCTCGCTGGGGGCCAGCGGCTGTGGCAGCCCGACGCCGCTCGACCCGGCCGGCGGACTGATCCGCGGCACCGCCATGGCCGATTCTTCGGGCTGTGACGCGCCTCCACCCGCCGTGTCTCCGTGGGCGGGCCGCAACGCGGTTCCGGCCAGGATGGCGGCGCCCGCCAAAACGGCGCGGGCGGCGGAGCGCGAGATGGTGATCCCTCGCATGGCGGCGGCCTAAACAGCATTTTGCCGACGGGCGCAACCCGTCAATCAAGGCACGATTGTGGCAAGCTTTGTCGGAGTCTGGCGCGGTTGCAACAAGTGCCTGCGCCGTCAGCATGTTAGTAGAGAGCCATCTACATTGTCATTTGTTGGCGTCGAGATGTCGCCGCAACGCAACAAGGTCTGTCCACGCCTCTTTCTTTGCAGCCGGCGTGCGCAGAAGAGTGGCGGGATGTTGCATCGGCAGCGTGGATATTGGTGCGGGTAGGCCCGGAACCGTAACGGCCTGCCACCGGCCGCGCAGCCGGCGCATGGTCTCGTCCCGCCCGGTCAGCAGACGGGCGGGCAGCACCCCCAGGGTCGCGATCAGCCGCGGCCGCAGCAGGGTCAGGTGGCGCCACAGGAACGGGGCGCAGATCTGCAGCTCCGCGTCGGTCGGCGCGCGGCCGCCGGGCGGCCGCCAGGGCACCAGGTTGGTCAGGAGCGCATCCTCCCGGGTCAGTCCGATCGAGGCGAGCATGCGGTCCAGCAGCTGTCCCGCAGGACCTACGAAGGGTCGCCCGGCCAGGTCCTCCTCGGCGCCCGGCGCCTCGCCCACCAGCACCAGCCCGGCTTGCGGGTTGCCGTCCGCCACCGCCATGCGGGTGGCGGTGGCCGCCAGCGCGCAGTCGCGGAAGCCGGCCAGCGTGCGATACAGCGCTTCCAGCGTGTTGGCGCCGGCCGCCTCCTGCTGCGCGCGGGCGGCGGCCCCGCGACGGGGCGTCTGCGGAGGGACCGCCGCCGGCGACAAGGCCTGCGGCACCGCCACGAGCGCGGCCGCCATGCGGTCGATCGGGGCGTCGTCCAGCGCCTCGTCGGCGCCCCATGCAACCTGCAGGGCCAGGGCCGCGAGCATCTCTGCGCCGAGCATGTCCATGCGCCGGTTCTACCGGTGGCGGGACTTGGCGCAAACACCGCTGGCCGCCGGCTGCGCTCATCCCGGATGGAGCATGCCGCAGGATCGCCGCAGGTGCGGGACCGCCCCTTCACTTGCGTCACCTGCCTACCTAATACGTCAACCAAGAACGACACCACGGATCGTCAGGGGATGGATCGGACATGAGCGACCGCGAGGCTATGGAATTCGACGTGGTCGTCGTGGGGGCCGGTCCGGCCGGCCTGTCGGCTGCCATACGGCTGAAACAGCTCAGCCCCGACGCGACGGTCTGCGTGGTGGAAAAGGCGGGGGAGGTGGGCGCGCACATCCTGTCGGGCGCCGTGATCGAACCGCGCGCGCTGGAAGAGCTGCTGCCCGATTGGCGCGAGCGCGACGCGCCGATCCACACCGAGGCGAGCGAGGACCAGTTCGTGTTCCTCACCAGGCGCGGCGCCTGGAAGTCGCCGGTGCTGCCGCCGCAGATGAACAACCACGGCAACTACATCGTCAGCCTCGGCGACGTCACGCGCTGGCTGGGCCGGCAGGCCGAGGCGCTGGGCGTGGAGATCTATCCCGGTTTCTCGGCCGCCGAACTGCTGATCGAAGAGGGCAGAGTGGTCGGCGTGGCGACCGGCGACATGGGCGTGACCCGGGCGGGCGAGCATGGGCCGAACTACGCGGCCGGCATGGAGCTGCGCGCCGCGTACACGCTGTTCGGCGAGGGCTGCCGCGGCTCGCTGTCCAAGCAGCTGATGGAACGTTTCGACTTGCGGCGTGGCGTGGACCCGCAGACCTACGGCCTCGGCATCAAGGAGCTGTGGGAGATCCCGCGCGCGAATCACAAGCCCGGCTTCATCATGCATACGGTCGGCTGGCCCGCCGATCGCAACACCTATGCCGGATCCTGGCTGTATCATTTCGGCGACGGCCTGGTGTCGTTCGGCTACGTCGTGGGCCTGGACTACGCCAATCCCTGGCTGTCCCCGTTTGACGAGATGCAGCGGCTGAAGACGCACCCGCACATGCGCCGCCATTTCGAAGGCGGCCGACGCATCAGCTACGGCGCCCGCGCGCTGTCGGAAGGCGGGTTCCAGTCGATCCCCAGGCTGACGTTTCCGGGCGGTGCGCTGATCGGCGACTCGGCGGGTTTCCTGAACCTGCCGAAGATCAAGGGCACGCACTGCGCGATGAAGTCCGGCATGCTGGCGGCCGAAGCCGCGGCCGAGGCGCTGGCGGGCGACCGCACGGCCGAGCTGACGGCGTACACGGCGAAGTTCAAATCGAGTTGGCTGTACCCGGAGCTGAAATCCGTGCGCAACCTGCGTCCGGCCTTTGCGAAATACGGCCTGTACGGCTTCATCGCCTATTCCGGTCTCGAGACGTTCATGCTGCGCGGCCGTGCACCCTGGACGTTCCATCACCAGCACCGCGACAATGACGTGCTGGACAAGGCGGCGGACGCGAAGAAGATCGAGTACCCGAAGCCCGACGGGGTGCTGACCTTCGATCGGCTCTCCTCGGTGTTCATCAGCAACACCAACCACGAGGAGAACCAGCCGGTTCACCTCAGGCTGCGCGATCCCGGCCGCTGGCTCGGCGTGAACTGGGAACAGTATCGCAGCCCGGAGAGCCGCTACTGCCCGGCCGGCGTCTACGAGGCGGTGGGCGTGGAGGAGGGCCAGCCGCGCCTGCAGATCAACGCGCAGAACTGCGTCCACTGCAAGACTTGCGACATCAAGGACCCGACGCAGAACATCGACTGGTCGGCGCCCGAGGGCGGCGGCGGGCCGTCCTATCCCGGAGGGATGTGACCGGCGGCGTCGCGCGTGGTTGCCGACGGGCGGGCGGTCGATTCCCGGCACTTCTCCCGCCCCTACTTCATGCTACGCTCCAGCCCATGAAGATACTCGCAGCGGCCCTCGGCCTCGTCCTCCTGGCCCCGGCCGCGCATGCGGCCCGGCCGGCCGATTTCCTCGTGTCGCAGTTCGCGGCGCATCAGGGCGACCTGACGCTCGCCGCCACCCGCATGCAGGACGCGCTGGCGGGCGACCCGTCCAGCGCCGAGCTGCGCGAGGATGCCTTCGTCCTTTCGCTGCTGGCCGGCTCGCCCGAGGCGCAGGCGCTGGCGCACACCCTGCCGGAGAACCCGCTGGCCCAGCTGCTGCTGGCGGCGGAGGCCGCGCGCGAGGGCCGTTGGCAGGCGGCCGAGCTCGGCTTCGCGGAGCTGCCGCACCAGGGCCTGGCCGATGCGCTGCGTCCGCTCCTGGTCGCCTGGGCGCAGCTGGCGCAGGGCCAGCCCGACCGGGCGATGGACACGCTGCAGCCGGCCCTGGCCGGCACGCGGCTCGGCTCCGTCGCCCTGCTGCACGCCGCCCTGATCGCCGACGCGGCGCATCGCGACGGACTGGCGCAGCGGCTCTACGCGGATCTGGCGCGTGCCCAGGCGCAGCCGAGCCTGCAATTCGCCCAGATACTCGCCAGCTGGCAGGCGCGCAGCGGCGACCACGACGCCGCGCGCGCCACGATCGCCGGCGCGGTGCGCGCCTCGCCGGAACTGGCGATCGCCCAGCCCCGGCTGGTCGCGGCCCTGGACCACCCTCAGGCTCCGGACCCGCTGCACGGGCTGGCGCAAGTGATGACGCAGGCCGCGGCGGCGACGGGCGGCCAGAACGAGCATGACGTGGGCGACCTGCTGGTGCAGGTGGCCCTCGCCGTCGAGCCCGGCATGACCGACGCGCACCTGCTGGCCTCGGAGATCGCCAGCAACCACCACCAGTGGCACCAGGCCGCGCTGGAGCTGCAACGCATTTCGGAAGGTGCCCCGTTATCGCCCGTGGTGCAGCTGCGCCTGGCCGCCCTCTACGCGCGCGACGGCCGCGTGCCGGACGCGCTGGGGACGCTGACCAGGCTCGCCGCGTCCCTGCCGGATCGGCCCGAACCGCTGGCGCAGCTCGGCGACACGCTGGCCGGCGAGAAGCGCTACGCCGAAGCGGTTTCGGCCTATGACCGCGCCATCGCCCTGATGCCACGCCCGACCGGGCCCGACTGGGTACTTTTCTACGCCCGCGGTGCGGCGCTGGAACGGCTGCACGAGTGGCCGCGCGCAGAGGCCGACATGAACCGCGCCCTGGAGCTCTCGCCCGAGCAGCCGGTCGCGCTGAACTTCCTCGGCTACTCGATGGCGGACCGCAACCAGAGTCTGCCCACGGCCGAGGACATGATCCAGCGCGCGCTGCATGCCCGGCCCAACGACGGCGCGATCGTCGACAGCCTGGGCTGGGTCAAGCTGCGGCTGGGCGACACGCGCGAGGCGCTGCGCCTGCTGGAGCGGGCGGCCGAGCTTGAACCGGAGGACGCGAGCATCACCGGCCACCTGGGCGATGCCTACTGGACCGCCGGCCGGCACCTGGAGGCCGAAGACCAGTGGCGGCGCGCCCTGGTGCTCAAGCCGGACCCCGACGAGCAGGCGCGCATCGAAGGCCGCCTGAAGAGCGCCATGGCCGAACCGACCGGGCACGGATCAGTCCGGTGACCACGGCGGCCCGGACATCGCGCTACCCAGGAAACAGGGCGGCGGCGTTGCCCGCGAACACTTTGGCCAGGATCTCGTCGCCCAACCCGGTCGCGCGCAGGTCGGCAACGCTCTGCCGCATCGGGCGGAAGGGGAACGAGGAGCCGAACAGCAGCTGGTCGCACAGAAAGCCGCTCGCCGCCTCCGCATAGCGCCGGCCGCCCGGGGCGAACAGGTACATGTCGGGCGAGACGAAGACGTTCTCGTGCCGGAACGCGACGCCGATCATGGCGTCGATGTTCGGGTAGCAGCCATGGCAGACGACGATCGGCAGTTTCGGGAACGTGCGGGCCACGGCGTCGATCGCCAGCGGGTCGTTGAAGGCCAGGTCGGGCGTCGTCGGTCCGGACATGACAAAGGCGGGAACGCCGAGCGCCACGCAGGCTTCGTACAGCGGCATTAGCCGTTCGTCGTCGGCGCGCAGCGGCGTCTCGTAGAAGCCGGCGTCGAGGTTTATCGCGGCCAGCCCAAGTGTCTTGACGGCGCGCTCGGCTTCCGTGACGGCGCCTTGCCGGCCGAGAGCCAGCGGATCGACGGAGGCGACACCGATCAGCCGCCCCTCGGACTGGGTTGCAAGCGCCGCGATCGTATCGTTCGCGATGCGCACGGTCGGCGTGCTTCGGCCAACGGTGATGCCGAGATCGATGCCGGCCTCGTCCATGCCTGCCAGCACGTCCGGCAGGGTGGCGTATCGGGTGAAATGGTCGGGGTCGGCGGCGCCGACGCGCCGGTTGACCCAGCGCACCAGGTCATGGTCCGCCGTTCCCGGCTCGGCGCCGAAGAACGGGTGCAGGAATGGCGGCCGCAGCCGCATGTCGATGATCTGGGGCGCAGGATGACGCATGCGGGGGCTTTCGATGGAGGCAGCCGGGGCGTGCTGACCCGATGGCCGGCATTGTCTTCTACCGATGGTCTGCCTGGCTCGGCCAGAGGGCATCTTGCACCGCGATGGCGCGCGGCAGCAGGCCGCCCGTGTAAAGGCGATCGGCGATCCCCTGCTGGTCGCGCATGACCGCCTCGTCCAGGATGCGCGGTCCCACGGCGAGACGGCGCATGGCGAGTTCCAGACCCGGGGCCTCCATGCCGAACGGCCCGGCCAGTCGGTGGGCCGCGTCGGCCGGCGACTGCGCCGCCTCCGCCGCAACCCGGCGCGCCTCCTCCAGGATCGTGTGGACCACTTCGGGCAGCGTGCGGACAAGATGCCGCCTGGCGATGTAGAAGCGCGTGTTGGCCACCAGGCCGGTGCCGTCGAACAGGATGCGGAACCCGCCCTGGCTCTGCAGGTCGGCCAGATAGGGATCCCACATCATCCAGGCGTCCGCATCCTGCAAAGCGGGTCCGGACGGCACGCCGTGGGGCGCATAGACCGGCCTGATGTCGGCCATCGTCAGCCCGTGCATGTCCAGCGCGCGCATCAGCAGCAGGTGCACGTTGGCGCGCGGGCTGAGCGCCACGCGCCGGCCGCGCAGGTCCAGCATGCTGTCGATCGCGCTGCCCTCGCGCACGACGAGCGCCACGCTGCTCGGCGCCGCCGGCTCGCAGGCGACGTAGAGGATCGGCGCGCCGTTGGCCTGGGCGAAGATGGGCGGCACCTCGCCGGCGCTGCCGATGTCGATGTCGCCGGCCGACAGGGCTTCGATCAGCGGCGGGCCGGTGTCGAAGTTGCGCCAATCCACCAGGATCTGCTGTTCGGCCAATCGACGCTCGAGCGCGCCGCCGACCCGCAGCAGGGTGGAGGTGCCGAATTTCTGGGTGCCGATGCGTACCCTTACCCAGTTGCGCTCACCGTCGTCGGCCCGGCGTCGGCGCATGGGGATCATGCCGAGATGGCTGAGCTGCGTGCGCAGCGTGTTGCGACTGACCCCGAGCAGTTCGGCCGCGCGCACCTGGTTGCCGCCCGCCACGTCGAAGCCGGCCTGCACCAGAACGTTCGTCACGCGCTGCAGCAGGTCGGGCTCGCCATCGCCGATCCAGCGTTCGGCCAGGCTGCGCAGGGCGGCCTCCGGCGTCGGTCGTGCGCCGTCCCCGGCCGCGACCGCCGCGGGCGGGTGGGGTGCCGCATCGATCGAGAGGTCGCCCGCGTCGATGACCGCGCCGGTGGTCAGCAGCACCGCGCGGTGCACCACGTTGTCCAGCTCGCGCACGTTGCCGGGCCAATCGTAGCGTGTCAGGCAATCCAGCGCCTCTGCGGTGAAAACCTGCGCCGGGCGACGGAAGCGTGGTCCGTACTGGGCCAGGAAATACTGCGCCATCGGCTCGATGTCCTGCCGCCGGTGGCGCAACGGGCGCAGCGTCACGGTGGCCACGGCCAGGCGGAACAGCAGGTCGCGCCGGAACTGGCCCGCGGCGGAGGCGGCCTCCAGGTCCACGTTCGTGGCGGCGACGATACGGGCGTTGATGCTGCGCGGCACGCGGGAGCCCACGCGGGTGATCTCGCGCTCCTGCAGCACGCGCAGCAGCTTGGCCTGCATGGAGAGCGGCAGCTCGCCCACCTCGTCGAGCAGGAGGGTGCCGCCGGATGCCGCCTCGAACCACCCCATCTGCGACTTGAGCGCGCCGGTGAACGCGCCCTTCTCGTGGCCGAACAATTCGGCTTCGGCCAGGGATTCCGTCATGGCGCCGCAATTGACGGCCAGGAACGGGCCGGTCCTGCCACTGCGCGCGTGCAGCTCGCGCGCGGCGACCTCCTTGCCGGTGCCGGTCTCGCCCATGATCAGCACCGTGGCGTCGGTCGGCGCCAGCAACGCCAGCCGCTCCTCGAACGCGCGGGAGGCGGGATCGGCGAAGATCGCGTGGGTTGCGTCCGACGTACGGCGCAGCCGCGCATCGCGAACCGTGCTGCTCCAGACCGGCGGAGGGCCGTGGCCGATGGTCTCCAAGACAGGATTTCTCTCGGACGGGGACACGATCCATAGCGTCTTCATAGGATAAAAGACATGACAAATTAGTTTCGCATGGCGACTGTGCTTCCAATCCAACAATAACGGCGAATGCTGCTGCCAACGCAGCAGAGACAGTCGCGCCAGGCGGCCATGGAAGAACAGCGAGGCTGGCATGCAGCATGCGTGGAGTGCTGGCGAGCGAGCGGAGCAGCCCAATGACGGCACACGACACGACCGGCGGTCCGGAATTCTTCTGGTTCCTGCCGACGCATGGCGACGGGCGTTACCTCGGCAGCGCTGCGGGCGGCCGGGTGGTCGATCTCGCCTATCTCAAGCAGGTGGCGATCGCGGCCGACAGCCTGGGCTACGAGGGCGTGCTGATCCCGACCGGCGCCGCCTGCGAGGATTCCTGGCTGGTGGCGGCCGCGCTGGCGCCGATGACGTCGCGGCTTCGCTTCCTGGTCGCCGTGCGCCCTGGCCTGCAGCCGCCCACGCTGGCGGCGCGCATGACGGCCACGCTCGACCGTCTGTCGGACGGTCGCGCGCTGATCAACGTGGTGGCCGGCGGCGACCCGGTGGAGAATCGCGGTGACGGCATCACCCTGGCGCCGGCCGACCGCTACGCGCTGACCCGCGAGTTCCTGACCGTCTATCGCCGCCTGCTGGATGGCGAGCGGGTGGATTTCGAGGGTGCCCACGTCCGGGTGGAGGGGGCGGAGCTCACGTTCCTGCCGGTGCAGCGCGGCGGCCCGCCGCTCTATTTCGGCGGGTCGTCGGCCAAGGCGGTCGAGGTGGCCGGCGACCTCGTGGACAGCTACCTGAGCTGGGGCGAGAGGCCCGCCGATGTCGGGGAAAAATTCGCCGTGGTGCGCGCCCGCGGCGCGCAGGCCGGCCGCACCCTGAGCTACGGCGTGCGGCTGCACGTGATCGTGCGGGAGACCGAGGACGAAGCCTGGCGCGAGGCGGAGCGGTTGATCGCCCATCTCGACGACGGCGCGATCGAGGCGGCGCGGTCCATCCTGGGCCGGCTCGATTCGGCCGGCCAGCAGCGCATGAGCGCGCTGCACGGTTTCTCACGCGAGAAGCTGCGTATCGGGCCGCATCTCTGGGCGGGTGTCGGCCTCGTGCGCGGCGGTGCCGGCACCGCCCTGGTCGGCAACCCACAGCAGGTGGCCGACGCGCTGCGCGAGTACATGGCGGTGGGTGCCGACCGCTTCATCCTGTCCGGCTACCCGCATCTGGAGGAGGCGCACCGGTTCGCCGAGCTGGTGATGCCGCTGATGCCATCGGCTGGCCGCCCATCCCGCGCCGCCGGGCGCGCCAACACGGGCCCGTTCGGCGGCGCCATCGCCAACGATGCCGGACCCGCCGCCGTCGCGGCCCAATCGTGACGCGGGTCGCGCCCGCGACGCAGCCACGCGCGACCCGGCCAGGCGCGGTGGCGCCTGCGCGGATCGCGATCGTCGGCGGGGGCTTCTCGGGCGCGGTGGCCGCCATGCACCTGGCCCGCAAGTCGACGATCCCGCTGGCCATCGACATCATCGAGCCGCGCGCCATGCTGGGCGGCGGGGTCGCGTACTCGGCCACCGATCCCGCGCATCGTATCAACGTGCCGGCAAGCCGGATGACGGTGTTCGCCGACGATCCCGAGCAGTTCGACCGCTGGATGCGGGCGCGCGCCACCCTGGACGACGACCCGGCGGCGTTGTGGGAAGACGGCAGCGCCTTTCCGCAGCGCGGCGTGTTCGGCCGCTACATCGCCGCCCTGGTCGAGGATGCCGCAAGCAGGCCGGACGTGGCGTTACGCCACCACCGCAGCACGGTATCCGACATCGTGCTTCGGCCGGGCGGGTACACGCTCCGCCTGCAGGATGGCGGGGCGTTGCAGGCCGACCTGGTGATCCTGGCGGTCAGCCACCCGCCGCCCGCCGTGCCCGCCCCGCTGCGCGCCGTGGAGGCGGCAGGAGCCCCGGTGATCGCCGACCCATGGCGGCCCGGCGCGCTGGACGCCATCGCGCCGCAGGCGAGCGTGGCGGTGGTGGGCACCGGCCTGACCATGGCCGACATCGTCTCCACGCTGGACCGGCGCGGCCATCGCGGCTCAATCACGGCGATCTCGCGCCGCGGCTTGCTGTCACGCGGGCACGCTTTCGGCGCGGTCGCGAAGCGGGACTGGTTCGAGACGGCCGCCCCCAGCCGAACCGGCCTCGGCCTGTCACGGACGGTGCGGGCGCAGGTTGAGGAGGCGGCCGCGGCGGGCCAGCCCTGGCAGGCGGTGTTCGACGATGTCAGGGCCAATGCGCGACGGCTATGGGCCGCGCTGGACACGACGGAACGCCGGCGCGTCCTGCGGCATCTGCGACCCTATTGGGACGTGCACCGTTTCCGCATCGCCCCGCAGGCGGAGCAAACCATCGCCCGGTTGCGTGCGACCGGCCAGTTCCGCTCGCTGGCGGCCTCCCTGCTGCGGGCGGAGTGGGACGGCAGGGTGCAGCTTCGGCTGCGCCCGCGCGGCGCGGCGCCCGGCTGCACCGTCGGGCTGGACGCCGACGCGGTGATCGTGACGACGGGACCGGCGCATGCGGGCGCAATCGCCTCCAACACCGCCTTGGCGTCGCTGGCGCGGGCCGGGCTGGTCCGCCCCGACCCGCTCGGCCTGGGCCTGGACGTCGACGGTTTGAACCGGGCCGTCGGCGCGGAGGGCGCCGTCCGCCGCAGCCTGCTTGTGGTGGGACCGCTCGCCCGGGCGCAGGTCGGCGAGTTGATGGGGCTGCCGCAAGTGTCCGAGCACGCGGAGATGGTCGCCGAAACAGCCTTGGCCACCATGCTGGCGATCGCGGCCGATCGGGATCCTGTTGCGTTTGACGCAGCGCGCAACGACCGGCTTGCTGCCATTCCAACAGCCTAGGTCGTGGTTTTACGAGATCTCTCCGAAAACAACGATCTGTGACCGTGGCACGACCCTTGCTGCAAGACTTCGCGCGGACATTCGCGTGGATTGCTTGCGCTTGAGGAGGGGAGATGGACCTGCTGCCGACCCGCCCAGCCGCGTCAAGCCTGTTGGCGTCCGGCTTGGGCCGCAGCCTTGCAAAGCGGGTCGGAAGCGCTCGGAGCCTCCCGGCCCTGTCGCGTGCGGCCGAGGGCGAGGCGGTGCTGCGCATCGATGCAGTATCGCTGGCGTTCGGCGGTGTCGCGGCCCTGCGTGACGTGTCGCTGGCCGTGAGGCCGGGCGAGATACGCGCCATCATCGGCCCGAACGGCGCGGGCAAGAGCTCGCTGCTGAACGTCGTCACAGGAGTCTATCGGCCGCAAGCGGGAACCGTGATGCTCGGCGGCCAGGTGCATGCGCAGGTGCCGACGGCGCGCCTGGCGTCGCTGGGTGTCGGGCGAACGTTCCAGAACCTTGCCCTGTTCGGCGGGTTGTCAGTCCTCCACAACGTGGCCGCCGGCTGCAGTTTTCAGGGCCGCGCCGGGCTGTTCGAGCAGTTGGCGGGTTTCGGCCGCGCGCGTGCCGAGGAACGCGACACGCTGGAGCGCGCGCGCCGGGCGATCGGCTTCTTCGATCTGGCCGCCCATGCGGAGCGGCTGGCCGGCACGCTGCCCTACGGCCTGCAGAAGCGCGTGGAGCTTGCACGCGCCATGGTCGCCCACCCGCATCTGTTGCTGCTGGACGAGCCGATGGCCGGCATGGTGCGCGCCGACAAGCAGTTGTTGGCGCGCACCATCCGCAGGCTGCGCGACAGCTACGGCACCGCGATCGTGTTGATCGAGCACGACGTCGGGGTGGTGATGGATCTGTCCGACCGCATCGCCGTGCTGGATCATGGATTGAAGATCGCCGACGGCACGCCGTCCGAGATCGCCGCGGACCAGGGCGTGATCGACGCCTATCTGGGTGTCGCGCACGACGAACCGGACGACGTCTGATGGATTGGGGCTTCTTCCTGGAAGTGCTGGTCGGCGGGCTGCTGTCCGGCGTGATGTACTCGCTCGTCGCGATCGGCTTCGTGCTGATCTACAAGACGTCCGGCGTGCTGAACTTCGCGCAGGGCTCGATGGTGCTGTTCGCGGCGCTGAGCTTCGTCAGCCTGCTGGAGCGCGGCGTGCCGTTCTGGGCCTGCCTGCTGGCGACGTTGGCGCTGATGACGGTGCTCGGCCTGCTTATCGAGCGGCTGGTGCTGCGGCCGCTGCTGAACCAGCCGCCGATGACGCTGTTCACCGCCACGCTCGGCGTGTCCTACATCATCGACGGCGTGGCCCAGCTCGCCTGGGGCACCGAGGTGCACGCGCTGGACATCGGCATCGACGACACGCCGCTCGACATCGCGGGTATCTCCATCAGCAGTTTCGACATCGCGGCCGCCGTGATCGCCGGCGCCATGGTTGCAGCCCTGCTCGCGTTCTTTCGCTACACCAGGATCGGTCTGACGTTCCGTGCGGCGGCCGACGATCCGTTCGCGGCGCTGGCGGTCGGGCTCGACCTTAACCGCATCCTGATCGCGGTGTGGACGGCGGCTGGCTTCGTCGCCGTCGTCGCCGGGCTGCTATGGGGTGCGCGCCTGGGCGTGCAGTTCTCGCTCTCGCTGATCGTGCTGAAGGCGTTGCCGGTCCTGGTGCTGGGCGGGTTCGACTCGATTGCGGGCGCCATCGTCGGCGGCCTGATCGTCGGCGCCATCGAGAAGCTGGCCGAAGTATTCCTGGGGCCCTACGTCGGCGGCGGGATCGAGGGCTGGATCGCCTACGCCGCGGCGCTCGCCTTCCTGCTGGTACGCCCGAACGGTCTGTTCGGCATGCGCCCGGTGGAACGCGTATGAGCGCGGCCCTGACGGTCGCGAGCCCCATGCGTGGGCTGCCCGCGTCGCTGCTCGGCGTCGTTGCCGTACTCGGGGTGGCCTTCGGCGTCCTCCCGCTCGTCGGCACCGAGTACCTGTTCGATGCGATCCTGACGCCTTTCCTGGCGCTGTCGCTTGCGGCACTCGGGCTGAACATCCTGGCCGGTTACGCGGGCCAGGTCTCGCTCGGCTCATCCGCCTTCATGGCCGTCGGCGCCTACGCGGCGTACAACCTGATCCTGCGCCTGCCCGGGTTGCCGATGCTGGTCGACCTGGTGCTGGCCGGCGTGGTGACCGCCGCCGTGGGGCTGGTGTTCGGCTTGCCCAGCCTGCGTCTGCGCGGCTTCTACCTCGCCGTCTCCACGCTGGCCGCGCAGTTCTTCGTGCCCTGGGCGCTGAACAAGTTCGGCTGGTTCTCCAACGACGATCCCTCGGGCGTGATTTCCGCGCCGGCCCTGTGGCTCGGGCCGGTGCATTTCGACGGCCCGCGCGGCCGTTACCTGTTCTGCCTGATCGTCACGACCGTGGTGACGCTTGTGGCGTGGCGCCTGGTGCGGTCGCGCACCGGGCGCAACTTCGTGGCCATACGCGATCACGAGACGGCAGCACGGGTGATCGGGGTGCCGGTGCTGCGGACCAAGCTCGTGGCCTTTGCAGCGTCGTCCTTCATCATCGGCATCGCCGGCGTGCTGTGGGCCTTCGCCTACCTGCGCACCGTGGAACCGGCCGGGTTCAATCTGGACCGTTCGTTCCAGATCCTGTTCATCATCATCCTGGGCGGTCTGGCCTCGCTGCGCGGCGCCTTTCTCGGGGCGGCACTGATGGTGACGTTCCCGCTGCTGCTGTCGCGCGCGGGGCAGGCGCTGCTCGGGTCCGCCTTCGACTCCGGCGTGCTGGAGATGTCGCAGCGCATCGCCACGGGGGCGATGATCGTGCTGTTCCTGATCGCCGAGCCGGCTGGCCTGACCGATCTGCTCGACCGCTTATACGCGGGCCTGGCGCGCAGGATGGTGCGCCCGTGACGGCGCTGCTGACGCTCGATGGTCTGCACGTGACCTACAACCACGCCATCGTGGCGCTGGACGGGGTGTCGCTGGACGTCGGCGAGGGCGAGATCGTGGCCCTGCTCGGCGCCAACGGCGCCGGCAAGTCGACCACGCTGAAGGCGATCTCCAACCTGCTGCCGGCGCAGCGCGGCCAGGTGACGCAGGGGCGGGTGTTGTTTGCGGGTCAGGACATCACCCGGCTCAACGCCTCGCGCATCGTGCGCCAGGGCCTCGTGCAGGTTCTCGAAGGCCGGCACTGCTTTCGTTCGCTCACGATCGAGGAGAACCTGTTGACCGGCGCCGCCGCCGTTCACGGGGGCCGGGCTGCGTCGCGGCGCGAGCTGGCGCGCGTCTACGACATCTTCCCGCGCCTGGCCGAGAAGCGTCGGCTGCAGGCGGGCCTGGCGTCGGGCGGCGAGCAGCAGATGACGGCGATCGGCCGGGCCCTGATGTCGCGCCCCCGCCTGCTGGTACTCGACGAGCCCTCCATGGGTTTGGCGCCGCGCACGGTGGAGGAAATCTTCGCCACCCTGCGCAGGCTCAACGAGGCTGACGGCGTCTCGATCCTGGTGGCCGAGCAGAACTCCACGGTCGCGCTGCGAACCGCACATCGCGCATGCGTGCTCGAACACGGCGCCGTGGTGCTGAGCGACAGCGCGGCGCGGCTTCGCGAGCGTGACGACATTCGTGCCTTCTATCTCGGCCTGGCCGATCCGCGACGCGAGACGGTGCGCCTGGCCGAGACAACCTGATCCGGCACAGCCGGGGCAAAGGAGACGAGCGATGAGTGCGGCGATACAGATGGAGACCAGGCCTGCGCAGAAGCAGAGCGTCCCGGGCGTGCCGCGTCCGCTCAGAGCGGCGCATGTCGTCGGCAGCGATGCCGAGGCGATCGACATTGCGCACGCCCTGGCGGAGAGTTTCGCGACCGGCGCTGCGCAGCGCGACCGGCACCGTATCCTGCCGATCGTCGAGATAGACGCGTTCTCGCAAAGCGGGCTGTGGTCCATCAACGTGCCGCGGGCGTTTGGTGGACCGGAATTGTCCTACGCCACGATGGCGCAGGTGATCGCGATCATCGCGGCCGCGGACCCGTCGGTGGCGCAGATATCGCAGAACCATCTGGGTGTGGTGGCGGCGATCCGGACCGTGTCCGACGAGGCGCAGAAACGGCTTCTGTTCGGCGAGGTGCTGCGCGGCATACGGTTCGGCAACGCGTTCTCGGAGTTCGGCAGCAAGCGCGCCGCGGATTTCGAGACGCGTTTCACCGACGAGGGCGACCACGTGGTGGTGACCGGCCGGAAATTCTATTCGACCGGAGCGCTTCTGGCCCACATGGTACCGATCGTGGCGCTCGACGACCAGGGTCGCGCCTGGTACGCGATCGCCGACCGCGACGCGCCCGGGCTGACGGTCATCGATGACTGGTCAAGCTTCGGCCAGCGCATCACCGGCAGCGGCACGGTCATCCTGGACCACGTGCGCGTGCCCAAGACGCGCCTCGTTCCAGGTTTCAAAGGCTACGAGATCCCCACCGCGGACGGCCCGATCTTCCAGATCATCCAGGCGGCCGTGGATACCGGCATCGCACGCGGCACGCTGCAGGAGACGATACGCTTCGTACGTGAGAAATCGCGTGCCTGGGTCGATAGCGGCCAGGAGCATGCGTGGCAGGATCCCTACACGATCCAGCGCATCGGCGACCTCAGCGTGCGGCTGAGCGCCACCGAAGCGCTGCTCGAGCGTGCGGGGCGGGTGATCGACCGTGCCGTCGCCAGCCCCAGCGCGCAGGCCGGCGTGGACGCGCAGATTGCGGTGGCGGAGGCCAAGATCCTGTCGACCGAGATCGCCATCGAAGCGACCAACCGCCTGTTCGAACTCGCCGGCACACGCTCGACCCTGGCCGAGCACAACCTCGATCGCCACTGGCGCAACGCGCGCACCCATACGCTGCACGATCCGGTGCGCTGGAAATACGCGATCGTCGGCAACTACGTGTTGAACGGCATCAACCCGCCATTGCACGCCTGGAGCTGATCTCATCGATTGGACGATTGAGGGGGGACTGACCATGACCACGATGCAGAAACTACGAGCCCTTCTAGCAGCGACGGTTGCCGTGAGCACCCTTGCTGCGGGTCAGGCTCGCGCCGACGAACAGTATTTTCCGTTGCAGAGCTATCGCGTCGGTCCGTACGCGGCCGGCGGCACCGGGTTCTTTGGCGGGTTCATCGACTACATGAACCTGATCAATACCCGTGATGGCGGCGTGAACGGCGTGAAGCTGACCTGGGACGAATGCGAGACCCAGTACGAGGTGGAACGCGGCGTGGAGTGCTACAAGCGTCAGAAGGGTCGTGCCGGCGTGGCCGCCTGGAACCCGCTCTCGGTCGGCATCGCCTACGCGATGATCGACGACGTCACGTCGGACAGGGTGCCGCTGATCACCATCAACCACGGCCGCACGGCATCCACCGATGGCCGCGTGTTCCCCTACGTGTTTCCCCTGCTGCTCAACCCGTACAGCGAAACGTCCGGCATCGTGAACTACATCGCCGGCAAGCTCGGCGGCGTGGACAAGCTGCGCGGCCGCAAGATCGTGGTGCTCTACCACGGCTCGCCCTACGGCAAGGAGACGATCCCGATCTATGAGTTGCTGGCGCAGAAATTCGGCTTCCAGGTGCAGCAGATCGAGGTGCCGCACCCGGGCAACGAGCAGCAGTCGCAGTGGCTGACCATCCGACGCGCCAAGCCGGACTACGTGGTACTGCGTGGCTGGGGCGTGATGAACCCCGTGGCGCTGAAGACTGCGGTGAAGACCGGCTACCCGGTCAGCCACATCATCGGTAACGTATGGTCGAACTCCGAGGAGGATGTGCGCCCGGCCGGTGCCGCGGCAAAGGGCTACGTTGCCATCACCACCCAGGCTTCGGGCGCGCAGTATCCTGTGCTGCAGGACATCGTGAAGACCGTCTATGGGTCCGGCCACGGCAACCTGAGCGACAAATCGCGCATCGGCAGCGTCTACCACAATCTCGGTATCGTGAACGGCATCCTCAACGTGGAAGCCGTCCGCATCGCACAGCAGAGATACGGTCATCGCACGCTGACCGGCGACGAGGTGCGCTGGGGTTTCGAGAACCTGCGCCTGGACGAGGCACGCGTGGCGGCACTGGGCGCCCACGACCTGTTCCACTCCATCAACGTCACCTGTGCCAATCATGAGGGCGACGGGCTCGTGACTTTTCAGCAATGGGACGGCACGAAGTGGACTGTGGTGAGCGGCTGGATCGCGCCGGACTGGAAGCTGCTGCGCCCGATCATCGAAAAGGCGGCGGCGCAGTACAGCGCGGAGAAGGGCATCACGCCGCGCAGTTGCGGGGCCGACGTGAAAAGCTAGCCACACACCGGGCCGGTGCCCGATGGCGGCACCGGCAGCGTCGATCATCAACATCGTTCTGCAGCCGGCGGACCTGTGCCGCGGGACGAACCGCCGCGGGGATTTGCCGATATGCCGCCTTCGCAACGTGCCTTCACACGTCTTCTCATCCCCGTGTGTGCCTCGACGGCAATGACCGTGCTCGCGGCGCAAGCGGCAGCCCAGCCGGCCGGCGCTGGAACCGAGGACGAGATCGCGGCCCTGCGTCGTGAACTGCGTGCGCAGCAGGAGATTACCCGGCGTCTGGCCCACCGCCTGGACGTGGTGTCGTCCGCTCAGCATGCCACGCAAACCGCCAACCAGCGCCAGATAAAGCTGGCCCTGGACCGGGCGGTGGCCGAGCATCAGGCGGTGACCCAGAAGCAGATTACGGCCGTGGAGGCGCCGGCCGACCCGGCGGGATTGAAGGCGGGCTTCAAGCTCGGCGATTCCCCGCGCGGCAGCAGCGGCTACAAAAGCGGCTTCTACGTCAGTGACGCCAGCGGCGACAACGCACTCTACATCAACGCGTTGCTGCAGCCGCGCTTCCGCTTCTTCCAACCATCCGGCACGACCAAGTTCGGCGCCAAGGATCAGGCCTCGAACAATTTCGACGTGTTCCTGGGCCGTCTCTACTTCTCCGGCAACGTCGTCGATCCGAGCCTCACCTACTTCTTCACGCTCCAGGGGACAACCCAGAGCGCGCCCGGGGCGCCGGCCATCACCCTGCTGGACGCGGAGGTCGCCAAGACGTTCAGCCCCCTGCTGAAGGTCGAGATGGGCCGCTACTGGAGTGCCTACACCTACGAGTATTTCCTCGACATCGGCAAATACCTGTTCCCCGACCTCTCCGCGGCCGAATGGGCCTTTGCCCTGGGGCGCCAGTTGGGCGTCCGTGCTTCGGGCAAATACGGCGACCTCACCTACAGGGTATCGCTATCGAACCCCGTGCCGGGGTCGACCTCCGGAGCCACCGAAAACAGCACGACCAAGCTTGCGGTGATGGGCAACGTGACCTGGGACATCCTGGCTCCCTACGGCTACGTGGAGACCGATCCCGACCCGCACGCTGCGCCCAGGCCGGAGCTCAGCCTCTGGGTTTCGGGCATGTACAACCCCGTGCAGAACAGCTCGCGTGTGTACAACGACGTGGCGGGCGACAACACCAAGGGTGCCACCGCGTCGCTGAACTTTCGTGACGGACGCTTTACCTTCCAGGCAAGCGGCTACTACAAACGCACCGATGCGAGAGGGTCCAACGACTTCAACACCGGGCATCCTGGTTTCAACTCCTATGGCTGGCAGGAGCAGGCCGGGTTCTATCTTCTGCCGGGTGTGTTGGAGGCGGCCGAGCGCGTTGATGCCGTCGGTTGGGGCTATCGGCAGACTGGCCCGGTCGTCGCGGACTCGCCCAGCGATACGCAGTGGTACTCCGGGCCGGACAATTTCGGCTGGCGTCACATCACGGAATACACCGCCGACCTGAACTACTATCTGCACGGCCACAACGCCAAGGCGCAGCTCCAATACTCCTACTTGCACGGCAGCACCTTCGAGGACGAAGGCTTCAGCGCCAATCGCGTGGTCCTTCAAACTCAGCTGGCTTTCTAGGCAAGGCATGCGCATGACCGTCCCATCATCGCTCCAAGACGCGGGCCATCTCCGCAGCAACGGCCGGGCGACTTCGGACATGGCGGCTGACGCGAGCGTCGATCTCGTCGCACGCCTGAAGATCGCTTTGCGTCGCATGCCCGGCCCTGTCGCGCTGATCACGACCCGCGACCCTGTCACCGGGCAGCCGGCCGGCCTGGCGGCGTCCGCCGTAGCACCCGTGTGCATGGCGCCCCCGTCCATGCTGGTTTGCGTCAACCGTTCGGCAAGCGCGCATGCCGTGATCGAGGCATCGGGGCGGTTCTGCATCAACCTGATCGGGGCGGCGCAGGCCGGGCTGGTTGCCGCTTTCTCGAGCAGCGCGCACCGTGACCGCCGCTTTGCCGCCGGTGCATGGGCCGAGCGCCACGGCCTGCTTCACCTGCCGGACGCGCCGGCCAGCATCTTCTGCGACGTCAGGACGACGCTGCTGTTCGGGACGCACGAGGTGTTCGTGGGTGAAGTGTTCGACGTGACGTCGGACGATGCGGAGAAGCCGGTCGGCTGGATCGATGGCGGGTTCGCGCAATACAAGCCGATATGCGAAGGTCGGCTGACGCCGGTCGACGCAGATCCCCAGCATTCCGCTGACAGAAGTGGAGCCTGACAATGAAACGCATCATCCTCAATGCCTTTGACATGACATGCGTTTCCCACCAGTCGGCGGGCACCTGGCGGCATCCTTCCAGCCAGGCCTGGAACTACAACGACATCGATTACTGGACCAACATGGCACGCGAGCTCGAACGCGGCTGTTTCGATTGCCTGTTCATCGCCGACGTCGTGGGCGTGTACGACGTCTATCGTGGGTCGGCCGAGATGGCGTTGAAGGACGCGGCCCAGGTGCCGGTCAACGACCCGTTCGGCGCGGTATCGGCGATGGCCGCCGTGACCAGCAACGTGTGTTTCGGCATCACCGCTGCCGTCACGTTCGAACAGCCCTACATCCTGGCCCGCAGGCTCTCGACCCTCGATCACCTGACCCGCGGACGGGTCGCCTGGAACGTGGTTTCGTCGTACCTGAACAGCGCCGCGCTGAACATCGGCATGGACCGGCAGATGGCGCACGACGAGCGCTACGACATGGCCGACGAGTACATGGACGTGGTCTACAAGCTTTGGGAAGGCTCATGGGAGGATGATGCCGTTCGCCGCGACAAGACGGCCGGCATCTTCACCGATGCCAGCAAGGTCCACCCGATCAGGCATGACGGCAAATACTTCAAGGTTCCCGGGTTCCACCTCTGCGAACCCTCGCCCCAGCGAACCCCGGTCATCTTCCAGGCCGGCGCGTCCGGCCGCGGCCGCCAGTTTGCCTCCCGGCACGCGGAGGGCATGTTCATCCTGACCACGAGCATCGCCCAGGCCCGTGAGACGACGGACGACATCCGCACGCAGGCGGAAAAGCAGGGCCGCTCGCGCGATTCGATCAAGATCTTCACGCTGCTGACGGTCATCACCGGTGACACCGATGCGGCAGCCGAGCGGAAATACGAGGAGTATCTTTCCTACTCCAGTTCCGAGGGTATGCTTGCACTCTACGGCGGATGGACAGGCATCGACTTCTCGCAATACGACCCGGAGGAGCCGCTCCAGGCGCTGGACAATGACAGCCTGCGCACGACTCTCGAATCGCTGCTGAGCGGGGATCGTGGCCGCACCTGGACGGTTCGCGACGTCATAAAGGACCGCAGCATCGGCGGCCTCGGCCCCGTTCTCGTGGGTGGTCCGCAGAAGGTGGCAGACATGCTCGAACGATGGGTCGACGAGGGCGGCATCGACGGCTTCAACCTGGCCTACGCCGTCACGCCCGGAACCGTGACCGATTTCATCGATTTCGTCGTCCCGGAACTGCAAAGGCGAGGCCGCGCGCAGAAATCCTACGCACCGGGCAATTTCCGGCAGAAGCTCATCGGCACACCGGATGGCAGGGTCGAGCCTACCCATCCTGCCGCCGCCTTTCACGGGGCCTATGCCAACCGCGAGAGCGTGGCCGACAAGACGACGGACTCCAACTTCGCCCATGCGCACGCAAGCATCGCCGCGGAGTGATGCCTGGCAACCGCGCGGCCTCGATAGGGGATGGAGGGTCAAGGCGCGTATCTCTGCGTCAAGCAGATCTCACCGCACCCTCTGTTTGCAGGCCGCGTGAACTGCTCTAGCCTCGCCCTCGCGTGTCGGCGCGGTATCGTGGGGAACCGAATTTGAGCGGACGACCGTATACGGTTGCAATCGTCGGCGGAGGATTTTCAGGCGCGGTTTTCGGGCTGAAGCTCCACACGGCGCAGCCCGATTGGCGCGTCGTGATCATCGAACCGCGCAGGTTGCTCGGCCGCGGCGTCGCCTATGGCGCATGCGGGCCGCAACACCTGTTGAACGTACCGGTCAGCCGCATGGAGATCGGCTTGCAGCCGAGCTTCGCCACCTGGCTGCAGCAGCATCGCAGCAGGATGGCCGAGTCGCTGGTGGAGAGCAGGCTCGACGTGCTCGGTGCCTACGTCCCGAGAAGCCTGTTCGGCGACTATCTCGAGGAGAGGATCGGCGAGGCGCTGAACACCCGTTCGATCACCGGGTTGACCACGATGCGTGGCGAAGCCGTCAGGATGTTGCGACAAGGCAAGGGCGTATTGCTGACCGACGGGCGCGAGGTGGAAGCCGACATCGTGGTGCTCGCCATGGGCAACCTTGCACCTCGTCCGCCGGGCGGCCCCGATCCCTGGTTGTACGACACCGCCTATTTCATTCCCGATCCCTGGGCTGGGGATGCGTTCAGCGATGTCGATCCCGACGAGCCGCTGCTGCTCATCGGGGCGGGACTCACCATGGTGGACGTGACGCTGCGGCTGGCGGCCGAGGGCCATCGCGGCCCGATGCTGGCGGTCTCACGGCGCGGGCTGCTGCCGCAACGGCACGAGGCGGGCGGAGCCTGGTCGGAGTTCCTGGCACAGCACGGTGCGGCATCGCCTCGGGCCCTGACGCGCATCATCAGGCAGGAAGTGACGCGCGCGACCTCCCAGGGCGTGCCGTGGCAGCGTGTGTTCGATGCTGCACGGCCCGCGGTGCCCGGCATCTGGCATGGCTGGAGCGATGCGAGCCGGCGACAGTTCACGCGCCACCTGCGTGTCCGCTGGGACATCCACCGCCACCGCATGGCGCCCCGTATCGACGATTCGCTGCAGCGGCTGCGAAACAGCGGCGCGCTGGAAATCCTGGCCGGGCGTATTGCCGAGTACACGAAGGCGGGCGGCGAGGTGGACGTGAAGCTGCGGCTGCGTGGCGGCACCGACCGGGTGTTCCGGGCCGGGCGCGTGATCAACTGCACGGGGCCGGGCGCCGGTTTCGACAAGATCGCAGTGCCGCTGATTGCCGATCTGCGCGAACGCCGGCTGGCTGCCTCGGACACGCTGGGCGTGGGTCTTCTGACGCAGGACTGCGCTGTCGTGGATGGTGCCGGTCTCGCCTCGCATTGGCTGTTCGCGCTGGGACCGCTGACGCGGCCGGATTGGTGGGAGATCACCGCCGTGCCGGAAATCAACCTGCAGATCGACCGGCTGGTCGCGCACTTGTCCCAGGCGTCAGCTTCACTGCCGCTGACGGCGGCCGATTTCTTGGGGATCGGAGAGGGGATTTAAGCGAGCAAGGCAAGCGATTCTTTTTGAAAAAAGAACCGAAAACTTCTGGTCATCTCGGACGCGTGTTGTGGACGCCGGCGACAACACGATCAAAAGTTTTGCTGCTTCTCTAAGGAAGCAGGCCTTGCCTTGCTCGCTGGTTTTCGAAAGCTCAGTCCGTCCCGCAGAGCCGATCGGCATGCGCCTGATCGTCCGCGTTCGGCGTGAAGTCAGTCAGCACGTTGCTCGCCTGCGCCTCGGTCACGAGCGATGCCGCGTCGGCCGGAAGCAGGAAACGCTTCTTCACCGACCTGTTTGCCGCCCTGGTAACGACGCAGACGTAGCCGGCATGCGTGCCATAACGCTCCTCGAGCGAGGCGCGCTGATCATGCGCGGCCAAACGACCCGCCCGTGTCTCCTGGAACGGAAAGGACGAGCCTGACAGCCCGCATTGCTGGCCCTTGTAGATCGTGCTGGCGTAGGTGTTCCAGCCACTATAGGTGGCAAGCGGCGCCTGCAGCAGCACGGACGCCACGCCGACTGTCTCGTTGCCGTCCTTGTTCAGCGGGGGCACGAGTTCCGGCAGCACCCGCTCGACGACCGGGGGCTGGTTGGTGATCACGCCGGACTGGTCGAAGTAGTCGATACGCGGACCGAAATTGAATTTTTCGGGGTGGTTGAGAGCGGTTCCTCCATAGGGGTAGCCCGGCACGTCCGGGAAAGACTGCGCGACGACAGACGGCCTGACGAGCTGGCCGTCTGCGAGCATGGGATAGGCGTTGGCCGGCATCGGCGTGCCGTTCGTCAGGAACGCGATGAAATCCGCCTGCAGCGCGGCGTTGGTCTGCGTCTCGGGGTTCGGGTTGGCGGGAAAGCTGCAGATGCCGGTGGGCGGTAACGTCGGGGTGTAGGTGAACCCGCCGCCGCCGCCGCCATGCGTGGTGGACGGTTCATAGTAGCGGTGCACATTGGCCGGCAGAGGTATGTCGGCGGCCGCGGTCATGCCGACCAGATCGGGCGACATCTTCTCCTCGTACATCTCGTTCGACCCGAAAGTCTCTAGGATTTCAGGGCAGGTCTGGGTGGCGGTGCATCGATCAAGCAGGCCGGACGGCGGCTGGTGACGCACGACGTTCGGGTAGTCCGCCCACCAGACCGGACCCTCGTCGGCCATCATGTAAAGGTTGGTGATCACGTCCGGTAGGGCGAAACGCACGTCGAGGTAGAGTTGCCGTCCGTCGATCTGCGACCACAAACCGTCCGCCACCCGGCCGCCAGACTCCGCCTCATTGAAGCCGAGATGGGTGCCGGAGCGGAGAAAGGCCGCGGATTGAGAGACGCCGACGCTGATCACCTTGGACACCGCACCGGCGATCGGGTTGGCGGTGCCGCTGCGGTCGGTCCTGGCGTGGTGGAAGAAGGTGATGATGTCGCGCGAGGCGGCGTAGCCGACGCCGAGCACCAGCGGGTCCCTCGCAGTGAACACCATTTCGTAAAGCAGGTTGGGATCGAACCCGTCTTTCAGACAGATGCGCGTGGGATCGGGCGTTCCTGGAAACGGTACGCTGCTGCAATCGGCCCACGCCCAGGCATTGGCGGGGATCGGCCTCTTTGGTCCGTCCACGCCGGTGATCGACTGTTTGGCCAGACTGTAGAATTTCGTGATGGTGGGCGAGGTGTCGAGGCTGACGGGCTTGTAAGGCACCGGGCTGGTGAAGATCACCAGCTGAGCGGTGCTGCCGCTGGCGCCGGCGATGTGGCCGTAAACCGGGCCGGTAATGGACGAGCCGTCCCTGTTGGTGGCGACCGGTACTTCGATCACCTGGTTGCCCGCGCCGTAGGGGGTATCGAGCGACGTGCACGGGTAGGCGGTGGTGCAATGCGCGAGCAGATCCCCCTGCCAACCACTTTGCAGATAGATCGCTCCAGGAACGACAGACGAGGCGGACGGGATGGCGCTGCCGCCGCGGTTCGGTACGTCGTAGAACATGAGCCCGTTAGCCGATGAAAGGTTTTGCGGAGCGATCAACTGGAATGTCGCTATGTAATGAACCTTGCCGGCTGGGTCTTTCGGCGCCTTGTCGATGTCGGTGATGATCTGGTTGTGCGGGTCGGTCGGGTCGAGTTCGCCGAATGCGCGCCCGTTGACGAGCGTGTAGGCGCCCGCCGTGCCGACCGGTGCGCCGCCGAATGCCGGCGCGGTGCTGTCGACCACTATTCTTGTCACCGCGGCGCCAGCCGGCCGCGCGAGGCCGAGTGTCAACGTGCTCGCCGCAACGAACACGGTGCAACACTGAAGCATGGGCTTCAGGTAGGCAGTCTGTTTCTGTATCATAACGTTTCCCCGAGTCTTTGATTGGGCCAGACAGGGCCGGGGAGCATGGGAACACTCGCCTGCCGATTTGTCTTGGCGGCGATCGTTCAACTGACCGTGAAGGCCGTTCGTGCGCCAGCTGGGCCGGAGTAAGCGCAAAGCAAAGCGTGGTTTTCTGAAAGCCTGTGCGCTGTCGGCCCGCGTTCGGCGGTTGATCGTCTAGCCGCCCAGGACTTTGCGCAACGAGGCCTCGATTTCGCCACCGCAATAGGCGTCGCCATAATCCTGCCGCGCCTTGGCCGCCAGCTTGGCCAAGGGCGGCAGTCGGGCGACCCGCCGCGCCAGCGCGGCCGTCATGGGGGCCGTGTCCTCCAGCATCACCTCGATCCTGCGGAAGCGGAGGGCCATGGTCGACCACAAGGTGGCCGTGACGATGTCGGCGAGCCCCGGCGCTTCTCCGCCGAGAATAAACCCGGAACTGGCCTGCAGACCGTGACGGCGGCCGGTCTCTTCCCAGAACGACATCCACTTCCCGAGGCGGGGGACGAAATCCTGCCAGCGCGCCTTTGTCCACATCTCACGGCCGCCATCCAGCGTGATCTCGTCGATCACGTCGTTGGCGTCGTTGGCGATCTTCATGGTCATCGCGCGCAGCGCCGGGCTCGCGGGCATGAGGCCCAGCGTTTCGCCCAGATAGAGGACGATGGCCGGCATCTGGGCGATGGCGAACTCCGCCTCGTTGTCCACCAGCAAAGGCGGGCCCATGAACGGCACCGGCATGTGCGTCACCGGCCCCTCGATCAGCTTCGAGATCGCTGCGGCGTCGCCCTCGGTCCAGGTCTTGCCGCCATAGGCCAGGACAGCCCGCACGAATTGCCCGCGAAACGGTACGGGCCAGTAATAGAGGCGGTAGTCGGACATGCCGGAGGCTCCAGGTCGTGATTAATCTACGGCCGGAACGTCCGGTGTCGAGGCTACGGGCAAGCAGCTCACCCGCAGCACGGCGCTTACTGCGAGATCATTTCCTTGATCCGGCTGGCCAGGGACTCCATCGCAAAAGGCTTGGTCAGGACGTGCATGCCAGGATCGAGATGTCCGTGGCTAACGACCGCGTTCTCGGCGTAGCCGGTGATGAACAGCACCTTCAGATCGGGTCGCGTCATTCGCGCCGCATCCGCCACCTGCCGCCCGTTCATGCCGCCCGGCAGGCCCACGTCGGTCACCAGCAGGTCGAGCCGCACGTCCGATTGCAGCACCCTCAGCCCGGCCGCGCCGTCGGCGGCCTCGATCGCGGTGTAGCCGAGGTCCTGCAGGACCTCGGTAACCAGCATGCGCACGGTGGGTTCGTCGTCCACCACCAGCACCGTCTGCCCCTGCTGCGCGCGCGGCGCGTCCGCCAGTTCGGGCGGCTGCTCCGCGCTGTCGGCTTCGCCCATGTGGCGCGGCAGGTAAAGGCAGACCGTGGTGCCCTGGCCCACCTCGGAATAGATGCGGACCTGGCCACCGGACTGCTTGGTGAAGCCGTAGATCATCGACAGGCCGAGTCCGGTGCCCTGGCCGATCGGCTTGGTGGTGAAGAACGGGTCGAAGGCCTTGGCGATCACCTCCGGCGTCATGCCGGTGCCGGTGTCCGACACGCACAGCGACACGTAATGTCCGGGGTCTAGTTCCCGCTCGCGCGCCGCACGGCGGTCCAGCCACTTGTTGCCCGTCTCGATGGTGATCTTGCCGCCATGGGGCATGGCGTCGCGGGCGTTTATGCAGAGGTTCAGCAGAGCGTTCTCGAGCTGGCTGCCGTCCACCAGCGTGGGCCACAGGCCGGCCGAGGCCACGACCTCGATCGTGGTCTCCGGCCCCACCGTGCGCTGGATCAGCTCCTCCATGCCGGCCACCAGCCGGTTCACGTCGGTCGGCTTGGGTGCCAGCGTCTGCCTGCGTGAAAACGCGAGCAGCCGGTGGGTGAGGGCAGCGGCGCGCCTTGCGGCCCCCTGGGCCGCGTTGACGTAGCGGTCCACGTCGTTGATCCGGCCCTGGGCGACGCGGGTCTGCAGCAGCTCAAGGCTGCCGGTGACCCCGGTGAGCAAGTTGTTGAAGTCGTGCGCCAGGCCGCCCGTCAGTTGGCCGACCGCCTCCATCTTCTGTGATTGCCGCAGCACCTCCTCCACGGCCATCAGCTCGTCCGTGCGCTGCTGCACCTCCGTCTCCAGGGAGGCGGCCAGGGTCGCCAGCGCCTTTTCCGCCCGGCGGCGCTCCGTCGCCTCCCGGGTGCGCTCGGCTATGTCGCGGATGAAGGAGAGCTCGTCCGCGGGCCACTCACGGGGCTCGGCGTGGTTCAGGTACAGAAGCGCCACCAGGCCCTCCTGCTCGGTCAACGGCATGTTGACAAAGGCGCGCGCCGAGATCGTCTCGAGCGCCGCCGCGTTGTCCCGGGTGCGCCCGTCCAGACGGGCATCCGCCACCACGGCGGTCTCGCCCCGTTTCAGGTCGTCTATGTAGGACCCGAAATCCCGAAACCGGAGCACCCCGGCCAGGCTGGTGATGCCGGGTGCGTTCCAGTCGCGTGCGATGGTGATCGTCTCGGCCGCGCGATCCACCAGCCCGTAGCCGGCGCGGCTGACGTCCAGGGTGCGGCCGATCAGCTCCGCTGCGAAGAAACTGATCTCGTCCGGATCGGCCTGCCCGCGGAACACGTCGCTGAGCTCGACCAGGGCCGCGCGCATGCGGTCCGCCCGGCGTTCGGCCGTCACGTCCCGCGACACGCCGGCCATTCGCAAGGCGTGGCCGTTCTCGTCGGTGAAGGCTTGGCCGCGGGAGGTCAGCCAGCGGATCTGGCCACCCGGCAGCGCAATGCGGTAGGTCACGTCGTAATCCGAGTGCTCCTCCAGCGTGCGCTTCAGGGCGGCTTCGGCCAGGCCGCGATCCTCGGGCAGGATGGCCTGCAGGCGATCCTGGTATGTGAACGGCTGGTCGTGTGCGCGGCCGAACAGCTCCTTGCAGGTGTCCGAGGCGCTGAGCCTCATGCCGGCGAACTCGAGGCTCCAGGTCCCGAAGCGGCCGGCGCGCATGGCAAAGGCCATCTCGCGCTCGCGCTCCGTCTGGAGGTGTAGCCGGTCCGTCAGCTCCGCCATCAGGGCGGCGTTGCTGGTCTCGAGCCCGGCGAGCCGTTCCCGCTCCAGCGAGACGTCCACCTGGCTGGCGAAGAAATAGGCCAGCTTGCCGTGGGCGTCGAAGACGGGCGCCATCAGCAGCCGGTTCCAGAACAGCTGGCCGTTCCTGCGCCGGTTGCGTATGTCGATCTCGATGGGCTGGACGGCAGCGACCGCCTCGCGGATGCGCCGCACGGCCTCCTGGTCGGTGTCGGGCCCCTGAAGGAAGCGGCAGTTGCGCCCGAGGATTTCCCGGCGCTCGTAGCCCGAAAGCCGGCAGAACGCATCGTTGGCGAACACCACCGGGTTGTCCGGCTGCCTGGGATCGGTGATGATCATCGGCATGCGGGTCGCCCGTACGGCGGCGACGAACGGGTCGGTTCCGTCGTCCATGCCGCGCACCTCGTCCGCGATCCGGACATCGGACGGGTCGGTTCTGCCACGCTCTGGGTCGAAGGACCGGGACGGGCCGTCAGTCTCTGTGGCCAAGCTTAGCTCCGGAGTACGGCAAAGAGGCTAACTGCGGCCCAATATGGACGATATCGCGGTCGTGCCAACGCCGGGCAACAAAACGTCACTGGCCAGCGCAGCCCAGGCGCGCTGCCGCGTCCGTTCGCGACGCCGTCACTTCGGTCCGAGCAGCGATATCGCGATCGCCAGCGTCACCATGCTCAGCAGGGAGGACACCACCAGCGTGGAACCCGCCACCGCCGGGCGCACGCCGGCGCTGACGCCGAACACGAGGCCGAAGAACCCGGCAGGAATGGTGCAGAGAAGCACTGCCTCCGCCGCCGTGCGGCCGGGCAGCGCGAACGCGAACGCAAGCCCCAGCGTGATGAGCGGCTGGAGGATGTTCTTGATCAGCACGGACACGACGACGTTGGCGTCCACGCGGATCGGCTGGGCCGACAGCATCAGGCCGGTGAGGAACAACCCGATGCCGGCCGTCGCCGCCGTCAGCGGCGCCAGGGCGACGGGCACCAGGGCGGGCAGGTGCAGGCCGGACAGCGACACCAGCAGCCCCAGGATGGGCCCGACGAAGATGGGCTTGCGCACCGACCGGCCGAGCGCCGCCGCGAACGCGCCCACCGGGGAGGCGGCGCCGGCGCCGGCCTGATCGGCCTTGTGCAGCTCCAGCAGGGCGATCGTCAGCGGCGACACGGTGATCGACCCGATCGCGATGGCAATCGCCACCGGCAAGGCGGCGTCGGGCCCGAACACCGGCAGCAGCAACGGCAGCCCGATCGACGCAAAATTCGGGAACGCGCTGGTCAGGCTTTGCACGGCCGCGTCACCGGTAGAGAGCCGGAACGTTTTGCGCTGCAGCCAGAACATCGGCAGATAGACGATCAGCAGCGTCAGCGCGATCACCAGCGCCAGCCGGCCGTTCTGCAGGATGACCCGTTGCGGCGTCTTGGCGATGGAGACGAACAGGGTGAGCGGCAGGGCGAACTGCATCAGCAGGACGTTGAGGCTGGCGACGTTGCGGTTGTCGATCAGCTTGCGCTCGCCGGCGAAATACCCGAGGGCCAGCCCCAGGAAAACCGGCAGCAACGCGGTGATGATGAGGGTGATCATCGTGCTGGCGCCTTTGATCGGATCGGGTATGGAGGATGGCAGAAGAACGTCTGGCCATGCTGTCGCTGAAGTCGTGGAGTCGCGCGGCCTGGATGGACGAAGTGTCCTGGTTCTTTCAAAGAAGAACCGCCGGCCTGATCACACCCGTCGCCGGATCCAGGTCAGAAGCCCGTCCCTGGATTTGAAATCGTCGACGCTGCGCGCTTCGACTCCGGACACCCTCGATCCGACCATCTCGGCCAGAGCGCGCCCCGGTCCGAGTTCGAGGAACGTGGTCACGCCGCGCTCGATCATGGCGTCCAGGCAATCGGCCCAGTGAAGCATGGTGCCGATCTCGCGCGCGAGCGCCTGCGCGCCTTGCACCGGATCGGTGACGGCCGATCCATTTAGCGCACTCATCACGGTCATGGTCCGTGCGGGGCGATGCACTTCGCATCCCCGCAGGGTCTGACCGAACGCGGCGGACGCGGCGGCCAGGCGCTGCGTATGCGAGGCGACGTGAACCGACAGCAGGCCGGCGCGCGCGGCTCCCGCGGCCAGCGCAGCCTCGACCAGCGCCAGCAGCCGAGGCCGGGTGCCGCCGAGGATGAAGCTGTCGTTCGGGTTGACGATCGCGATGTCGGCCCCGTGCGCGCCGGCCAATGTGTCGATCGCCGGGCGGCTCAGGCCGCGCACAAAGGCCAGCGCGTCGTCAGGCCCGCTGGCGGCGTCCATCAGCTCGGCCCTGGTCGCCGCCAGCGAGATCGCGGTTCCCGGCTCGACCAGGCCGGCGACGCCCCATGCGCTGAGCGCGCCCACGCTGTAGCCGGCGATCACGCAGCGTCGCGGCAGGGCGTCGCCCATCATGGCGGCCGCGGCCAGCGCCTGGGTGACGCACAGGATCTGGGCGGCCCGGTTGGCGAAAAGCGCCTGCGGCTCGACGGAGCGTACGAAAGCCCGCGGATCGGACCGCAGGACATCGGTGGCGGCGTCGAAGATCACGGCAGCTTCGGGCGCATCGGCGGTGAGCCGGAACATGTCCGGATGCTGCGTGCCCTGGCCGGAACAGAGCAGGCCAAGCATCAGCGGGCGGGAGCGACGCGGCGCGATGGCGCGGTCTCGGCGTCCTGCACGAACAGCGCCATGGCCAGCAGGTCGGCAGCACCCCCGGGGCTGAGGCGGCGGGCGGTGAACGCCGTGTGCACGTCGCGGGCGCGAGCCCTCCAACCCTGCCGCCCGACGCCACCGTCCCGCAGGAAAGCCCTTGCCCGTGCCTGTGCGAACCGCAATCCCTCGGCACCGCCGCGATGCAGCAGGTTGGTGTCGTCCACCGCTTCGATCAGCGCGAAACAGGCCTGCACACGCGCGGCTTCCACGTTGCCGGTCAACGCCATGCCATGCTGGAGCGCGGGCAGTGCCACGCGGTAGACCGACGCGAACCCGGCAGACGCTTCGCCGCGGGCGCCGCCGACGCCGTAGCGCCGGACCACGGCGGCGCCATGTGTCGCGAGCGGCACCGGACCGGCCAGGATGGCCGGTCCCCACAGGTTCGCGACGATGGTGCCGAGCGACATCGTCGCGGCGTAATGCTGGCGGAAGCCCGAGGCGGCGGTCAGCAGGCCCAGGCCGAAGATGGCGCCGCGGTGCGTGTTCACGCCCCCGGTGGCGGCCAGCATCGCCCGTTCCGCGGCCAGGCCGATGGCACGCAGGCGATCCATGGAGGCCGCCGCGGCGCCGGCCGCCGCCAGCTGGGCGAAGAACGGCCGCAACGTCTCGGCACTGCGATGCAGGAGGGCGGCATCCATGTCGTGATGCGCGCCGCTGTCCACGGTGCTGACCAGCCCCGGCTTCGGATAGGTGTCGACTTCCAGATGCAGGCATCGCGTCGCCTGCGCGGCAATCCGCTCGTGCCGCTCGATCGACGGCGTTGCCGGCGCGTGCAGGACGGCGACGCTCACTGCAAGGCGGCCAGGAACGCTGTGCGGTCCATCAGGCCGACGCCGTCCCGGTACTTCACCAGGATCTCGGGCGCGCCGGCGAGTTCGCGCCAGTTCGCGCCGGCACCGTCGGGGCGAAGGACCTCGCCGTCCAAGCGCATCGGCGCGTGCTGCTCGATGTCGGAGACGGCTTGCAGCAAGGCGTCCAGCCCGGACGAGCCCAAGACGGGCCAGAGCAGATCGAGGTCGGAGTGGCCGGTCACGTAAGCAAGACCGGTCAGATGCTGCCAGGCGAGGCTGCCGTAAACCCGCAGATCGGGTGACACCGCCAGCAATCGCGCGATGCTGGCGCGCCAGGCCAGAGGCGCGCTGGCGGCTGCCTCGGCCAGCAAAGGCGGCGGACCGGTGCGCAGGATGGCGGCCGCTGGCAGGCCGAGTGCGATGCGCAGCTTGCCCAGCGACGGCGACAGGGGCAGCCCCACGGGAACGAGGCCGTCCTGGTCGGCGCAGGCCGGCCGCCGGACGACCAGCGGCCGTCCGAGCCGTGCCCAATCCACCAGGACAGCGATGCCGGCCAGATCGGGGCGGTCCTGCAACAGCGCCTGCCACGCGTCAGGCGCGACGTACACCATGTCGTGCCGTCGCACCTGCACCCGGTCACGCATCGCTGCGGACGGATTGCAGCACGCGCGCGGCGATCTCGGCCGCTTTCGGCCGGCCCTGGCGCTGCTGGCCGAGCACGTCCCGCTCGTCCTGGCTGGCTTGTTTCGCCAGCAACGATGCGAGCTGCGCGTCGAGCGGCCTGGCATCGTCCCAGATTGCCAGCACCGCACCGGTCTTGAACATGTTCTCGATGCCCGGCGCGAACACCGGCGTGGTCTTGGCCATGTCCCGCAGCACGTCGAGCGGCAGCTTGGTGACGCGCGCCACCGACGGCAGGTCCATCACTTCGGGGTTGGCGCCGGGCAGGGCCACCAGCGTGCCGGCGGCGAGCGCGGTGGCGATGAACGCGCCGGCCGCGGTGTGGCCGTAGAGCAGGCCCACCGTGCGGTGCCCCGCCTGCTCGGCCAGCAGCAGGGATTTGGCCAGGTGGGCCAGGTACTCGCTCAACCCCAGCAGCTCGTCGTGGCGGCTCATGCGCTGGCTGCCGGAATCGATCATGAACAGGATCGGCTGGTGGCCATCGCTCCTGGCGATGGCCACCACGTGCCCGGCCAGCCAGATCGCGTCCTCGATGCCCAGCGGCGTCGCGTCCGCGATGCCGAGAACCTGTATGGCCGCGCCGTCGGGCAGGGTTGCAGCACCCTGGATACGGCCGCCCTCGATGGTGACCGTGTGCCCCTGCGGAAACAGCGAGGCCAGGATGTCAACGGGCGTCATGGGCAGCCTCCCGCTTGTCGCGGGCGATGGCGCCGAAGGCCTGTGCCGGCATGGCGGGCAGGGCTTGCACATCGTTGATGCCGAGCGCGCCCCAGATGTCGTTTGCGTCGTGCAGGCTGCCGAACCGCTCGAGGCGCCGTTCCAGCCGGTGCTGCTCCGCCGCCAGCACGTCGAGGTTCAGCACGTCCGGCTGGCCCAGCGCCTCGATGGCCGCCGCGCGGAAGGCCTCGGTCGTGTCGTCCACGAAGATGTCGGCGCCGCCGATCAGATAGCGGTTCTTGCCACCCATGGTGCGCCAGACAAAGGCGCGGTCCTTGGAATCGAACTCCTCCACGCCGCGGTTTGTCTCGATCACCTCCGGGCCGGACACGCTGATGCGGCCCTGTTCGGACACCACGAGTTTGGAGCAGCAGCCGGCGATCAGCCCCCCGCCGCCGTAGCAGCCGGCGCGGCCGCCGATCAGGCCGACGATGTTCACGCCACGCGCCCGCGCCGCCACGATCGCCCGCATGACCTCGGCTATCGCGGTCTCGCCGGCATTGGCTTCCTGCAGCCGCACGCCGCCGGTGTCGAACAGCACGACGACGTCGCGGCCGATCTCGGCGGCACCCCGCAGCAGGCCGACCAGCTTGGCGCCATGCACCTCGCCAAACGCGCCGCCCATGAAGCGGCCTTCCTGGGCGGCGAGCAGGATCGGCTTGCCGCCCAGGGTGGCGCGCCCGACGATCATGCCGTCGTCGAACTGCTCCGGCAGGTCGAACAGGCGCAGATGCGGGCTTCGTTCGCGCTGCTCTGGGCCGATGAACTCCACGAAGCTGCCGGCGTCGGCCAGGGCCTGGATACGTTGCCGCGCGGTCGACTCGTACCAGCTCAGCGCGCCGTCGAGGGCCGGGACCTGGTTCGTCATGGCGCCGTCTCCTCGATCAGGCGCACGCTTTGGGCGAGGCGAAGCGACACCGTGTCGGGCCGTGCGCCACCGTCGTTGATGGAGAAGCGCAGGCCGCCGGCGGCGCGCAGGGCCACGAAATCGCGCAGCATCGCCTCCCACACCTCGGCGAAGCCGTGCGAGGCGGTGGCGATCTCCACCACGCAGCGCCCCGCCGGCTCGCGTCGTTCGACCAGCACTTCGAGGTTGCCCGAGGCCACCACGCCGGTGATCACCTGCGCCTTGGTGCCGCCCGCGTCGTGCGGCGCGTCGAGATTGAACGTCAGGTTTTCCATGCTGCGATCCTCAGTCTACCAGTTCCGGAATCGGCTGGGCGGCCGGTAGAGCCCGCCGGAGATGGTCATCAGGTCCTTGATCGATCGCGCCGCCAGCAGGTTGCGGTCGGCATCCAGCGGATCGATGCCGAGATCCTCGGGGCGCTGGATCACGCGTCGCTCGCGCAGCCGCTGCACCATGGCAGGATCACGCCCGCGGCCGATATCGGTGTAGCCGGCCACGCCGCGAATGGCGTGTTCGCGTTCCTCCTTGCTGCGGCACAGCAGCAAATTGGCGATGCCCTCCTCGGTGACGATTTGCGTGACGTCGTCGCCGTAGATCATCACCGGCGCCAAAGGCAGCTTCAGCGTGTCCGCCAGTGCCAGCGCGTCGAGCTTCTCGACGAACAGCGGCGCGTGCTTGTCGCCGAACGTCTCGCCGATCTGCACGACCAGCTTGCGCCCGCGACGCAGCATGGCCGACGTCTCCGGCTCCGCTTCCTCGCCCGCCTTCAGCCATGGCGCGGTCGGGTGACGCCGTCCGTGCGGGTCGGAGCCCATGTTGGGCGCGCCACCGAAACCGGCGGCACGGCTGGCCGTGACCGTCGAGCTATGCCCTTCGAGGTCGATCTGCAGCGTGGAGCCGATGAACATGTCGCAGGCGTAAAGTCCCGCCACCTGGCAGAAGGCGCGGTTCGATCGCAACGATCCGTCCGAGCCGGTAAAGTAGATGTCCGAGCGCGCCGCGAGGTAATCCTCCATGCCCACTTCGGAGCCGAAGGAGTGGATCTGCTCGACCCATCCGGCCTCGATGGCGGGGATCAGCGTGGGGTGCGGGTTGAGCGCCCAATGCGTGCAGATCTTGCCTTTCAGGCCGAGCTTGTCCGCGTAGGTGGGCAGCAGCAGCTCTATGGCGGCGGTGTTGAAGCCGATGCCGTGGTTGAGGCGCTGCACCTGGTACGGCGCGTAGATGCCTTTGATGGCGAGCATCGCGGTGAGTATCTGGGTTTCGGTGATGGCTGCAGGATCGCGCGTGAACAGCGGCTCCACGTAGAACGGCTTGCCGGCATCCACCACGAAATGCACCTGGTCGGCGGGGATGTCGACGCGCGGCACACGGTCCACCACTTCGCCGACCTGGGCGATCACGATGCCGCTCTTGAAGCTGGTGGCTTCCACCACCGTGGGCGTGTCCTCGGTGTTGGGGCCGGTGTAGAGGTTGCCGTCGCGATCCGCGCTGACCGCGGCGATCAGCGCCACGTTGGGCGTGAGATCGACGAAGTAGCGCGCGAACAGTTCGAGGTAGGTGTGAACGGCGCCGAGCTCGATCTTGCCGGCGCCGAGCATGCGCGCGATCCGCCCAGCCTGCGGCCCTGAATACGAGTAGTCGAGGCGGCGGGCGATGCCCCGGTCGAACAGGTCGAGATGTGCCGGCAGCACCACGCCGGACTGCACCATGTGCAGGTCGTGCACGCGGGCGGGATCGAGGTCGGCGAGCGCCTCGGCCAGCACATCGGCCTGTTTCTGGTTGTCGCCTTCCAGACAGACCCGATCGCCTGGCCGGATCACGGCTTCGAGCAACGCCGGCAGATCGTTCAACGCAACCGTCTTGCCCTTGGCAAAACGGCTGCCAGCTGCCACGCGACGGGTACGTTCCTCGCGCTGCGTTGCCCAATTCATTGTCGATGGTCTCCGTGCAGGTCAACCTGACCCCCACGTCCGGAGCCGTCAACGGCGGCCGCTCGCCCGAGATCCTTTTCGATCTCGGCAGATCGCGAGTATTGCCAACCGCCAGTCGCGCGACGATTGTGGAAAGCCTGGCGTCCCCTGTCCGCTCGGTCGGTATCCGCTGCCTGCTGTCACAAGGCGATGTTGCTGGCGCCGGAGCAACCCTCCCGGTTCTCGCCCGGCCTGGACATCCGGGCCGCAACTGTCGACAGAGTGCCTGCATACAGACGGGTGCTTGCTGGACGTGGAACCCAACCGTTGCCACGATCCGAAACAGTGAGTGCCGTATCCACCCCGGCCACGCCCAGCAGATGATGCATACGCAAGCCCCACCGTTGAAAGCCGAAGCGGTGCCGCGCGCCGCCATCCTGGGCGGCGTGGCATGCCTGCACGTGCTGCTGCTCGTGGTTCTGGCCAGCACCGGCGTGCTGCCGACAATCCCGTCGACGGTGCTGCCGATGCGCCTGTTCATCCAGGCGCCGACGCCGCCGCGGTTGCCGCCGCGCATAGAGCCCCGCCTTCCTGCACCGACGGCTGTGATCGTGCCAGCCCCTGACATAAACCTGGCCACGCCGCCGCCGGCGCAGCCGACCCGCGCCATATCCCGCGACGCTCCGGTGGCGCACCCGGCCGGCCATTTCGGTGCCGCCACGGATAGCGGGCTGGGACTGGACGTGGCCGCGCATGCAAATGGCGGCGCCGGCGCGCGCGGCAACCTGGCGCAGTTCGAGGCGGCGGTGCGGGCGCGTGTCCTGGCCGCCAGGCACCAGCCTGTGCTGGCATACGGTCTGCGCGACACGTGCGTCGTCAACTATCGCGTCTTGGTCGGCGGAGATGGTGCGTTGGCCGGCTTCTCCATCGATCCGTGTGCGGTGCCGCAGATCAACCAGGCGGCACGCGACGCCATCAGCCATGCCGGCCGCTTCCCGCCCCCGCCCGATCTCGGTGCGCCAAGCACCGAGGTTCGCGGAAGCATGATCTTCCGGCCATGAGGAAGGCCGGAAAACCGCCTCCGCTGGAACAGGCACTCCTCATTCTCTTCGGCTTGTCCGCCTGCGCCATCCATCACGCGACGCCCTACATCCCGGCCGAAACCAACGCGCCGCAAACGGCTGATGCGTTGGAGGCCAGCGCCAGCTGCCTGGAAGCCTCGACGTCCGCGGAAATCGCCATCTGCGCGGCCCCGTCCCTGGTCGTCGCCAATCGCGGCATGCTCCAGGCGGAGCAGGCGGCGCTGCGCGTCGCCGACATCTTCGGACGGGACGCAGTGCTGGCCAGCCAGCGCGTCTGGCTGCTCGCGCTGCCGACACGATGCCACCTGCCGGACACGCAAGCTGCGGCACCACAAGCGGCCCAGACCTGCCTGCAATCCGCGCTGGCCGATCGCACGGGCATCTTGCGCGACTGGCCTGTCGCGCGCGGGTCGGTGGGCGCCATCGCCCAGTATGTCAGCCTGCGCGCCCCGGCCGGCAGCGTCCCGCAGCCGGACCCGCCGTTTTGCGCCAGCTTTGCCGAACGCGCCCAGGCCGCGCTGCGACGCACCGGCACGCTGGACCCTGCCGCCATGGGCTACCGGGAAGTGGCGGGTACTCACGGGCCGCAAGCCGCCCCGCCGGTCAGCGTCGATCTCTACGACGCCAACGCCTACGCCCTGTTTCAGCGCCGGGCCCGCGGCGTCGCCATCGGCGCCGACGCGGTCGTAACACCCATCTCGCTGACCGGGCTGGTCGAGAGCCGGCATACCGGCAACCAGGGCGGCCGTTTTTCCGCTTTTGCCAGCCAGACCGGTGATTACGGCAGCCTGGACGTCTTGCGTGACGGCAGCCGCACCCTGGCGGTCGCCGCCGACCCTTGGGGTTTCACCACGCCGGCCGCGCCGGGCGAGGCGGCCCATGCGGGGGTGTGGGACATCTCGACATCCCACGCCGTGCCCGTCTGCCTGTTCGACACATACACCCGTCCCGGCCAGCCCGGCGTGTTCGGCCAGCTTCCCGACCTTGCCGCGTGGCGCGCCACGCTCGCCCAGATATCGGTTTCCGCCGCTTTGCCGCTGGGCGGGGCCGTGCTGCGCGACCAAGGGCAGCTCGCGGCCGATGCCGGCTTCATCGTGTTGTATATGCCGCTGCTCGCCATCGAGCAGGCCGCCGGCAGCCGCACGCCGTGGTTGCGCGCGCGCCACGACGCGGTGCTGGACGCGTTGTCCGCCTGGTCGGCCAGGACCGCGGCCAACAAGGCACTGTTCGACCAGCTGTTCGCCCAGCTTCGCCCCGCGGCGGCCGACCTGGTGCGCGGCTACCAGACCGGCCAGGCGCTGGACGCCAGCGAAGCACGCGCGGCGGGTGCGGTGGCGATCATGGAGCTGCTGTATCAGGCAACCGTGAACATCGCGCCAGGCCTGGGGCGCGACCCCGCTACAGCGCCAGGATACCGGGCACGATACCCGATCATTGCTGCGCCGCAGTAAGGAGCCGGGACAGCCGTTTGAACAACGGCGAACGACCTCTGTTCACCCGCCGTCGGCGTGCCAGCAACTCGCCTTGGGGAACAAGGTTTGGGTTTTTTTCAAAAAGAACCGCCGGCTTTCAGAGGCCGCCGTCAAGGGCGCTGGTTGCAGGTGGAGGAGGATGCGGCTGCCTTGGGCTGCCAGGCCGAACCGAGCTGGCTGGGCAAGATGGCGGCGGGCGGCACGAGCGCCGACCGGCAGCTTTGCCGTATTCCCGGCGGCGGATGGGCAGGCCCGCCAGGCAGTGTCTGCCACGGGTCGACTGGATCGCGGCTGCGACCGCTGGAACAGCATCCTGACCAGGCGAGTATGCGGTGGGCAGCGCGCCATCCCCGAACGCGGTCGGGCGGCAGAGTGCGAGGACCCGGTGGTCGGCCTTGTCGGGGCCCGAGGCGTCGGTCACCGCAGGCGCCGGATCGCGGCGCCTGCTTCAACGGCGCGGCTTCCACAAGGTACGCTGGCTAAAAGTTTTTTTACCCGGTTCGGTTGTTAATGCAGATACTCCGATTGCCACGCTAATATGCAGCGGTAGCCCAGGGCTGACCCGACCGACGCCGGCAGGCGTTGGAGGCCATCCGAGCTTCGTCCATCAACGCGCTGAATGAGACTGGAAAAATATTTGGATCTCACCACAGACGTTTTCGCCGTGCATGCCAGGTCTCGCGACCAGACACGCGAAGTCGAGATGAGCCTGGCCGAGTACCTCGACGCCTGTCGCGTGGACCCACGCTGCTACGCCAGCCCCGCTGAACGCATGTTGCGCGCCATCGGCGAGCCGGAGATGGTTGACACCTCGCGCGATCCTCGCCTGTCCAGGCTGTTCCTCAATCGGACCATACGGGTCTACCCCGCTTTCTCCGAGTTCCATGGGATGGAGGACACGATCGAGCGTATTGTGGGCTTCTTCCGCCATGCAGCCCAGGGGCTGGAGGAGCGCAAGCAGGTCCTCTACCTTCTGGGTCCGGTCGGCGGCGGCAAGTCGTCCCTTGGCGAGCGCCTGAAGGCGTTGATGGAACGCGAGCCGATCCACGTTCTCAAGGCCGGCAACGAACTCAGCCCGGTGTTCGAAAGCCCGCTTGGCCTGTTCGACCCGGAGACCACCGGGACTTTGCTGCGCGAAAAATACGGCATTCCGCCGCGTGTTCTGAGCGGCATCGCCAGCCCATGGGCGCTGAAGCGGCTGGACGAGTGGGACGGCGACATCCAGCGGTTCCGGGTGGTCAAGCTTTACCCGTCACGTCGCCGCCAGGTCGCCATCGCCAAGACCGAGCCGGGCGACGACAACAACCAGGACATCTCCGCACTCGTCGGCAAGGTGGACATCCGCAAGCTGGAAAATTTCAGCCAGAACGACCCCGACGCCTATGGCTTCTCCGGCGGGTTGAACCGGGCCAACCAGGGCATCCTGGAATTCGTGGAGATGTTCAAGGCGCCGATCAAGATGCTGCACCCGCTGCTGACGGCGACACAGGAGGGCAATTATCTCGGCACGGAGAACATCGGCGTCATCCCGTTCCAGGGCATCCTGCTCGCCCACTCCAACGAGGCAGAGTGGCAGAGTTTTCGGAACAACCGGACCAACGAGGCGTTCCTCGACCGGGTGAGCGTGGTGAAGGTGCCGTATTGCCTGCGCGTCACCGAGGAAGGCCGCATCTACCAGAAGCTGATCAGCGGCTCGGCGCTGGTCGAGGCGCCTTGCGCACCGCACACGCTGGAAATGCTGGCCCGGTTCGCGGTCCTGTCGCGCCTGAAGCCGCACGCCAATTCCAAGCCGTTCGCCAAGATGCGGGTCTATGACGGTGAGAACATCCGCGAGACCGACCCCAAGGTGAAAAGCATGCAGGAGTATCGGGACGCGGCCGGCGTGGACGAAGGAATGGACGGGATCTCGACCCGCTTCGCCTACAAGGTGCTGTCCGCCACCTTCAACCATTCGACCAGCGAGGTGGCCGCCGATCCCGTTCACCTGATGTACGTGCTTGAGCAGTCGATCCGGCGGGAGCAGTTCCCCCCTGAGACCGAGGCTGACTACCTGGCCACCATCAAGAGCGAGCTTGCCACGCGCTACGCCGAGTTCATCGGCAACGAGATACAGAAGGCCTATCTCGAGAGCTACGGCGATTACGGACAGAACCTGTTCGACCGCTATCTGGACTACGCCGACGCCTGGATCGAGGACCAGGACTTCAAGGACCCCGATACCGGGCAGATGCTGGACCGCGAGCTGCTGAACGCCGAGTTGACGAAGATCGAGAAGCCGGCCGGCATCGCCAACCCGAAGGATTTCCGTAACGAGGTCGTGAAGTTCGCGTTGCGCACCCGCGCCTCCAATGCGGGACGCAACCCGTCCTGGACGAGCTACGAGAAGATCCGGGACGTGATCGAAAAGCGCATGTTCAGCCAGGTGGAGGATTTGCTGCCGGTCATCAGCTTCGGCTCCAAGAAGGACAACGAGGCGGAGAAGAAGCACAACGATTTCGTCGATCGTATGGTCTCACGCGGCTACACGGAGCGTCAGGTGCGCCGGCTGGTCGAATGGTACATGCGGGTCAAGCAGTCGGCCTGAGCACACGCAATTGGACATTATCGACCGCAGACCCAACCCGCACGGCAAGAACCTCGACAATCGCCGACGCGTGCTGGCCCGTGCCCGGGCGGCCGTGCAGCAGGCCGTTCGCTCGGCGGTCGAGCAGGGAACCTTGCGCGAGATCGCCCGGGACCAGTCCGTCACCATCCCGTCGGACAGCCTGCACGAGCCGAGCTTTCATACGGTGTTCTCCAGCGGCAGGCGCCAGCTGGTGTTCACCGGCAACCACGCGTTCTCCACCGGTGACCGGCTGCCGCGCCCCAAGAGGAGCGATGCTGGCGGCAGTGGAGCAGGCGACGGTGGCGGCGAAGGCCAGGACGGCTTCCACTTCGTGCTTACTCGAAACGAGTTCCTCGACCTGTTCTTCGACGACCTGGAGCTGCCCGACCTGATCAAGAACCAGATCGTCGCCACCGAGGTGATGATTCCGGTGCGTGCCGGTATCAGCGTCGATGGAACACCCTCGCAAATAGACATGTCGCGGACCATGCGGCAGTCGATGGCCAGACGGATCGGACTGCGCCGTCCGAAGCCACCGGAGGTCGTAGCACTGGAAGCCGAAATCGCGTTGCTCGAGCGCGACGGGGACGAGGCCGGGCGGCTGCCGGTGCTGCGGGACGAGCTGGAACTGGCACTGCGCAGGCTTGCCCGCGTGCCCTGGGTCGATCCGGTGGATCTGCGCTACCGGCGCTTCACCCAGACGCCGCAACCCGCCGCGCGCGCGGTGATGTTTTGCCTGATGGACGTGTCCGGCTCAATGACCGAGCAGATGAAGGACCTCGCCAAGCGCTTCTTCCTGCTGCTGCACGTGTTTCTCGAACGCCGCTACAAGCGCGTGGACCTGGTGTTTATCCGTCACACCGAAGTGGCCGAAGAGGTGGACGAGACGGTTTTCTTTACCGATCCCCGCACCGGCGGCACCGTCGTCTCGACGGCGCTCGCAGAGTTCCTGCGCATCCAGCGCGACCGCTACCCGCGGGAATCCTGGAACATCTACGCCGCACAGGCGTCCGACGGCGACAACTCGTCGAGCGATACGCACAAGGCGGTGAACTTGCTCGAGCGGGAGATCCTGCCGATCGTGCAGCATTACGCCTACATCGAAGTGGGTTCTTCGGCGGTCATCCGCGGCGCCACCGATCTGTGGCGCGGCTACGAGCCGCTGTCGCAGCGCGCGCCACGCCTGGCGATGCGCCGGGTCGCCGAGCCCGGCGAGATCTTTCCGGTGTTCCGCGACCTGTTCCGGCGAAAGATGGCCGCCGCATGACCGGCGCCCTGCTGTATCAGGGATCCGATTGGGATTTCCAGACATTGCGACGCAGCTACGACGCCATCGAGCGCATCGGCTGCGAGGAGCTGGGGCTGGAAGTATACCCCAACCGCATCGAGGTGATCACCGCCGAGCAGATGCTCGACGTCTACACCGCACACGGCATGCCGCTGACCTATCGCCACTGGTCTTACGGCAAGCGCTTCCTGCAGCACGAAACCAGCTATCGGCGCGGCTACAGCAGCCTGGCCTACGAGGTGGTGATCAACTCGAACCCCTGCATCAGCTACCTGATGGAGGAGAACTCCGCGACCATGCAGGCGCTGGTGATCGCCCATGCAGCGTTCGGCCATAACCATTTTTTCCGCAACAACCACCTGTTCCGGCAATGGACCGAAGCCTCGGCCATCCTCGACTACCTGGAGTTCGCTCGTGCCTACGTCAGCGGTTGCGAGGACCGCCATGGGGTGTCGGCCGTGGAGCGCGTGCTGGATGCGGCGCACGCGCTGTCCCGCCACGGGGTGAACCGTCATGGCGGCGCGCGTTCGGTCAGCCTGAAAGCCGATTTGAGGCGCGAACAGGAAAGGCGAGACTACGACGAGCGGATGTTCGACGATCTCTGGCGCACTCTCCCTGGTGCGCCAGCCGGGGGGGCACAGGACAAGGCTGCCGAACGGCGCCGCAAATTCGCGCTACCCGAAGAAAACCTGCTGTATTTCATCGAGAAGCACTCGCCGAAACTACAGTCGTGGGAACGCGAGATCATTCGGATCGTACGCCTGATCGCACAGTATTTCTACCCGCAGCCACAGGCCAAGGTGATGAACGAGGGTTGTGCCACCTGGGTTCACAACCGCATCATGACCCGCCTGCACGAAACCGGGCAGATCGACGACGCCGCGTTTCTCGAAGTGATCCACTCGACCGCCAACGTTATCATGCAGCCGGATTTCGACCACCCGGCGGGCGGTCCCGGGTTCAATCCCTACGCGCTCGGCTATGCGGTGATGAGCGACATCGAGCGCATGTGCATGGAGCCCACACGCGAGGACCGCACCTGGTTCCCCGACATCGCCGGCAACGGCGACCCGCTTGGCACGCTGCGCTATGCCTGGGCGAATTTCCGCGACGAGAGCTTCATCTTGCAATTTCTTTCACCGGTGGTGATGCGCAAGTTCCAGATGTTTCGGCTGCTCGACGATACCGCCGATCCGATGTTGCTGGTTGACGCGATCCACGACGACGAGGGTTATCGCACGATCCGGCGCAGCCTGGCGCAGAGCTATGATCCGGGCGAGGGCGATGCGGATGTGCAGGTGCTGGACGTGGATCTTGAGGGCGACCGTCGGCTGTCGCTGCAGCATCGCACCAGGCTGGGCCAGTTATTGGCCAAGCGCGATGCCGAACAGACTCTGAAGTACGTGGCTGAGCTTTGGGGTTACGATGTGAGATTGCAGGAGGTCGATGCAGACAGCGACGCGGTTCTCGTGACCCATACGGCGCGAGCACCGACGAAGTAAGGCTTGCAACGCCTGCACCATACCGCGTTCAGGCCAACGGCGCACCGACCTCGTTGACCGTGGCTTCCCAACGGCGGCAAGATCCATCTCTCGAGATTTGGCGGGGCATCAACCTTCATCCACCGGAAGCGTGGTCTCCGCGACGGCTCGCCACATCCGCTTCGGTAGTGCTGACCTGCGTAAGCAGGCGGCCGTTTATGCACCCATTGCGCGGCACTCAGCGGCCATGGCCGCCAACACCTTGAAAACCGCCGCCGTGGAAGCCGCCAACGCCACCATGGAACCCACAGCCCGGTAACCCCGGCCTTTCCGTGCCTCCACGGAAGGCACCGCCGCGATACGGTCCAACCCGGTCAACGATTCATTAGCCTTGCCGTGTGAGAATCGTCTGCACGTGAAGGAAGACGGGATGTCGAGCGTTATCCGGTGCCTGGTTGATCACCACGATCTCAGATTGGTCTTGCTGGCAGCTTTGATATGTCTTCTCACATCGTTCACGGCGTCCGCCGTCCTATCCCGCGCACTGGCTTCGAATGGAAGGCAGAAACTGCTGTGGGTGATCGTCGCCGCCGTCGAATTCGGCTGCGGCGTGTGGTCGCTTCACTTCGTTGCAATGCTTGCCTTCATGCCTGGAATGCCAGTCAGTTATGAGCTGACGGACACGGTTTGGTCGGTCGTCATCGCTGTGCTTGGATCGTTATGCGGGTTTCTCCTCGCGGTCTCCAGCCGACGCGGTCCTGTAGGCATGGTCGGTGCAGCCGCGTCGCTGACGCTTGCGATCGGCGGAATGCACTACACCGGCATCGCCGCGATGCGTCTGGACGGAAGTTTTCTGCTCGATCCGGCGGTCGTTGCGTGTTCCGTCGGGCTCTGCGCTGCGTTCTGCGTCGCAGCCGTGATCAGCATGGTGAGGTTGACTACCGTTGCGCGGCAGATACTGACGGCGGTGATGCTGTCTGCCGCAATCTGCACGCTGCATTTCGTAGGCATGTCGGCGATGGATATCCGGGCCGGCATGGTGGCGAGCATGTCGGGAGCAGTGCTGGCTTCAAATGCATTGGCGCTCGTGGTGGCGGCGTCGAGCATTGCGCTTGTCCTCTTGAGCTTCGCACTCTCGATCATGGATCGGCTTCTCTGCGATCGAGCGTCCGACGAAAAGGCACGTCTGCGCAAACTGGCGGCTGTCTCGTTCGAGGGTCTCATCATCGAACGGGCGGGCATCATCGTCGATGCCAACGACCGAACAAGCGAATTCAGCGGCTATGCCCTGACGGACATCATCGGCAAGCCGGTGAGTGCACTCTTCGCTGTTCCGGACACTCCCGACGGCGGCGCAAACACGTGGTGGCTGGCGGGAGGCGACCAGACCCTTCGACAAGCCTGTGGTGCCTTGATGCCGGTCGAACTCTTGGCGCAACCGATTGTTTTCGACCATAACGCGTCGACGGCAATCGCCATCAGGGACCTGACAGCGCGGCGTGAAAGCGAGGCGGCACTTCATCGGCTTGCCCACCACGACATGCTGACTGGCCTTGCGAACCGCCTGCTGCTCAACACGCGCATGCGTCAGGCATTCGAGGGAACGCAGCCCCCCCGTACGACGCGGGGCGGTGTTGTGCCTAGATCTTGACCGCTTCAAGCCGGTAAACGATCTTCTCGGCCATGCTGCGGGCGACGCGCTGTTGATCGCGGTCTCACTGCGCCTGGCAGCCCTGCTGCGTCAGTCCGATACCCTCGCCCGTGTCGGCGGCGATGAGTTTGTGATCGTGATGCCGGACGCCGCCGACTTGGCGTCTTGTCGGTCCTTGGCGAAAAGGATCGTGCAGGGCATGGTGGAACCGTTTAGGCTGGGGGATCAGCAGGTCGTCATCGGCGTGTCGATCGGGATCGCGCTCTACCCGCAGGACGGCGAGACGGCGGACGAACTTCTCCGCTGTGCCGACATTGCGATGTATCGCTCCAAGGAGGAGGGGCGGGGTACATATCGGCTGTTTGAGTCGAAGATGGATGCCGAACTCCAATATCGGCGTGCATTGGAGTGCGATCTCAGGTCGGCGATCGAGGACAAAGATTTCGAGATGTATTATCAGCCGCTCGTGAGTTGCGAAACCGGCAAGATCGAAGGATATGAGGCGCTGTTGCGCTGGCCGCATCCGACAAGGGGTTTCGTCTCTCCGGCGGAATTTATCCCGGTCGCAGAGGAGAGCGGCCTGATTCTACCGCTTGGCCAGTGGGCGCTCAACACGGCCTGCACCGCCGCGGTCGGTTGGGATGGCCCGATGCGGGTCGCCGTGAACCTGTCGCCCGCGCAATTCAAGCAAACCGATCTTGTCGAACGGATTATGAGCACGCTCGAGCAGACCGGCTTGCCTCCCACTCGGCTCGAGGTCGAGGTGACGGAAGGCGTGCTGATCGACGAGCCGGAACGCGCGGTCGCCATCTTGTCGAGGTTGCGTGCCGCTGGCGTCCGGGTATCCCTGGACGATTTCGGCACGGGTTATTCGAGCTTGAGCTATCTACGCCAGTTTCCGCTGGATAAGATCAAGATCGACCGATCGTTCATCAGCGATCTTGGCGTTGACGACAAGTCCGCGTCGATCGTGCGCGCGGTGGTCGCTCTGGCCCACAGTCTTGGATTGTCGGTCACGGCCGAAGGCGTTGAGAGCCGGGGGCAACTTGATCTTCTACAGGAACAACTATGCAATCAGGTTCAAGGGTTCCTGCTCGGCAAGCCGGCGCCACTCGACCAGCCCAGTGTCCCTGCGGTGAGCGCCTACAGCGAGGCCGGTCAAGTCTCCGCAGTGGCGACTGCCGACGGAGCTGGGACATCGGCGCAACATCATTCAGTCATCACGACCTCGCAGCTGCAGCCCGCCTAGCCCGGCATGCAGACGCGCAGGCCTCGTACATCGTGGTCGTCGACCCGTGCGGCCGAAAATCCGGGCAATGTATAAATCATACCGCCGAGCCTAACATTTGACTTGTTCCAGTTACGGGTAGTTTGTTAGCGATTGTAGGCGTTCTGCGGTGAGTTTGTTCCATGCTGCGCAGCAAGCGTTGACGATGTCGTCGTAGGTGTCGAGCAGGCGGTGCGAGAGATGCCGTTCGCGCAGGTATAGCCAAATTCGTTCAATCGGGTTCAGCTTCGGACTATAGGCAGGCAGGATCACCAGGCTGACATTGCCGGGCACATCGAGGTCGCCTGATTGATGCCAGCCGGCGCCGTCCATGACCATCAGCGCGTGTTCGTCGGCCGCGCGCGT
>CAXTJP010000018.1:0-43606 GCA_964244615.1 uncultured Acetobacteraceae bacterium
GGCCGCGTCGGGCGCCAGCGCCGCCTCGGCCGCGGCCTGGCTGCTCACCTCCTGCGGGCGCGCGGCGCCGGGCTGCGGGGCGCGCAGGGTGTAGTCGGGCGGCATGGAGAGCGGGGCGCGCGTCTCCACGGTGAACTCGTCGGGGATGTCGCGGGTCAGGCCGAAAGTGCGCTCCACGTCGCCGCAGGCGGCGAGCGAGGTGGCGGCGAGCAGGAGCAGGATGGTTCGCGACATGAGGTCCTCGTGGTCGGACGGCTTCCGGCGGCGTGCCCGGCGGCAGTTTGCTGCCCAATTACGCTTTCGGGGGCGGGGGCTGCAAGCCTGCGCTGCCGAGCGTTCCGGCGGGCAGAACGCTCTCCAGCAGCAGCGTCGCGACACCCACGACGATGGCCGAATCGCCCAGGTTGAAGACGAAGGGAAACGGGTCGAACGCCGCCCAGTGCACGTGGATGAAATCGACCACCATGCCGAAGCGCGCCCGGTCCGCGACGTTGCCGAGCGCGCCGCCCGCGATGGCGCCGAGTGCCAGCGCGGTGGCGGTCGTCTCGGCGCGGCGCAGCCAGACGAACAGGCCGGTGACGACGGCGATGGCGACCGCGGCCAGGACCCACTGCCCCGCGCCACGCCCCGCCTGGAACAGCCCGAAGGTGACGCCGTGGTTCCACACCATGGCGAAGTCGAGCAGGCGCGGGATGACGGGGACGCTGCCGCGCATCGGCAGGTCGAGGCCGTGCAGGATCCACTGCTTGCTGCCCTGGTCGGCGGCGAGCACGGCCGCGGCCAGAGCGAGGCCGGCAGACAGGCGGCCACGCTGCGTCATGCGGCGTCCTGGCAGACGAGGCCGCTCTCCACCGCGTCGGCGCAGCGCAGGCAGAGAGTGGGGTACCCGCTGTCCGTGCCGACTTCTTTAAGGACGCGCCAGCAGCGGACGCATTTGGTGCCGGGCGCGACGTCGGCGCGGATCGAGGCCGCGACACGCGTCGTCGAGGGGTCTTCGGCAAGCCGTTCGACGACAGACACGATCGAGACCTCTTCCCATTGTTCCGAGGTCAGCAAGTCGGCGTCGCTTTCGACGAAGGCGAGATGAAGCCTGGCCTGCAGCGACGAACCGATCTCGCCTGCGCCACGCAATGCTTCGATCCTCGCGGTGATCTCTCCGCGCAGGCGGCGTATGCGCGCCCAACGTTCCCCCAGTCCGGCATCCCGCCATTCCGGCGCCATAGCTGGAAATTCCTGCAGATGCACGCTTCCGCTCTCGCCGAAACGTGCGGTCCAGGCCTCCTCCGCCGTGAAACAGAGCACTGGTGCCAGCCAGGTACACAGGCAACGATGCACCTGGTCGAGCACCGTACGGACGGCACGCCGGCGCAGGCTGTCGGGTCGGTCGCAATAGAGCGAGTCCTTGCGAATGTCGAAGTAGAACGCGGAAAGGTCCGCGCTGCAGAACGCGTGCAGCTCGGGATACACGCCGGTCCACACATGGGTGCGCACCGCGTCGCGCATGCGCGTGTCCAGCTCCGACACGCGGTGCAGGATGTAGCGCTCCAGCTCCGGCATGTCGGCGTAGGCGACGCGCTCGTCCTCGGCGAACCCGGACAGCGCGCCCAGCAGCCAGCGCAGCGTGTTGCGCAGGCGGCGGTACAGCTCGGCCTGCTGCTTGAGGATTTCCTTGCCGATGCGCTGGTCCTCGGTGATGTCGGCGTTCATCACCCACAGGCGCAGCACGTCGGCGCCGTACTCGTCGGTCACCTTTTGCGGGGCGATGACGTTGCCGACCGACTTGCTCATCTTGCGGCCCTGCTCGTCCAGCGTGAAGCCGTGCGTCAGCAGCGCGCGGAACGGCGCCTCGCCGCGGCTGCCGACGCCTTCGAGCAACGATGACTGGAACCAGCCGCGATGCTGGTCCGAGCCTTCGAGGTAGAGGTCCGCCGGCCAGCGCAGGCCGCGGTCGAGCAGGGTGAACACGTGGGTCGAGCCGGATTCGAACCACACGTCCACGATGTCGCGCACCTGCTCGTAGTCGTCCGGGTCGTAGGCGTTTCCGAGGAAGCGCGCGGGCGGCGACGCGTACCAGGCATCGGCGCCCTCGGTCGCAAACGCCTCGATGGTGCGCGCCATCACCGCCGGGTCGCGCAGCAGCGCGCCGGTGCGTTTTTCGACGAACACGGCGATCGGCACGCCCCAGGCGCGCTGCCGGCTGATGCACCAGTCCGGCCGGTTGGCGACCATGCTGGCCAGCCGTGTGCGGCCGGCTTCGGGGATGAAATCGACATCCTGCAACGCGGCGAGCGCGCGGTCGCGTATGCGCTGCTCGCCATCCATGCCGATGAACCATTGCGGCGTCGCGCGGAAGATCAGCGGCGCCTTGCTGCGCCAGCTATGCGGGTAGGAATGGACCAGCGTGCCCTGCTTGACGAGGCCGCCGGCCCCGAGCAGCGCCGCGCAGACCGGCTTGGCCGCGCGGAACACGTGCACGCCGGCGAACAGCGGCACCCACGGGAAATACGTGCCGTCATCGGCCACCGTTTCCGGCACCTCGATGCCGTGCGCGCGGCACAGCGCGAAATCGTCCTCGCCATGCGCCGGCGCCAGGTGGACGAAGCCGGTGCCCTGGTCGGTGGTGACGAAATCGCCGGCCAGCAGCGGCATGTCGAAATCGTAGCCCTGGCCGCGCAGCGGGTGCGCCACCACAACGCCGGCGAGCTCTGCGCCGCGATGCACGTGCAGCACGTGGTGCAGGGTGATGCCGGCATCTTCCAGGAAGTTCGGCAGCAGCGGCAGCGCCACCAGCAGCGTCTCGCCGGCCCGGCACAGGCTGTCTTCGGCGACCGAATCGACCGCGATATGGGCGTATTCGATCGCGTCGCCGAAGGCGATCGCGCGGCTGCCCGGCATGGTCCACGGCGTGGTGGTCCAGATGACGATACCGGCACCAAGCAGTGCCGGGTCGCCACCGCCGATGATGTTGTATCGCACCCAGATCGTCGTGCTCGTGTGGTCCGCGTACTCGACCTCGGCTTCCGCCAGCGCGGTCTTCTCCACCACGCTCCACAGCACCGGACGCAGGCCGCGATAGAGCGCGCCGTTCTGCACGAAGCGGTGGATCTCGGCCGCGATCGCCGCTTCGGAGGCGAAATCCATCGTCGCGTAGCGGTTCGCCCAGTCGCCGCTGATGCCCAGCCGCTTGAATTCCCCGGCCTGCACGTCCAGCCAATGCGCCGCGTGGGCGCGGCACTCGGCGCGGAACTGCAGGATCGGCACCTCGTCCTTGTCGCGGCCGGACTTGCGGTACTTCTCCTCGATCTGCCACTCGATCGGCAGGCCGTGGCAGTCCCAGCCGGGGACGTAGTAGGAATCCTCGCCCGCCATGGCATGGGCGCGGCTGATCACGTCCTTCAGCGTCTTGTTCAGCGCGTGGCCGATATGGATGTTGCCGTTCGCGTAAGGCGGCCCGTCATGCAGCACGAACTGCCGCGCACGCCCGGCGGCCTGGGCGCGAAGCTGGCCATAGAGGTCCATCGCCTCCCACCGCGCCAGGATCGCCGGCTCGCGCTTCGGCAGGTCGCCGCGCATCGGGAACGAGGTCTTCGGCAGGAAGACGGTGTTGCGGAAATCGCGTTCGGTCATGATGATCTCAGGCTGGTTCGGGCCGCCTCGGCATCCAGCACGATCTGCGTGCGCAGCGCGTCGAAGCTCGGGAATTTCTGCTCCGCCCTTATATAGGTGTGCAGCGCCACCGCGATCTCCTGGCCGTAGAGATCCTCGTCGAAGTCGAACAGGTGAGCCTCCAGCCGGCTCTCCACCCCCTCGCTGACGGTGGGACGGCGGCCGATATTGGCCACCCCGGACAGGGCCCGTCCGTCCGCGAGGTGGGCCCGCACCGCATAGACGCCACGCGCCGGCTCCAGGTGGCGGCCGAGCGGGACGTTGGCGGTGGGAAAGCCGATGGTGCGGCCGCGCCGGTCGCCGGGCGAGACGGTGCCGCGTATGGTCCAGGGCCGTCCGAGCTCGGCGGCGGCCCGGTCGGGGTATCCGTCCTGCAGCAGCCGCCGGATACGGGTGGAGGAGAGCGGGCCGCGCGAATCGGCCAGCGGCGGCACGACCGTCAGCCCCATGCCCGCCTGTTCCGCCCGCGCCGCCAGCAGGCCGACATCGCCGCCGCGCCGGTGACCGAACGCGAAGTCCGGCCCGCAGGCCAGGTGGGCCGCTCCCAGGCCCCGCCGCAGCACGTCGGCGATGAACTGGTCGGCGGTCAGACGAGAGAACGCGTCGGTGAAGGGCAGTTCGTAGACCAGCGCCACGCCCAGGCTCTGCAGCGCGGCGGCGCGCTCGGCCGAGAGCGACAGCCGGAACGGCGGGTCGTCGGGCCGGAACAGCGCGCGCGGGTGCGGTTCGAAGGTCAGCACCGCGAGCGCCAGGTCCGGCCGCGCGCCATGGGCGGCGCGCAGCAGGTGCGCGTGGCCGAGATGCACGCCGTCGAAATTGCCCAGGGCGACGGTCGCGCCGCGCGCTTGGGCGGGCAGCGCCGCCCAATCGGTATAGAGCTGCATGGTGGCGGGTTGTCAGGCATAGGAGGCACGAAGGCAATTGCCGAAAGCGACCATCATGACCGACCACGAATTGGCGCGCCTGCTGCTCGGCGCCCGCGCCGGCACCCCGATCCCCACCGGCCCCTCGCCCGCCGACGCGGCCCAGGCCTATCGCGTGCAGGCGCTGGTGATGGCCGAGCTGGGCGAGATCGGCGGATGGAAGGTGGGGGCCGCGGGGCCGAATGGCCCGATCAGCTGCGCCCCTCTCCCCGCACGGTGGCTGTTCGAGGCGACGGCCAGGCTGGACGCTGCCGTCTTCACCCAGCGCGAGGTCGAGTCCGAGATCTGCTTCCGCCTGGCGGCCGACCTGCCCTCGCGCGGGACATCCTACACGCAGGGCGACGTGCTAGCGGCCGTGGCGAGCTGTCACCCCGGGATCGAGGTGCTGCAATCCCGCTACGCGCAACCCGACTCAGCCGGGCCGCTCGCGTTGCTCGCCGATTTCATCCAGACCGGCGCCTTCGTCGTGGGAGCACCGATCGAGGGCTGGCGAGAGCTCGACTTCGACCGTCTGCAGGTCTGCCAGACGGTGGGCGACGGCCCGGAGCGCCGCGCCACCGGCAACCCGGCCGGCGGCATGGCCAGGTTGATGGCCTGGCTCGCCAACGAGGGCGCCGCCTGGGCCGGTGGCCTGCGGGCCGGGCAGGTCGTCACCTGCGGCTCCTGGACCGGACGAACCAGGGTGGCGGCACCCGGCCTGGCCACCACGCTGTTCGACGGCGCCGCCCCGGTGAGCGTGGCGTTCGGCTGAACCCGCCTGCCGAGCATCGAACCGCCACCGAGATGTCAACGCGACGTCTGGTGAACGCGCCGGCAAGCGCGAAGTGGAACAGGATGGCGTTGCGCTTCTTCGCGCGATCAGGCGATCGCCCGATCAGCCGGCCGGGCAGTGCTCGTCAGGGCGTCTGGATGAGCTTGATCCGCTTGCCGGCGACTCCGAGCGCGATACGTCCCTGCTTCAGCGCCAGCGCGTCCTGCCCATACACGCCCAGGCGCCAGCCATGCAGGGCCGGCACGTCCGGCGCCTCCTCGCTCGCCAGCCGGTCGATGTCGTCCGATGAGGCCAGCAGCTTCGGCGCCACGTCGTGGCTCTCCGCCTTTTCCGCCAGCAGCACCTTCAGCAGCGCCACCAGCGCGGGCGACGGCCTGGCGCCTTCGCGGGCCAGGCGTGCTTCCGGCAGCGCCTCTTCCGGAAGGGAAGCGGCTTCGGCGATCGCCGCCAGCAGCGACTGGCCGGTCGCGCCCTCGGCGAAGCCGCGGGTGATGCCGCGTATCCGTCCGAGCGCCTCGGCACTCCTGGGCTCGGTCGCGGCGATCTCGAGCAGGCTCTCGTCGCGCACCAGGCGCTGGCGCGGGATGTTGATGCGCTGCGCCTCGCGCTCCCGCCACGCCGCGATCGCCCGCAGCGCCCCGAGCATGCGACGGTTGCCGGTGCGCGGGCGAAGCCGCTCCCACATCGTCTCCGGGTCCGGGCGGTAGGTGGCCGGCTCGGCCAAGACGCCCATCTCCTCGGCCACCCAAGGGCCCCGGCCCTCCCGCTCCAGCCTGGCGGTCAGCCGCTCGTAGACCGTGCGCAGGTGCGTGACGTCGGCCGCGGCGTACGCCACCTGCGCCGGGCTCAGCGGCCTGGCCGACCAGTCGGAAAACCGGTGCGCCTTGTCGATCTGGCCGCCCGCCAGCCCGGCCACCAGGCTGTCATAGCCCACCTGGTCGCCGAAGCCGGCCACCATCGCCGCCACCTGCGTGTCGAACAGCGGCACCGGGACGGCGCCGAACAGCTGCAGGAAGATCTCCACGTCCTGGCGGGCGGCATGGAACACCTTGACCACCGCCGTGTCGGCGAACAGCCGCCCGAGCGGGGCGAGGTCGAGGCCAGGCGCCAGCGCGTCCACCACCGCCACATCCGCCACCCCGCCCAGCTGCACCACGCAGAGCTCTGGCCAGTAGGTGCGCTCGCGCATGAACTCGGTGTCGACGGTCACGTAGGGCTCGGCGGAGAGCCGGTCGCACAGGGCGGCCAGGACGGTGCTGTCGGTCACCAGGACCGGGGGCGCGAACTGGTCGCGCGAGGGGCGGGGCATCCGGTTTCATACATCGGGCAAACGTCTTATGGAATGCCGGGTGGTGCCAGCACGCCAGCGCGTGGCGCCCTGCCCGTCGTCTATCGAGGATCTCATGCACCAATACCGGACCCACACCTGCGGTGCCCTGCGCGCGGCCGATGCGGGCACGACCGCCCGCCTCTCCGGCTGGGTGCACGCCAAGCGCGACCATGGCGGGCTGCTGTTCGTCGACCTGCGCGACCATTACGGCCTGACGCAGATCGTCTTCCCGAACGCCTCGCCGGCGCTCGCCATCGTCGAACCGTTGCGCGTGGAGAGCTGCATCACGGTGACCGGCGACGTGGTCGCCCGCGACGCCGCCACCATCAACCCGCGCCTGCCCACCGGCGCGATCGAGCTGATCGCCCGCGAAGTGGTCGTGCAATCGACCGCCGACGTGCTGCCGATGCAGGTGGCCGGCACCGAGACCTACTCCGACGAAACCCGCCTCACCCACCGCTACATCGACCTGCGGCGCGAACGCGTGCACGCCAACATGATGCTGCGGGCGGGGGTGATCGCCTCGCTGCGCCGTCGCATGATGGCGCAGGGTTTTACCGAGTTCCAGACCCCTATCCTGACCGCCAGCTCGCCCGAGGGCGCGCGCGACTTCCTGGTGCCGGCGCGCAACCATCCCGGCCGCTTCTACGCGCTGCCGCAGGCGCCCCAGCAGTTCAAGCAGCTGCTGATGGTGGCGGGCTTCGACCGCTACTTCCAGATCGCGCCCTGCTTCCGCGACGAGGCCAGCCGCGCCGACCGCTCGCCCGGCGAATTCTACCAGCTCGACCTGGAGATGAGCTACGTCACGCAGGAGGACGTGTTCGCGGCGGTGGAACCGGTCATCGGCGGGCTGTTCGAGGAATTTTCCCGCGGCCGCGCCGTGGACCCCTCGCCGTTCCGCCGCATCCCTTACGACGAGGCGCTGCTCGAGTACGGCTCCGACAAGCCCGACCTGCGCAACCCGCTGGTCATCCGCGACGTCACCGCGCAGTTCGCCGGCAGCAGTTTCGGGCTGTTCGCCAAGATGGCGGCGGGCGGCGGTATCGTGCGCGCCATCCCCGCTCCCGGCGCCGGCGCGCGGCCGCGCGGCTTCTTCGACAAGCTCAACGAATGGGCGCGGGCCGAGGGCGCGGGCGGCCTCGGCTACATCGCTTTTGAGGCCGAGGGCGCGCGCGGCCCGATCGCGAAGAACCTGGAACCCGACCGGTTGGAGGCGATCCGCACCGCCTGCGGCCTAGCCGCCGGCGACGCAGTGTTCTTCGCCGCGGGCGCGCACGAGACGGCGCAGAAATTCGCGGGCGCGGTGCGCACCCGCATCGGCCAGGAGCTGGACCTGATCGAGCGCGACGCGTTCCGGTTCTGCTGGGTGGTGGATTTCCCGATGTACGAGCTGAACGAGGAGACCGGCCAGGTCGATTTCTCGCACAACCCGTTCAGCATGCCGCAGGGCGGCATGGACGCGCTGGAGACGATGGACCCGCTGCTGATCAAGGCGTTCCAGTACGACATCGTCTGCAACGGCATCGAGCTGTCGTCGGGCGCCATACGCAACCACCGGCCCGACATCATGATCCGCGCCTTCGCCATCGCCGGCTACGCGCAGGCGGAGGTGGAGGCGCGGTTCGGCGGCATGCTGAACGCCTTTCGCTACGGTGCGCCGCCGCATGGCGGCTCGGCCCCCGGCATCGACCGCATGGTGATGCTGCTGGCCGACGAGCCGAACATACGCGAGGTGATCCTGTTCCCGCTCAACCAGCAGGGCGAGGACCTGCTGATGGGGGCGCCGGCCGAGGTGACGCCCGCCCGGCTGCGGGAGCTCTCGCTGAAGCTCGACCTGCCACCCAAGATCGTGAAGGCCTGAGCGGCTCGGCGACCGTCGATTGTTAACGTCTGGTCATTGCCAACGATCGAATGTCCGACTTAGTCTGCCTTCGCAAGAAGACGGAGCGCCGATACCTGTTTTTGTCGCGTAACGGGCTGTTTGCCTGACGGATACTGGGCCGCTTCGAAGAAAACACGGGTGAAACGCCATGTGCCGGCTGATTCATGCCTGCCGAAAATCTCTCTGGAGTTCCTGCATGTCTTTCCGTTCGAACGTATTGCTGTGCGCCACTATCATGAGCGGCCTTTCCTCTGCCGCGTTTGCCTCTCCTCTCGTGACCGGGGCCATCGATGACAGCGTGACCGTCGCCATCGCCGGCGAGCGCCCTGCCGCCCTGGCGAGCGCCCAGGACATTGGGCCGCTGGCCGAGGGCCGGACCCTGTCGCACGTGAACCTGGTGCTCAAGCGACCGGCCGCCCAGCAGGCCGCGTTCGACAAGCTGGTGCGCGACCAGCAGGACCCGGCCTCGCCCTCGTACCACAAATGGCTCAAGGCGTCCGACCTGCGGGCCTATGGTCCGGCGGCCGAGGATGTGGCCCGTATCGTGGGCTGGCTGCAGTATCGCGGGCTGACGGTGAACAGCGTGTCGCCCTCCGGCATGTCGATCGACTTCGCCGGGTCCGCCGCCGCCATCGGCCGCGCCTTCCACACCTCGCTGCACAGCGTCCTGCTGAAGGGCGAGACGCACATCGCCAACACCACCGACCTCGCCATCCCGGCGGCACTGGCGCCGGTGGTGCGCGGCCCCACCCTGTCGAACTTCTTCCCGCGGCCGAACGCGGTCAAGCGCAGCCCGCAATTCACCGTGCCGTCCAACCCCGCCTACTACGCCGTGGCGCCGGCCGACTTCGACACGATCTACAACCTCAAGCCGCTGCACACCGGCGCCAACGCGTTCGGCGTGCCGATCACCGGCGCCGGTGTCACCATCACGCTCGTCGAGCAGACCGACATCCTGCCCCGCGACTGGCACACTTTCCGCACCGCGTTCAAACTCGACAAATACGCGGGCACGCTCACCCTCACCCACCCGGGCCAGTGCGGCAACCCTGGCTTCATCGGCGATGAAGCCGAAGCGGCCATCGATGTCGACTGGGCCACGGCGGCGGCGCCCGCGGCCGACATCGTCGAGGCGTCCTGCCCGGAGACGGAGACCACGTTCGGCGTCGAGACCACGCTGCAGAACCTGGTCGAGCTCGGCACCAGTTCGACCGTGTTCAGCATCAGCTATGGCGGGTCCGAGGCGGCCAACGGCCTGACCTTCCTGCAGGGCTGGGCGAACCTGGTCGAGGAGGGCGCGGCCGAGGGCATCTCGATCTTCATCTCGTCCGGCGACAGCGGCTCGTCCAGCAGCGAGAACGTCACCGATACCGGTCTGGCGGTGAACGGACTGTCCACCAACCCCTACAACACCACCGTCGGCGGCACCGATTTCTACGACGATGCCACCGGCACCATCCCCACTTACTGGAAGACCAAGAACAGCGGGGCCCTGGGCTCGGCCAAGTCCTACATCCCGGAAATCCCCTGGGACAATTCCTGCGCCAGCAGCGTGCTGACCAAGCTTTACGGCTACCCGAACCCGGTCGCCACCTGCAACGCGACCAAGGCGCTGCGGCTGCAGAACGGCGTCGGCGGCAGCGGCGGCCAAAGCATCCTGTATGCCAAGCCCGACTGGCAGGACATCGGCGTGAAGGGCGTGCCGAACGACGGCGTGCGCGACCAGCCGGACGTCTCGCTGTTCGCCGCCAACGGCATCTTCCAGCATTTCTACGTCATCTGCATGTCCGACCCCCGCGAGGGCGGATCGCCGTGCGACTACAGCAACGTCAACGACGTGTTCGGCAATGCCTATGGCGGCACGTCGGTGGCCGCTCCGGCGATGGCCGGCATCATGGCGCTGGTGACCGAGGTGAAGGGCGCACCGCTCGGCAACACCGGGCCGCGGCTGTTCCAGATCGCCAAGCTGCAATACGACAACCCGCTGCTGGTCAGCCGCTGCAACGCCTCGCTCGGCAACAAGATCTCGACCGCCTGCGTGTTCAACGACGTCACCGCCGGCGACAACGCCGAGCCCTGCGTGAAGGGCTCGCCGGACTGCTACGCCAAGGGCGCCACGAACGGGGTGGGCGTGTTGTCGGCCGACCCCAAGAAGGGCACGCCCGCCTTTGCGGCGCACCAGGGCTACGACCTGGCAACCGGATTGGGGACGGTCAACGCCCTGAACCTGATCTACAACTACTGACCATCCGACCCGCCCTGCCCTCTTGCGAGAGAGCAGGGCGGGGACGATTTCCGGGCTTGCCGCCGGCTCATGGCCCGATGGGCCGGTGATGGAGCAGCACGAGCGCGCGGCGGAGACGGCGTATGCCGCCCCTGATCTGGCCGCGGTCGCACATCTCGCGACCCTCCGCCAGCAATCGCTGTATGTCCATGTTGGCGCTGTGCCGCTCGATCACCTGCCGGGCGAGTTGCGCGCAATAGGCCGGGGTGTCGCTCGTCAGCGCGAAGCTCGGCTCGTCCGCGTGGCACGGCGATGCGGCCAGCAGCAGCGTCAGGAGAACGCGTCGGGTCATCTGCGTGAAGCAGATGGCAGCGTGGCGCTCTCCTCGTCATGGGGGCCGGATGAACCGGCGTTCATGTGGCCGAGCGGCAGCAGCGCGGACAGGGTGAAGCTTGCGCGCAGGCCGGGTGACGCGTCCTCCAGCAGCAGCGTGCCCTCGTGCAGCAGCGCCACCGCCTGCACCAGCGCCAGCCCCAGGCCGGAGCCGGGCGTGTGGCGGGCGGTCTCGCCGCGGAAGAAACGCTCCGCGGCGCGCGGCCGGTCGGATTCGGGGATGCCGGGCCCCTGATCGGCCACCGAAACGCGCACCATCCGGTCGAACCGCGCCGCCGACAGGGTGATCTGCCCGTCCTGCGGAGAGAACTTGATGGCGTTGTCCAGCAGGTTGGCCACCGCCTGCTGCAGCAGGTCGCGATCGCCCAGGATCGTCAGCGTGTCCGGCACATCGAGGCGCAGGCGCAGTCCGTGCTCCTCGGCCACCGCCCCGTACAGGTCGGCCAGGTCGGCCAGCAGCGGCCCGAGATCCACCTCGGCGAAGGCGGAACGCCGTGACCCCACCTCGATCTCGGCGATGCGCATCAGCGCCTGGAACACCGCCGTCACCCCGTCGAGGTCGCTGACCGCACGCTCCACGCCGGCGCGCAGCTCGCCCTCCGAGCGCGCGTGCAGGGCCGCGTCCTCCAGCCGGGCACGGGCGCGGGTGATCGGCGTGCGCAGGTCGTGCGCGATGGCGTTGCTCACCTGGCGCACGCCGTCCATCAGCCGGGCGATGCGCTCCAGCATGGTATTGATCGACTCGGCCATGCGGTCGAACTCGTCACCGCGCCCGGACCGGCGCACCCGTGGCGTCAGGTCGCCGCCGGCGATGGCCTCCGCGGTGGCCGACACTTCGGCCACCATGCGACGGAACAGGTTGCGTATCAGCAGCGCGCCCGCGACACCCAGCCCCGCCACCACCAGCACCGATGAGAACAGGGTGCTGGTCAGCAGCCGGCGCAGTTCCACCCGGCCGCGCACGTCACGCCCCACCAGCAGCCGGAACCCGCCCGGCAGGTCGTAGCGCTGCACGTCCGCCAGGGAGTGCGCGCCGGCGCGGACCACCTCCAGCTCATAGACCACGCCGGGGCTGCGGACACGCTCCGGCCAGCGGCCGAGGTTGCCGGCCACCGTCGAGCCGAGCGGGTCGGTCACCTCGTAGATCGCGTCGTCGTCGACGTTCTCCTGCAGCCGGTCCGAGATCGTCAGCAGCAGCGCCGGCACGCCGCCCTCGGACCAGCGCTCGATCAGGCCGCGCGCGTCGGCGTTGATCGCCGCCTCCACCTGCCGGTCCAGCAGGTTGGCGGTGGACAGCCACAGGAACAGCACCAGCGCCAGGGCGGAGGCTGCGAACACCACGCCGAACAGCAGCGCGAAGCGCAGGCTCGCGGAGCGGATCATGCGCCGGCGGACAGTTCTATTCCGGCCTGAGCATGTAGCCCGCGTTCCGGATCGTGTGGATCAGCGCTGTCGGAAATGGTTTGTCGATCTTCTGCCGCAGCCGGCTCACATGCACGTCGATCACGTTGGTTTGCGGGTCGAAATGGTAGTCCCACACGCCTTCCAGCAGCATGGTCCGTGTCACCACCTGGCCGGCATGGCGCATCAGGTACTCCAGCAGCCGGAACTCGCGCGGCTGCAGGTCGATCTTCTGGCCCGCCCGGCGCACCATGCGTGACAGCAGGTCCATCTCCAGGTCGCCGACCAGCAGCTTGGTCTGCGGGCCGTCGGACTTGCCGCGCCGGGTCAGCGCCTCCACGCGGGCCAGCAGCTCGGAGAAGGCGAAGGGCTTGGTCAGGTAGTCGTCGCCGCCGGCCTTCAGCCCGGCCACCCGCTCGTCCACCTGGGCCAGCGCCGACAGCAGCAGCACCGGGGTGGCGTTGTTCTGGCTGCGCAGCGTCTCCAGCAGCCTGATGCCGTCGATGCCGCCGGGCAGCATGCGGTCCAGGATGATGGTGTCGAACGCCTCGCTCGCCGCCATGAACAGCCCGTCGCGGCCGTTATCGGCATGTTCCACCACGTGCCCCGCCTCGCGCAGGCCCTTGGCCACGAATTGCGCGACCGTGGGGTCGTCTTCAACCAGCAATATGCGCATCGCCTCGGCTCTCAGCTCCTGGTCGTCACTGGTCCGGCTCTTCCTGCGGCGGCTCCGGCGGGCGGCGGGCGACCACCACCGACAGGTCCAGCATCTGGTTACCGCGCTTGACGTGCAGGTGGGCGGTGGCGCCCGGGTTGACGGCCGAGACGTCGCGGATCAGCTCGCGCGTGCTCTCCACTCGCGCACCGTTGATCGCGGTCACCAGGTCGCCGGCACGCAGGCCGCCACGGGCCGCCGGGCCGCCATGGTTGACGGCCGCGATGGCGGCGCCGGCGTGCTTGTGGCCGGTGGTGTCCAGCTCCACACCCAGCCAGCCGCGGTCCACGTGGCCCTTGGCCAGCAGCTCGTCCACGATACGGCTGGCGATCTCGGACGGGATGGCAAAGCCGATGCCGACCGAGCCGCCGGTCGGCGAGACGATGGCGGTGTTCAGCGCGATCACCTGGCCCGACATGTTGAAGCTGGGTCCGCCCGAGTTGCCCGGGTTGATCGGCGCGTCCAGCTGGAAGAAATCGTCGAACGGGCCGGCGCCGATGTCGCGGCCGCGCGCGCTGACGATGCCGGCGGTGACCGAGCCGCCGAGCCCGAACGGGTTGCCGGCCGCCATGATCCAGTCGCCCACCTGCACCACGTGGCTGTCGCCCCAGGGCACCGCCGGCAGCGTGTGGTCGGCATCCACCTTGATGACGGCGATGTCGGTCAGCTCGTCGGTGCCGATGATGTGGGCCGGCAGCTCGCTGCCGTCGGTGAAGCTGACCAGGATCTTGTCGGCGCTGCCGACCACGTGGTTGTTGGTGACGATGATGCCGCTGCCGTCCAGCACGAAGCCGGAGCCCGCGCCGATCATCTGCTCGCGTCGGCCGCGCAGCCGGTCGCGAAAGGTCTTTTCGAACGGCGTGCCGCGCAGCTCGGGCGGCATGCCGCCCGCCGCGGACGGGTCGGCCACGTTCATCCGCACGGCGATGTTGACCACGGCCGGCACCACGCGGCGGACCAGCGGCGCGAAGGTCAGCGGCCCGGTCTGCACCAGCGGCTGCGCCCGGGCGGCGGTTGCCGCGAGCAGCAGGAAGGCGCACGAGAGAACGACGCGACGCATGACGGATGATTGACACGGGCAAGGGAGGAAGGCCAGGGCTCGCCCCGAGGCCCGCGCCCGGACCTCCGTATCGGCCTTGCCGTTCGGCGCCGCATCGGCCAGATGCCAGCGTAACCCGGGCGTGCCTACAGAGACGGAGCAGTTGCGACCCATGATCCCGACCAGCAAGGCTGCTGCGTTCCTGCTTTTGGCCCTGGCACCGCCGGCCGCCTGGGCCGAGGACGCGATACCGGTGACCACGGTGAAGGTGGAGCGGCACGACGTGCCGCTATACGCGGCCGGGATCGGCACCGTGCAGGCCTACCGTTCGGTGCTGGTCCGGGCGCGAGTGGACGGCACCCTGGACAACGTGGAGTTTCGCGAGGGCCAGACCGTGCATCCGGGCGACCTGCTGGCCGAGATCGATCCCCGCCCCTATGCCGCGGCACTGGCCCAGGCGCAGGCCAAGCGGGCCAGCGACCAGGCGCAGCTCGACAACGCGCGTCGGGACCTCACGCGCTACTCGACCCTGGAACGCAACGCCTACGCGTCGCGCCAGCAGGTCGACACCCAGCAGGCGACGATCGGCCAGTATGCCGCCAACGTACAGGGCGACGAGGCAGCCATCGCCAGCGCGGCGCTGAACCTCAGCTTCTGCCGAATCACGGCGCCGATCGAGGGCGTGGTGGGCCTGCGCCTGGTCGATATCGGCAACCTGATCCACGCCAACGACACCGCCGGCATCGTCAGCATCACCCAGGTGCATCCGATCAGCCTGGTGTTCACCCTGCCGCAGCAGCGTCTGCCGGAGGTGCGCGACGCGATACGCGACAGCGAGCGGGGCGGCGTTATGCCATCGGTCACCGCCATGGCCCAGAACGGCACCGCGCCGCTGTCCGACGGGCGTCTGGTGACCATCAACAACAGCATCGACACGCAGACCGGCACGATCTCGCTCAAGGCCGAGTTCGCCAACCTGGACGACAAGCTGTGGCCCGGGCAGTTCTCCTCCGGTCGCCTGCGCCTGCGCCTGGCGCCGGGAGCGCTGACCGTGCCGCCGGCCTCCGTGCAGCACGGTCCGGACGGACTCTACGTCTACGTCGTCCGTCCGGACCATACCGTCGCGCATCAGGACGTGAAGATCGGCTACCAGGACGAGACCTTGGCTATCGTCGAGGACGGGTTGCACGACGGCGACACCGTCGTCCTGTCGGGTCAGTTGCGGTTGCAACCTGGCGCTCGGGTGGACACAAGCGGCCGAGGCGCGAGCTAGTCCGATGAGCCTATCGAGCCCGTTCATACGCCGCCCGATCGCGACCTCGCTGCTGATGGCGGCGATCTTCCTGGTCGGCATCGCCAGCTACCCGCTGCTGCCGGTCGCACCACTGCCGACGGTGGATTTCCCGACCATCTCGGTCACCGCCAACTACCCCGGCGCCAGCCCCGACGTGATGGCGAGCAGCGTTGCGGAGCCGCTGGAGACGCAGTTCAGCCAGATCAACGGGCTGAGCCAGATGACCTCGATCAACGTGCTCGGCACGTCCACCATCACCGTCCAGTTCGACCTGTCGCGCAGCGTGGACGCGGCGGCCACCGACGTGCTGGAGGCGATCAACGCGGCGCAGGGCCAGCTGCCGAAGAACCTGCCCAGCCAGCCGACGTTCCGAAAGGTGAACCCGGCCGACAGCCCGATCTTCCTGGCGTCGGTCTGGTCCGACGACCTGCCGCTGACCACGGTCGACGATTACGCCGAGAACGTGCTGAGCCAGCAGCTGAGCCAGATCACCGGCGTCAGCCAGGTGCTGGTGGGCGGCCAGCAGAAGCCCGCCATACGGGTGCAGATCGACCCGGCGCGCCTAGCCGCGATGGGCATGACCATGGAGGACGTGCGCCAGGTCCTGACCGACGCGACGGTGAACAGCCCGAAGGGCAGCATCGACGGCCAGCGCCAGGCCTTTACCGTGCAGGCCAACGACCAGCTGACCGAGCCCGCTCCCTACGACAAGCTGATCGTCGCGTACCGCAACGGCGCGCCGGTGCGCATCGGCGATATCGGCCACGCGGTGCGCGGGCCGCAGAACCGCGAGGTTGCCGCCTGGCAGAGCCTCGAGAAGTCGCGTCGCGGCGTGCTGCTGATCGTGTTCAAGCAGCCGGGCGCCAACGTGATCGCGACCGTGGAGCGTGTGCGGGCCGCGTTGCCGCGGCTGGAGAAGAGCATCCCGCCGTCGATCCATGTCCAGACCATCGTGGACCGCACCCAGACCATCCGGGCGTCGGTGAGCGACGTCGAGTTCACGCTGATGCTGTCGATCGGCCTGGTGGTGATGGTGATCTTCCTGTTCCTGCGCAGCTTCTGGGCGACGATCATCCCGAGCGTCACCGTGCCGCTGGCGCTGGTGGGCACCTTCGCGGCCATGTACCTGCTCGGCTACAGCCTGGACAACCTCTCGCTGATGGGCCTGACCATCGCGGTGGGCTTCGTCGTCGACGACGCCATCGTCATGCTGGAGAACATCTTCCGCCACATCGAGGACGGCATGGACCCGATGTCCGCGGCCCTGAAGGGGGCGGGCGAAATCGGGTTCACCATCGTCTCCATCAGCATCTCGCTGATCGCGGTGTTCATCCCGCTGCTGCTGATGGGCGGCATCGTCGGGCGGCTGTTCCGCGAGTTCGCCGTCGTCGTCTCCGTGACCGTGATCATCTCGGCCTTCGTCTCGCTCACGCTGACGCCGATGATGTGCGCGCGCTTCCTGAAGGCCGAGACGCACCAGCACGGGCGCTTCTACCGGGCCATCGAAGGCATGTTCGACGCCATGCTGGGCTTCTACCGGCGGACGCTGGACATCGCATTGCGGTTCCGCTTCGTGACGCTGCTGGTGTTCCTGGCGACGCTTGGCGTGACGATCTTCCTGTTCGTGATCATCCCGAAAGGGTTCTTCCCGCAGCAGGACATCGGCGTGCTGGTCGCCATCACCGAGGCCAACCAGGACATCTCCTACACCGGCATGTACGCCAAGCAGGAGCAGCTGAACGCGATCGTGCAGGCCGACCCGGCGGTGGCGAGCTTTGCCTCGCTGATCGGCGCCGGCAATGGCGGGCAGACCGCCAATAACGGGCGGCTCTACATCAACCTCAAGCCGTGGGGCCAGCGCGAGCCGATCATGCAGGTGATCGCGCGGCTGAGCGAAAAGGCCAAGGCGATCGAGGGCTTCCGCATCTACATGCAGCCTTCGCAGGACATCACCGTGGGCGGGCGGCTGTCTCGCACGCTCTACCAGTACACGCTGCAGGACGTGGACCCGGCCGAGCTGAACGCCTGGTCGCCCAAGCTGCTCGACCGCCTGCGCACGATCCCGATCCTGCGCGACGTCACGTCCGACCAGCAGATCGCCGGCACGACCGCGACCCTGGTGATCGACCGCGACGCCGCCGCCCGCTTCGGCATACAGCCGCAGCAGATCGACGACACGCTCTACGACGCGTTCGGCCAGCGCGAGGTGACGCAGTATTTCACCCAGCTGAACTCCTACTACGTGATCGAGGAGGTGCTGCCCGAGCAGCAAGGCGACGTGCGCACGCTCGGCCAGCTATACATCAAGTCGGCGAACGGGACGGTCGTGCCGCTCTCGGCGCTGGTGCATTCGAGCACGCTGCCGATCGCGCCGCTGGCGGTGAACCACCAGAGCCAGTTCCCGGCGGTGACGATCAGCTTCAACCTGTCGCCCGGCGCCTCGCTCGGCGATGCCGTCCAGCAGGTGGACGCCGCGCGCGACCAGATCGGCGCGCCCGGGTCGCTGCAGGGTTCGTTCCAGGGCAACGCGGCGGCGTTCCAGTCCTCGCTGAGCAGCGAGCCCTACCTGATCCTGGCGGCGCTGGTCTCGGTGTACATCATCCTGGGCATCCTCTACGAGAGCTACATCCTGCCGCTGACCATCCTGTCCACGCTGCCTTCGGCGGGCGTGGGCGCGTTGCTGATGCTGATGGGCGCGGGCTTCGACCTGTCGGTGATCGCCATCGTCGGCATCATCCTGCTGATCGGCATCGTCAAGAAGAACGGGATCATGATGGTCGATTTCGCCATCCACGCCGAGCGCGAGGGCGGGGCGAAGCCGCTGGACGCCATCAGGCAGGCCTGCCTGATGCGGTTCCGCCCGATCATGATGACCACCATGGCCGCCCTGCTGTCCGGCCTGCCGCTGATGCTGGGTCATGGCGCGGGGTCCGAACTGCGCCAGCCGCTGGGCTACGCCATGGTGGGCGGGCTGATCCTGAGCCAGGCGCTGACGCTCTACACGACGCCGGTGATCTACCTCTACCTGGACCAGTTGCAGCGCTGGCTGCTGCCCTCGGAGCAGCGACGCATGCCGCGTGCGGCCGAAGCGCTGGGCGCCCATGCCGACTGAGCCGGAGGCGGCCGGGACGCCGACCGATCCCGAACTGCTCGTGCTGCGCGGCAGCATTGACAACATCGACGCCGCCCTCGTCTATCTTCTGGCCGAGCGGTTCCGCTGCACCCAGCAGGTGGGCCGCCTCAAAGCCAGGCTTGGCCTGCCCGCCTCCGACCCGGCGCGCGAGGCGCAGCAGGTGGGGCGGCTGCGGGTGCTGGCGGAAGGGGCGCGGCTCGACCCGGAGTTCGCGGAGAAATTCCTGGCTTTCGTCGTGCGGGAAGTGATCCGCCATCACGAGGCGCTGACCACGGGCTGAGCGGAGGCGCCCTGCTGCAACCCCGCCCTGAGGACGCGTTATGTGGTTGTTCCCCTCCAGAACGGGCAGGCCATGCCGCAGATCGTCGTTGCAATTCCGGTGCGAGACGAGGCCGCGCTGATCGGCGACTGCCTTCGCGCCCTGTCGCTGCAGCAAGGCCAGGACCGGCCGGACATCGTGCTCGTGGTCAACAACAGTCGCGACGGCACGGCCGATCTGGCGCGCGGCCTGCAGGCGACGCTGCCGACGCGGCTGCATGTCCTGGAACACGAGTTCGCTCCGGCCGAGGCCAATGCCGGGCATGCCAGGCGGATGGCGATGGCGGCGGCGGCCAGGCTGGCCGACCAGGGCGGGATCCTGATCACCACCGACGCCGATGCCTGTGTGGCCCCGGACTGGCTGGAAGCCAACCTCGCCGCCCTGAGGATCGGGGCGGATGTGGTGTGCGGACGCGCCATCATCGATCCCGTCGACGCACTGCGCATTCCTCGTCACCTGCATGAGGACGACGCACAGGAGGTCGCGTTCGGAACGGCGCTGGACCGGGTGGGATCGCTGCTCGACCCCGACCCGTTCGATCCGTGGCCGCGCCACACCGAAGAATCGGGTGCAAGCATCGCCGTCCGGCGCGAGCTGTTCCTGGCGGCCGGCGGTGTGCCGCCAGTGGCGTCGGGCGAGGACCGGGCCCTGGTGCAGGCCCTGCGGTGCAGGGATGCCCGCATACGGCACGATCCGCTGGTCTGCGTGTCGGTGTCCGGCCGCATACAGGGGCGCGCGGCCGATGGCATGGCGGACACCATCCGACGCCGCCTGGTGCAACAGGATCCTGCCGTGGACGAAGCGATGGAGCCGGTGGCCGACCGCATACGCCGCATCGGTGCGCGCCGGCTGATGCGTCTCGCCTGGCAGAGCGCCGGCCGGCCGACGCTGGTGGCCGGCCACCTGGCGAGCGAGCTGAGGGTTGCCCAGCCGCTGCTCGACGCCTGGCTGCGGCTGCCGCATTTCGGCGCCGCGTGGGCGGCGGCGGAGCGGACCAGCCCGGTGCTGCGGCGCAAGCGGGTATTGCGGGCCGAGTTGGGCACCCAGATGGCAGTGGCCGGGGATGTTCTGTCCAGGCTGGAGTCGCCGGGGGTTACGGGCGAGGTGCTGCGGCCCGAACGGCAGGGTGAGGCGTGACCCCGGCACCGTCTTGTGGGGCCGCGCGCCAGACCCCATAAACGGTGCAGGCACGACAGATCGTCTGTCCGGCAGGATCCTGTCGCGGTCCCGTCCAGAGCGGAAGCACCCAGCATGTTCATCGAGACCGAAAGCACACCCAATCCCGCAACGCTGAAGTTCCTTCCCGGCGTCTCCGTGATGGGCACCGGCACCGCGGACTTTGCCGGATCGCACCTGGCCGGACCGAGCCCGCTCGCGACCGCCCTGTTCATGCTCCCCGGTGTGGCACGCGTGTTCCTGGGCGGCGATTTCGTGACCATCACCAAGTCCGAGGGCACCGACTGGCAGGCGTTGCGCCCGCAGGTCCTGGGCGCGCTGATGGAGCATTTCGTGTCCGGCCGCCCGGTCATGGACGGCGCGACCGACGAGGCGCGCGAGGACGAGATCGCCCCGGAAGATCGCGACGTGGTCGAGCAGATCAAGGAGTTGCTGGACACGCGCGTACGGCCGGCGGTGGCCAGCGACGGGGGCGACATCGTGTTCCGCGGCTTCCGCGACGGCGTCGTGCGCCTGCACATGCAGGGCGCGTGTAGCGGTTGCCCCTCTTCCGCCGCCACGTTGAAGCACGGCATCGAGAACATGTTGCGTCACTACGTGCCCGAGGTGCAGTCGGTCGAGCAGGTCGCCTACTAGGCGGTCCGGGAGCGGGCGACGAGAGCGTCCTTGGAGGACCGCGATGCTCGACGACACGGCACTCGACCTGCTGTTCCGGCAGGCGCGCACCCAGTATGGCTGGACCGATGCGCCCGTCTCGGACGAGGTGATTCACGGCCTCTACGACCTGATGAAGCTCGGGCCGACATCGGCGAACGCATCGCCGGCCCGACTGGTGTTCCTGCAGACGGCTGAGGCGCGCGAGCGGCTGCGTCCGGCGCTGTCGCCCGGCAACGTCGACAAGACGATCGCGGCGCCGGTCGTGGTGATCGTGGCTTACGATCCGCGGTTCTTCGACCGCCTGCCGGAACTGTTCCCCCAGGCGGACGCGCGTGCCTGGTTCGCCGGCAACGCGGCCCTGGCACAGGAGACGGCGTTCCGGAACGCCACCTTGCAGGGCGCCTACCTGATATTGGCGGCGCGTGCGATGGGCCTGGATTGCGGTCCGATGTCGGGCTTCGACAACGCCCAGGTCGATGCGATCTTCTTCGGCGAGAACGGCTGGCGGTCCAATTTCCTGGTCTCCCTGGGCCATGGCGACGGCCAGGTGCAGCCGCGTGCGCCGCGGCTGGGCTTCGATGAAGCCTGCCTGATGCTGTGACACGCGTGTCGGGGCTGGTGCTGGCGATGCAGTCGTCGGGAGGCGGCGCGTCGGCGGCGATGCTGCGGGACGGGGCTGTGCTGGCGCAGGGCAGGATCGGCCCTGGCCACGGCCTGGCGGGTGCCTTGCCGGCGATGCTGGCCGGGTTGCTCGGCCGGGCCGGGCCACCGGAGCTGGTCGCCGTCATCGTGGGTCCCGGCAGCTTCACCGGGCTGCGCGCCGGGCTTTCGGTCGCGCACGGGATCGCGTTGGGCTGCGGGGTGCCGGTGGTCGGGGTGACGGTGGCCGAGGCGCTGGGCGAGGCGCTACGGCCTGCGCTGGACGGGCGGGCCCTCTGGACCGCAGTCACGGCGCGGCGCGGGCGGGTGTTCATCCACAGGGACGCGTTCGAGGCTTTTGCCACCGATGCGCTCCCGGCTGCGACCGGCCGGGTGGCGGTGTGCGGCGACGCGGCCAACCTGGTGGCAGCGTCGCTGGCGGCGCGGGGGACCGACGTGATGCTGTCCGCGTTTCGCGAGCCCTGCCCCGAGCACGTGGCGAACGTGGGCTGGCGTCGCGCGTGCGGCGATCTGCCGACGCTGGACGTGGTGCCGCTCTACGTGGATGCGCCGGAGGCTCGCCGCGCAGCCGGGCGCGCGGCGCCGGTCGGGGTCGAGGCCGAATGAGCGGCGGTCAGGCGATCACCCGTGCCGGCCCGCTGCACGCGACGGCACTGTCGGCGATCCATGCCCGCGCCTTTCCCGAGGACGAGTTCTGGGACGAGCGTATCATCGCGGGCCAGCTTTCCCAGCCCGGCGTGTTCGGGCTGATAGACGTGCGCGGCGGCATGATCCTGGCGCGACAGGTCGCCGACGAGGCCGAAGTGCTGACGGTGGCGGTGGTGCCGGAACGTCGGCAGCAGGGCCTGGGCGGCGGGCTGGTGGAAGCGGCGGCCGAGGAGGCGAGGCTGCGCGGTGCGGCGTCGCTGTTCCTGGAAGTGTCCACCCGCAACCCCGCGGCACGCGGCCTGTACCAGCGCCTGGGCTTCGTCCAGGTCGGGCGTCGGCGCGGCTACTACGCAGACGGCTCGGACGCGCTGACGCTTCGCCGCAGGCTGGCCGTGTCGGGGCGCAGCGGGGTCGACTGAGGGCCCGGGGCCACGGTCCTGACCGGGGATGCGCCACGCCTGAGCAGCAGCAGCGTGGCGCCGTCCGGCTCGGTGGCCTGCGAGATCAGCGTGTGACCCTGGCGCAAGGCCGATGCCGGCACGTTGCGGGCCGGGTCCTCGCCGCGTAGCCGCACCGCCAGGGTCTGACCCGGCTGCATGCGGTCCAGCGCCAGCCTGGTCCTGACATAGGTCATCGGACAGACCTCGCCGGTGATGTCGAGTGCGAAATCTGCCGGGAGTGTTGACGACATCTTGAAGATCCGCGCGAAATTCCAGGCCGCATCTTGCGGCGACACGTTTGCGCTTCGTATAAGCTGGTCATTGCAAATATACACGAGGGTTATGAGGATGGCCGACCTTCCGGCATCACTGGACGTGCTTGGACTGACAGCACAGATCGTTGCCGCCCACGTGTCCAACAACCCGGTCGGCACCGAGGCGCTGCCGTCGCTCATCCACGAGGTCTACGCCTCGCTCGCCGGCATGGGGCAGGAACCGCCTGCCCAGGCCGCCGAACCGCGGCAGCCGGCAGTACCGGTGAAGAAGTCCGTGTTCCCGGACCACATCGTGTGCCTGGAAGACGGCAAGAAGCTGAAGATGCTCAAGCGCCACCTCAAGACGGCGTTCGACCTGACTCCGGAGCAGTATCGCGAACGCTGGGGCTTGGCGTCGGACTACCCGATGGTCGCCCCGAACTACGCCCGCCATCGCTCCACCCTGGCCAAGAAGATCGGCCTGGGCACCAAGCCGCGCGAGGCCGCGGGGAAGAGCTGACCGCCTTGGGCATGATGCGGCCGGACGCGGTCAGCCGCCGGATGAACATGCGCGACGAAACGAAGAGCCAGAGCGGGATGCGGCCGGCCGCGCCGACTTCAGGACAACGCATCCTGCTTTAGCGCCGGGCCGCGAAGAACGCCCGCAGCAGCTCGGCCGACTCGCGCTCGCGCACGCCTCCGGTCAGCTCGGGCACGTGCAGGCAGCCGGGGGCGGCGAACACCCGGGCGCCGTGCTCGACACCGCCGCCCTTGGGGTCGTAGGCGCCGAAGACGATCCGGCGCAGGCGGAAATGGACCGCGGCGGCGGCGCACATCGCACAGGGCTCGAGCGTCACCCACAGGTCGCAGCCGGTGAGCCGGGGGGTGCCGAGCCTGGCGGCCGCTTCGCGCATGGCCAGCAGCTCGGCATGGGCAGACGCGTCACGCAACGCCTCCGTCCTGTTGCCCGTGCGGGCCAGCAAAGCGCCGTCCGGGCCGGCCACGACGGCGCCCACCGGAACCTCGCCGCGGGAGGCGGCCAGCCGCGCCTCGTCCAATGCCGCCTGCATCCACATCGTTGCCCTGTCCAGAACCGCATGACGGCAGTACCACTGGCCGCATGCGCACACAGAAACCGCTGATCGGCATCACGCTCGATTCCGAGGAGCCCGATCCCGCCAGGCCCGCCGGCTACTCGGTCTATCCCTGGTATGCGCTGCGCGCCAACTATGCCGGCGCGGTGGCACAGGCGGGCGGGGTGCCGCTGGCGCTGCCGCATCACCCGGAGCTCGCCTCCGACATGCTCGACAGGCTCGACGCGCTGGTGGTGACCGGCGGCGCGTTCGACGTGGACCCGGCGCTCTACGGCGCGAGCGACACGCACGCGACCGTGACGTTGAAACAGGGGCGGACGCGGGCGGAACGGGCGCTGCTGGACGGGGCGTTGTCGCGCGGCCTGCCGATTCTGGGTGTGTGCGGCGGCCAGCAACTGCTGGCCGTGGCGCTGGGCGGCACGCTGGTCCAGCACATCCCCGATACGATGCCCGAGGCGATGGACCACGAGCAGAAGAACCCGCGCCACGAAGCGGGCCATGCCGTGTCGGTGGCGCCGGGCACGCTGCTGCACCGGGTGGTGGGCGCATCGTCGATGCGGGTGAACAGCTCGCACCATCAGGCGGTGCGCACGCCTGGGCCATCGGCCGTGGTCAACGCGACCGCGCCGGACGGCGTGATCGAGGGCATCGAGCTGCCGGGGCACCGCTTCTGCCTGGGCGTGCAGTGGCATCCGGAGTTCATGATCGACCCTGGTGACGCGCTGATCTTTCGTGCCCTCGTCGAGGCCGCGCGCGCGTGACGGACGCGCCGCGCGACGGCGACCGGATTGCCAAGTGGCTGGCGCGCGCGGGCGTCGCCAGCCGCCGCGACGCCGAGCGCCTGATCGGCGAGGGACGGGTCAGCCTGAACGGGTCCGTCGTCGCCCATCCCGCCACCTTCGTGGCCGCCGGTGACATCGTGCAGGTGGCGGGCCAGGTGGTGGACGCCCCAGCCCGGCCCAGGCTGTGGCGTTACCACAAGCCGGACGGCGTGCTGACCACCCACAAGGACCCGGAGGGCCGGCCCACGGTGTTCGAGAAGATGCCGCCAGAGCTGCCGCGCGTGGTCAGCGTCGGGCGGCTGGACCTCAACAGCGAGGGCCTGCTGCTGATGACCAATGACGGGGCGCTGGCGCGGCAGCTGGAGCTGCCGTCCAACGGCTGGATACGGCGCTACCGCGTGCGCGTGCACGGCGACATCGAGCCGCAGGCGTTGGTGGCGCTGGCGCGCGGCATCACCATCGCCGGCACGCGCTATGCCGGGATCGAGGCCGGGCTGGACAGCCGGAAAGGCACGAACGCCTGGCTGACGGTGTCGCTGCGCGAGGGCCGCAACCGCGAAATACGTCGGGTGATGGAGCATCTGAACCTGAGCGTGACGCGGCTGATCCGCATCGCCTACGGCCCGTTCCAGCTCGGCAACCTCGAACGCGGCGCGGTGGCCGAAGTGCCGGCCAAAGTGCTGCGCGAACAATTGCCCGACGGCAAGCCCGTGCCGTGAAGCACGGCCCGGCGCGGCCGCGCCTGTCGGGACAGCGCAGGGCCGCGTCGTGCGCATCATAGGGGGTGCCTGGCGCGGCAGGACGCTCGTGTCACCGCCAGGCTCCACCACCCGACCCACCGCCGAGCGCCTGCGACAGGCGTTGTTCGACATGCTGATGCACGCGCCCTGGGGCGGCCGGGCGATGATGCAGGACGCGCTGGTGCTGGACGTCTTTGCCGGAACCGGCGCGCTGGGCCTGGAGGCACTGTCGCGCGGGGCCGCCCGCGCGGTGTTCATCGAACGGGACGCCCGCGCGCTCGCGGCGCTGCGCGCCAACGTCGCGGCGTGCGGGGCCGGCGACCGGGCCAGGATCGTGGCGGCCGACGTGCTGCACGCCCCGCAAGGCCCACGTCAGACGCTGGTGTTCCTGGACCCGCCCTACGATTGCGGCCTGTTGCAGCCAGCCATCGACACGATCAGGCGAGCCGGATGGGTTGGGCCCGGAACGCTGTTGATCACGGAGAACTCACGACTTGAAACTACCACCGTATGTGGTGTTACACTCGCGCAAAGGATGCATGGAGCGGGGCAATTGAACGTTTGGCGGGAGCCCTGATGGGGCCGGTAACCGAGACTATCCTGCATCAGCGCTCGATCGCCGCGTTGGCCATGCCGGCCGGCGCCGACGGCATCTTTCCTGTCCAGCACGTTCATTCCCTCGGGCCGGCGCGCATAAGCCTGCCGCCGCTGGCGACGGGGCGGCATTTCTTCGACCTGTGGCCGGTTCGCGAGTTGCCGGAACAGGGGCGGTGGGCGGCCGCGCATTACGACAGCTTTGCCCCGCCGCTGTTCGTTCTGAACGACGTCACCGTGCATTCTTCCGCCGGGATCCTCGCCATCGGCGACTGCGTCATCGGCGAGTCGCTGGCCAACACGACGCCTCGGCTGCATGGCTATCGCGCCCTGGCGAAGGGGATCGCCATCCAGCCAACCCGGGTGAAGTACCTGGCCGGCACGCATGTCACCGTGCTCGCCGGAGGCGAGATGGACTACCGTCACGCGTTGCTGGATGGGCTGGCGCGGCTTTCCGCGGTGCCGGACACCTATTTCGCGGCGGCGGCCGGCCTGCTGGTGCCGCGCGGCGGGGCGGCGCAGACCGAGTTGCTGGACCTGTTCGACCCGCTGCCCAGCCTGACGGTGCGCGAAGTGGACCGCGACGAGACCTTGCGGGTGGAGACGCTGGTGTTTCCGCTCTCGGTGGTGGGCGAATCGGCCTATCACCCCTGCGTCGCCGATTTCTTCCGCCGGCTTTCCGCCAACGTGCCGACCTCGCCGGTGATCCTGCCGCGCCGCGTCTACATCGACCGTCGCGGCACCGGTGTGCGTCCCCTGCGCAACGAAAGCGAGCTGATCGTCGCGCTTTCCCAGCTCGGCTTCGAGCCGGTGCGGCTGGAATCGCTGTCGGTCGCCGACCAGATACGGCTGTTCCGCCGGGCCGAGGCGATCGTGGCGCCGAACGGCTCGATGCTGACCAACCTCGGCTTCGCCAAGCGTGGTTGCCTGGTGATCGAGCTGCTGATGGACGCCTACGTGGACTGGAGTTTCCGCAACCTCTCGGCGCTCATGGGGCTGCGTTACGACTGCGTCCTGGGGCGTGCGCAGCGGCCCTGGGGCGATTTGTCGATCGACTTCCACCGCACCCCCTGGGAGATCTCGGTCAACCACGTGGTGGCCGCCGTGGCGCATTCGCTGAGCGCGCCCGTCGTCAAGGCGGCCTGACCGGCCCGCCGAAGCGGGCGGTGCCGGACGAACGCCATCGGACTCGGCGGCCAGTTCTGGCGGGCTGAGCCGCCTTGGCCCGGGTAGTGCTTCATTCGCAGGCGGGTTTCCGGTAGCCTGGGTGCCATGAAATACCTCGTGCTGCTCGCGACGGTTTGGGCGATCCCTGCGCTGGCGGGCGAGGCCGAGACGCTGTGTGCCGGAAACCCCGCCTACTCCAGCCGGGTCATGCTGGCGGTGGTGCAGTCTCAGCTGCGGCAGGACCACGACGCGGCACTGGACGCCGAGCCGCCGGAGACGCTGGCCAACAAGGCGGTGGCCCAGGGCATCGCCGAGTGTGCGGCCGACATGCGCGCCGATCCGACGTTGAGCCAGGCGTTCGCCGGCCTGGGCCGTGGTGATCGCGAGGTTGCCTGGGACGCCTACAACACGGCATGCGCGGACCATAAAGGCAGCCGTGGTGCCTGCATCGCCGCCGAAGTCGGATCGGCGCGCGCGCTGAAGCTGATGATGAAGACCAACGCACCGCCGGGCGCCGCCTCCCTGGTTCAGACCTGTGAGCTGGTCATGCAGACGGATCCGGCCATGGCCGAGTGGCGGCAATGCGTGGACCGGGCGCTGGCGGTGCACGCGAGCGAGGCCATGGCGAAGCGCTGCAAGCTCTCGGCCAACTGGCACGTCGCCAAGACCGGCTCCGAAGCGGGAGAGGTGGTTGCGCACTGTCTTGGCCGGTGAAGCTGCGGTGTCGCTGGCCTGCCCGCGGCCGCCAGGGGGCGCCGGCCATGCGGCACCGACGCTGAAACGCGCCGGCCCGACCACGGCCAGCATGACCTAAGCACCTGAGCCGGTTGATGTTCGTCCCCGATCGGTCGTTCATGTCCAGCGCGCCCGCAAGGCGGATTTGACCAAAGTCGCCAGCCGGAGCACGCCACCGCCAAACCGCCAGGAGGCTCCTGCCTTGAAGCTGCACGACGTGACCGTCCATCCCGAAGCCGAACGGCTGCCACGCGAAGACCAGCTTGCCTGGAAGATTGCCGCCGTCGCGTCCGATCCGGTGGCGGTGACGCCCGAAGTGGCCGAGATGATCGTCAACCGGGTGATCGACAACGCGTCGGTGGCCATCGCCTCGGTCAACCGCGCGCCCGTGGTCTCGGCACGCGACCAGGCGCTGGCGCATGCCCGTCCGGGGGGTGCGACCGTGTTCGGCTGCGGGCCGGACGTCCGGGTGCATGCCGAGTGGGCCGCCTGGGCCAACGGCACGGCGGTGCGCGAGCTCGACTACCACGACACCTTCCTGGCGGCCGAGTACAGCCATCCCGGCGACAACATCTCGCCGATCCTGGCCACGGCCCAGCAAACCGGGTGCGACGGCGCCGCCCTGGTCCGGGCGCTGGCCACCGGCTACGAGATCCAGGTCGACCTCGTGCGCTCGATCTGCCTGCACGCCCACAAGATCGACCACGTGGCCCATCTCGGCCCCTCGGTCGCGGCCGGCATCGGCACGCTGCTGGGTCTGGACACCGCGGTGATCTACCAGGCGGTGCAGCAGGCGCTGCACGTGACCACGGCGACGCGACAGAGCCGCAAGGGCGAGATCAGCAGCTGGAAGGCCTTCGCCCCCAGCCATGCCGGCAAGCTGGCCATCGAGGCGGTGGACCGGGCGATGCGCGGGCAGGGCGCGCCGTCCCCGATCTACGAGGGCGAGGACAGCGTGATCGCCTGGATGCTGGACGGCCGCGACGCGCATTACCGCGTGCCGCTGCCGGAGGCGGGCGAGGCCAAGCGCGCCATCCTGGACACCTACACCAAGGAGCACTCGGCCGAGTACCAGAGCCAGGCGCTGATCGACCTCGCCTTCCGCATGGGCCGCCAGGTATCCGACTGGGACGACGTGGCCGACGTGCTGATCGAGACCAGCCACCACACCCATACCGTCATCGGCACCGGTGCGAACGACCCGCAGAAGTTCGACCCCGAGGCGAGCCGGGAGACGCTGGACCACTCGATCATGTACATCGTCGCCGTCGCCCTGCAGGACGGCGCCTGGCACCATGTGCACAGCTACGCGCCCGCGCGTGCGCGCCGGCCCGACACGGTGGCGCTGTGGCGCAAGATACGCACGGTGGAGAACCCGAAATGGACCGAGCGCTACCATTCGGTCGATCCCGCGGTGAAAGCGTTCGGCGGGCGCGTGGCCATCACGCTCAGGGACGGGCGCGTGATCGCCGACGAACTGGCGGTGGCCAACGCGCACCCGCTGGGGGCTACGCCCTGGCGGCGCGAGAACTACGTCGGCAAGTTCCGCATGCTGACGGAAGGTCTGCTGGACGCCGCCGAAGCGCAGCGCTTTCTGGATGTGGCGCAGCGCCTGCCGAAGCTGGGCGCCGATGAACTGGCTGGGCTGACGATCGTAATGCCCTCGGGCACCCTCTCCTCCGGTTTGCCGGGGTTGTTCTAGGAGCCACCATCATGGACGAGATCGCGCCCGCCGCCGCGCCGAAGCCCAAGAAAAGCGTGGCGCTGTCCGGCGTCGTTGCCGGCAACACCGCGCTGTGCACGGTCGGCCGGACCGGCAACGACCTGCATTATCGCGGCTACGACATACTCGATGTGGCCGAGGCCTCCGAGTTCGAGGAGATCGCGCATCTCCTGGTGCATGAGCGGCTGCCGACCGAGACCGAGTTGCGCGCCTATAAGGCCAAGCTGCGCGGCCTGCGCGGCATCCCCGCTGCCCTGCGCGCGGTGCTGGAACAGATCCCCGCCGCCGCCCATCCGATGGACGTGATGCGCACCGCGGTCAGCATGCTCGGCTGCCTGTTGCCGGAAAAGGAGGATCACAACGCGCCCGGCGCACGCGACATCGCCGACCGGCTGATGGCGAGCCTCGGCTCGATCCTGCTCTATTGGTGGCATTTCTCGCATGGCGGCCGACGGATCGAGGTCGAGACCGACGACGACAGCATCGCCGCGCATTTCCTGCATCTGCTGCACGGCGAGGCGCCGGGTGCGCTGCAGGTGCGGGCGATGCACACGAGCCTCGTCTTGTATGCCGAGCACGAGTTCAACGCCTCGACCTTTACCGCTCGCGTGGTGGCCGGCACCGGCTCGGACATGTACTCCGCCGTCACCGGCGGCATTGCCGCGTTGCGCGGGCCCAAGCACGGCGGCGCCAACGAGGTGGCGCTGGACATCCAGCAGCGCTACGCGACGCCGGACGCGGCGGAGGCCGACATTCGCGCCCGCGTGGCGAACAAGGAGGTGGTGATCGGCTTCGGCCACCCGGTCTACACCGTCAGCGATCCGCGCAACGAGGTCATCAAGTCCGTGGCGCGGCGACTGAGCGAACAGGCCGGCGACAGCACGCTTTTCTCGGTCGCCGAGCGGCTGGAAAGCGTGATGTGGGACACCAAGAGGATGTTCCCCAACCTCGACTGGTTCAGCGCCGTCTCTTACAGCATGCTGGGCGTGCCGACGTCGATGTTCACGCCGCTCTTCGTGATCTCGCGAACCAGCGGCTGGGCCGCGCACGTGATCGAGCAGCGCCAGGACGGCAAGATCATCCGGCCGACGGCGAACTATGTCGGCCCCGAAAACCTCGTTTTCGTGCCGCTGGCCGAGCGCGGCTCGCCATGACGTACCTCGTCGGTGACGACCTGCCGGCCGCCACCGCCGGCGAGCGGTTCCGGGCGTTGCTGGCGCAGCCCGGCATCGTGCGGCTGCCCGGCGCGCATAACGGCCTGGCCGCATTGCAGGCGCGCGCGGCGGGCTTCCCCGGGCTCTATCTGTCTGGCGCGGCGATGTCGGCTTCCATGGGGCTGCCCGACCTCGGCGTCATCACCATCGAGGACGTGTGCTTCTTCGTGCGCCAGGTTGCGCGCGCGTCCGGCTTGCCGGTTCTGGTGGACGGCGACACCGGCTACGGCGAGGCGCTGAACGTGATGCACATGGTGCGCAGCTTCGAGGATGCGGGTGCGGCGGCCGTGCACCTCGAAGACCAGCTGCTGCCGAAGAAATGCGGCCACCTCAACGACAAGCGCCTGGCCGACCCGCGCGACATGGCGGCCAAGGTGGCGGCGGCCGTGCGCGCGCGCAAAAGCCTGTTCGTCATGGCGCGCACGGATGCGGCGGCCAGCGAGGGACTGGACGGCGCGGTCGCGCGCGCCAGGCTTTACGTGGAGGCCGGTGCGGACGCGATCTTCCCCGAGGCGCTGCACACCGCCGAGATGTTCCGCACGTTCGCCGCCCGCCTGCCGGGGGTGAAGCTGCTGGCCAACATGACAGAGTTCGGCCGCACGCCGTTCTTCACCGCCGACGAGTTCGAGGCCATGGGCTACCACATGGTGATCTGGCCGGTCAGCTCGCTCCGCGTCGCCAACAAGGCGCAGGAGGCGCTCTACGCCGCCATCGCCCGCGACGGCGGCGCGCAGCACCAGATCGAACGGATGCAGACGCGCGCCGAACTTTACGCCACCATCGACTACGCCGCTTACGAGGCGCTGGACCGGTCCATCGCGACGACGGTGGTGCCGGAGGGGATGCCGCAGCGCTGAGTGTTGAACACCAGGCCTGCTTTTTTGGAAAGCAGCAAAAAACTTCTGGTCGTGCTGTCGCGGAGTCTCCTGCCGACAGCACGCCCAAGTCCACGCGGCGCGAGTGGGCCTGTCGTGCATACGTTCCGCCAGGCCGAACCTTCCCGTGGGATAGTTCGGCCTGGCCGACCGGTCTCAAGGCGTCGATAAAGGCAAGCTAGCTGGTGATCAGCTGCACCTGGCCGTTCGGCACGGTGAAGGTGGCGAGCGTGTTCAGCGTTGAGGTTTTCGTCTTCACCGTGCTCGGTGTCTTGAACACGCAGACGAGCTGGTCCTGGGTGATCGTCAGCACGCCGTAGCCCCAGGTGCTGCCGTTCCAGAACACCATGTTCGGGTTGTAGGCCAGCACGATCGGTTCAAGCGAGTCGGCTGGCAGGCCGGCTTCCGCCGCGCGGCGGGCCGCCGGCGGCGAAGACAGCGGCGCCGGATGGTCCACGCCGGCGTCGAGGTAGTTGCCCGAGCTGACGGCACCGACCATCAGCTCCACGCCCATCGGGGCCGAGTTCGGGTCGTTGAAATCCGACTTGAGATAGCCGGCCATGAACAGATGCGCGTCGCCGGACAGCGCCACGAAGTTCTTCACGCGGGCGGCCTCGATGGCTGAAAGGATTTCGGCCCGCTCCTCCGGGTAGCCGTCCCACTCGTCGAGGTCGAAGAAGATCGTGGCCGGCGCGAGCGGCGGGCCGAACAGGTACTGGTTCAGCATCACCTCGTTCGCCCACAGCTTCCAGGTGGCGGTGGATTGGGTGACCTGCTTGAGGAACCACGCCTTCTGTGCGGCGCCCAGCATCGTGCGCTTGGTGCCGAACTGGGCGGGGCAGCCGGGCGTCTCGTAACGCTGGTTCTCGGCGTCGCCGCAGGGCGGGCCGTCGCGGTAGAGGCGCTCGTCGGTGACGATCAGCTCGGTCAGCGTGCCGAACTTGAAGGTGCGATACACCCTTATCTCGTCTTCGAAGTTCTTGTTCGGGTTGTACGGCACCGCGGCCAGCCCGTGTTCGTTCCAGGCGCGCGTCGCCTGCTTGCGCAAGGCGGGCTGCGGCGTGGTCGCACTCAGGCCCGGCGGGTTGGTATCCTCGTGGAAGTCCTGGTGGCAGTCGTTGAAGAACTCGTGGTCGTCCCACAGCTGGATATAGGCGTATTGCTCGTGCGTCGCCTGGATGTCCGGGTCGGCACGGTAGGTCTTGTACAGGTGGCGGTAGTCCTCCAGCCCCTGCGGATACTGGCCGCCGAGCGGATACCGCGGCACCACGCGCACCGGGCCGTTGTTCGGCCCACCGACGCCGTCGTCGAGGTACTCGTAGATGTAGTCGCCCAGGAACACGACGTAGTCCACGTCTTCAAGCGCGAGGTATTTGTAGGCGTTGTAGAAGCCGTTGCTGTAATCCTGGCAGACGACGTAGCCGATCTTGACTTGGCTGAGCGTGTCGCCGGGCAGCGGCAGTGTCTTGAAGCGGCCGGTGCGGCTGGATACGCCACCGACGATGAAGCGGTAGTAGTAGGCGGTGAACGGCCGCAACACGCCGTTATGCAGCGGCAACTTGACGGTGTGGTCGGCATCCGGCAGCGCCGCTGCGGTGCCGGCCAGCACGATGCTGCCGTAGCCGAAATCGGGCGTCTCAGCCACCTGCCAGGCCACGGTGCTGCCGCCCGAGAGTGCGGACGGCGCCACGCGCGTCCAGATCACCGCGCCATGCGGGTTCGGATCGCCGGCCGCGACGCTCTGCGGAAACGTCGCCCGACCGTTCCGGGCGGTGGCCGCCTCGTCCACGGTGAAGAGGCCGCCCGGCGTCGCCGCTTCGGCGGAGGCGATGAACGGGACCGGGTTGGCGTAGACCTGCCCCGCACTGGTGCCCACAGGCCTGCGCCCGCCCGCCACCCAGCCGACCGCGCCGGCTGCCAAACCCGTCAGAAAACCACGACGCTGCATGATGGACCCTGTTCCTGGACGGCAGCAACCTCGCAGGTCGGGCGGCATCGAGGTGTTAAGAACCGATTACGTTTTGAGAGCGGAACGGGACGGCGGCGTTACCGTGGCGTCGGCTCAGATCACTTCAAGGACCATCGAGGCCGCGTGCCGATCACCATATTCGTCGGTTGCGCGCACATGCAGGCGATGCGTGCCGACGCCGAGCGTCGCCGGCAGATCGGCCTGCCACAGATGTGACGAGAGTTCCGGCTTCACCCAGGGCTTTCGCGTCGTGGCGTTGCGGCCATAGACCTCCTGCACGAAGGGATCGATCCGGAGGACCGGCTGCATCGCGGCGAACGCGCCGTCTCCGACCGCCAGTTCCACGGTGGAGTGCGGGCCGCCGTCGAAGACGTTCACCACCATCCTGGTGGAGCCGATCTGTGCGGCCGCGATCGGGCCGGTGAGCAGGGCGCCCGGCGCGTATTCGGACAGCAGCTCCGGAGACAGCTCGTGCGCCTGGCTGTCGAGCACGATGCGCAACAGGCCGCGTGACGGATCATGCGACGGGATCAGGCGTGTCGTGGCACGGTTGCCATCGACCGAGAGGAGATGGAAGCCGGAGGGCGCACCATCGGTGGCCAGCGCCACGGGAATGCCGCGCACGTCGCCTGGACCGCTCCACCAGCTGCCGCTGACGGCCGAGAGCACGTGATGGTGGTGGCCGGCGGGCGCGTTTCCGGTCGGGACCGGCTTGCCGTCCGCGCCGAGATACCAGTGCTCGTTGGTGTGCGTGTGCCCGCTGAAGCTGATGCAGTTCGGATGCGTGGCGATGGCGGCCAGCAGGTCTGGCGTGTCGGTGTTGGCATTGGCCGGCTCGCTGGCCAGCAGCGTGTAGAGCGGGATGTGGTGCGAGATCACGACCAGGCTGTCGCGCGGCACATGCGCCAGCACGTTGCGCACGAAGGCGAGCTGGCGCGGCCCGAACCGGCCGCGATAGTGGCCCGCAGCCAGCGGGCGCGCCGGATCGGTGCCGAGATACTCCACGTTGTCGAGCAGGATGAAAGTGGCGCCGCCGTACTGGAACGCATGGTGGCGGGCGCCGTACACGCGCTTGAAGGTCTCGCGCGAGAGCGCGTCGTCCGACGCCTCGTAGTTCATGTCGTGGTTGCCGGGGCACGCGTGCCAGGGGATGCCTGCGCTGCCCATCATGCGGTTGAACCGGCCGTAGAACGCCAGGTCGTCGAACATCAGGTCGCCATGCGCGATGGCGAAGGCGGCCGGAACCTCGCCCAGCTGCGCCACCACGTCGTCGCGCACGTAGCCGAGTTCGGCGATGCTTTCCGGTTGCGGGTCGGTCAACAGCAGCGCGTCGAAACGCGTCGGCTCCTCCTGCCGGCGCAGCGCGAAGTCGATGCTCGCGGGCATCGGGCCGGTTGGTGCCACGCCGGCAAAGCGCGTGTGCAGCGATGCCGGCGTGCCGGCCGGGCTGTGCAGGTAAGCGAAGTCGGCCAGCTGCGTTCCGGCGTCGACAGGCGTGGTCCAGCCCGTGGGCTTGATGACGAACACGCTCTCGCCGTCGGCCAGCGGAAGCGTCCAGCTGCCGTCGGCTTTGGTGGCGACCACGTCCTCGCCGTTGCTGACCAGGATGTCCGGCAGCATCCTGCGCACGGCACCGGCCTGCTCGTAGACGGTGCCTTGCGCCATGGACGGCGCGGCCTCGGCCTCCGCGGCGAAGCCCAGGCCGGCGGCAGCGGCCGCGAGCATGACCTCGCGGCGCGGGTATAGGACAGTCATCGCGCCTGCATCGGGCAGCCTTGGCTCCTGGCAATGGTAAGAAAGACAAGGTCTGCTTTTTTGAAAAAAAGCAGCAAAAAACTTCGGTCGTGCTGTCGCGGCGTTTGCTGCGCCACTCGACTGTTATTTTGGTGCCAGAGTGTAGAACAGGGTGGCTGCTACGGCGATGGTGATGGGCAGGGTGAAGGCCCAGGCCAGTGCGATGCGCGTCAGCATGCTCGGGTTGATGCCGGCGCCTGACCCGACCATCGTGCCTGCGATGCCCGAGGTGATGATGTGCGTGGTGCTGACCGGCAACCCCGTGAAACCCGCGGTGCCGATCAGCAGGGCGCCTACCAGCTCGGCCGAGGCACCCTGCGCCGGCGTCAGATGCGCCTTGCCCAGACGCTCGCCCAGCGTGTGCACGATGCGCTTATAGCCGATCATGGTGCCTAGGCCGAGACAGACCGCGCTCAGCATACGTACCCACCACGGCGCGTATTCCACCGCCGAACGCATGCTGCCGCGCAGCTTGCCCGCCAGCGCGCGGTCTTCGGGGCTGGCACTCTTGTTCTTCCCGATCGCCTTGAGTTCGGATGCCAGGGTGTAGACTTCGGCGCGTATGCCGGCCCGCGTGGCCGTCGGATCGGGCTGGCCGCCGGCGCCGGGGTCGGTGCTTTGCGGCTTGCTGTCGGTGGGCTTGGCGTCCGTTCCGAGCACCGAGCCCGCCTGTTGCAGGCGCTGTGCCGAATCGAACGCGTCCTGCCTGGCCTCGTCGCCATATTTCTGCACCAGCGGCGTCGCCTGTTCGGCCAGGTGCGGCAGGGCCTGGATGCCGGACTGGTCCATCGGGTTCAGCGCGTAGGTGGCCGGCATCAACCCGATGATGGTCAGCATGATGAGCCCGATGCTCTTCTGCCCGTCATTGGTGCCGTGCGAGAAGCTGACGCCGGTGCAGGTCAGCACCAGCAGGCCGCGCACCCAGCCGGCCGGCGGCTTACCCTCGTGCGGCGCCTCGTACAAATGCGGGTCGCGGATCAGCTTGCGCACGATGAGGTAGAGCGCGCTTGCGCCGACGAAACCCAGGATCGGCGAGATCAGCAGCGCGCGCAGCACGTTCCAGATCTGCCCCCAATCCACGCTGGCGCCGATGCCGCGGTGGTGCAGCAGCGCGTCGCCCACGGCAACCCCGATCAGCGAGCCGATCACGCAGTGCGAGCTGGAGTTCGGAATCCCGAACAGCCAGGTGAAGATGTTCCAGGCCAGTGCGGTCGCGAACAGCGCCACCAGCATCGGTACCGCGGGATCGCCGTTTGGCGGCGAGAGCACGTCCGGCGGCAGCAGCTCGACCAGGGCGTAGGCGACCGCGATGCCGCCCAGGAGCACGCCCAGGAAGTTCATGAACGCGGACAGCAGGACAGCCTGCTGCGGCTTGAGGGAGTTCGTGTAGATGACGGTGGCCACGGCGTTCGCCGTGTCGTGGAACCCGTTGGCGAACTCGAAGGCGAGCACCAGCGCGAAACAGACGACCAACGCAATGATGGCGCTGGTCGATCCCGGATGGAAGTGCAGCATCGGCGGACCTCTGGTGTGTAACCAAGGCTCTTAGAGGGTCCGCCCAGCGCCGTCGCCGGTGACACAAAAACTTCACGAACGACAAACGTTGCATAACCGTTCGCAACGCCCGAGTGGCAGCGCTACGGCCGGTGGTCGGGCTAACCGCCCTGCCGCAGGTATCTGCTGAACCAGGCCTGTGCGCGGGCATAGAAATCGGCCACGTGTTTCGGGTCGCGCATGTGGTGGCCTTCGCCCGGATAGACCACGGACTGCGTCGGCACACCCAGATCCTGCAGCGCGTGCCAGAACTCCTCGGTCTGCGGCGCCGGACACTCGATGTCGTTCTCGCCCACGACCTCCAGGGTCGGCGTGCGGACCTGGCGGATGAAGGTGATGGGGGAGCTCCTGGCGTAGACCGCGGGGTCGGCGTAAACCGACGCGCCGAAATACGGGATCATCCACGCGTCGATGCCGTTCTCGCCGTAGTAGCTCTGCCAGTTCGCGATGCCGGCGCCGGCCACCGCCGCGCGGAAGCGCTGCGTCTGGGTGACGGCGAACATCGTCATGTAGCCGCCATAGCTCCAGCCCATCAGGCCCAGGCGGTGGTCGTCGATCGGGGCGGCATGCTCGGCCGCGTCCACGCCCGCCAGGATGTCGGCCAGGTCGCCGTAGCCGAAATCCTTCACGTTGGCGCGGGTGAACGCCTCGCCCTGGCCGTAGCTGCCGCGCGGGTTGGGCAGGAACAGTGCGAACCCGGCGCCGAGCAGGTCGCGCGCCAGGCCGGCGCCCACGAACACCGGCCGGTTGGCTGAGGCCGGCCCGCCATGAACCTCCGTCACCATCGGCAGCTTTCCCGAAGGCTCGCCCTGCGGCAGCAGCAGCCAGCCCTGCGGCGTGAATGGCCCGCTATGCCAGCTGATCGACTGCACCCGGGCGGGCACGCCCAGCCCCGCATTGGCCCGCGTCAGATCGTGCCAGACACCGAGCGGCCCGGCTTCGATCTCCGGCGCGCTGGTGAAGGATTGGTGGACCGTGGCCGTGAGCGGGGTGCGGCAATCGGTCGCGACAGCGCCGCGATCCCCTTCCAGCCCCTCGGCCACCGAGACCGACGGCGCCGGCACGTGTGGGTCCGGCGACGGGCCGAGCCTGACCAGCTGCGTCTGGTCGGCGGCCAGCACGGAGGCCAGCAGGTGGCCGCCGTCGCAGCCCCATTGCAGGCTGGTGACGGTGGCCGGCCAGTCCGGCGTGAGGTTCACGGCCGCCCCGGGGCCGTCGAGCGGCTGCACGAACGCCTCGCCGCCGGTCGCCCCGAAATCGCTCATCAGCCCGCCGATGAACGCGACCCGCTTGCCGTCCGGCGAGACCACCGGCGAGGCCAGCTGCTGCTGCGGGCTGTCCGGCACATGGATCACCCGCGCCGTGCCGTCCGGCTGGAAGGCGTAGAGCCGGGCCACCCACCAGTTGTTGTCGCCATCGCCATGCGCCGCGGTGCCGACGAAGCCCTGCCCGTTCGGCCGCAGGTCGTACTCGTAGACGAACAGGTCGGGCGGCGAGGCCCAGTGCAGCGCCGCGTCGTCGCCCAGCACCGCGATGCGCTGCTCGTGCACGTCGCCGCCGAGCACCCCGGTCACCGCCGCGCCGGCTTCGACCGCGCCCACCTCCTTGCCGGCGCCCGCGGTCGCCAGCACCGACAACCTGCCGTCCGGGCCTGCGCGCAGGGACTCCAGCGTGCCGTCGAACGCCAGGCGGCGCACCAGCGCCCCGGTCCGGGCGTCCGCGGTGTAGATCGCATGGGCGTGGCTGCCGGGCGACCGCAGCACGAACGAGACGTGCTGCGCGTCGGGCGCCCAGGCGGGGCTGGACGGCGTGCATTCGTGCACCGCCCCGCAAGGCAGCGTGACCGTCAGCGCCGTGCCGTCCGACACGCGCCGGATGACCAGCGAGCGGATGTCGGCGACGCCGGACGCGTCCTCGTCGCCCTCCACCGACGCGACGCGCAGCCCGTCCGGCGAGACCGCGACCGAGAGGAAGTCGTGGACCGGGGCGGCCGCGCAGAGCAGGACGGCGGCGGCACACAGGCAGAGGCGGTTGGGCAATGTCATGCAGCCGAGCTAAGCAAGGCGGCGAGCGGTGCGCCACCCCCCAACCGATTGCGTGGAGGTCGAGGCCGGCGATGATCAGCGAGACGGACATCGTCCAGGGCTACCGTTGGATCCTCGGCCGCATGCCGGCAGCCAGCGAGGTCGAGGCGACGTGGCGCCTCTACGCCCGCCACGCCGGCGACGACACCCATGCCTTCCAGAACGGCCTGTTCGTGTCGGAAGAGTTCCGAAACCGCCGGATCCACGTGCAGCAGCACATGCGCGTGGCGCCGGTGGACCTGTTCCGCAGCAAGATCGTGCTGGTCCACATCGAGAAATGCGGCGGCTCGACGCTGCGCACCATGCTGGCGGCGGCGTTCGAACCGAACCGTGTCTGTCCCGAGCGGTTCAACGGCCTTGCCGACTGGACCGCCAACGAGCTGGCCGCCTACGACCTGTTCGCCGGCCATTTCGACCTGGCAGGCTGCGACGTGGTGCCCGGCCGAAGCACCCGGATCGTCACCATGCTGCGCGAGCCGCGCGCACGGCTGTTGTCGCTCTACCATTTCTGGAGGGCGCACCAGCCGGATCCGGCGCTGGGCGACGACACCCTGGTGGCACTCGCGCGACGCAGCACGGTCATGGAGTTCTTCACCCACGGATCGGTCGTGCGTCACCCCAGCATACGGGACGCCATGGCCGGACAGCTGACGAGGACGATGGGCGCCGAACGGATCGTGGACGGCCATCCCGTGCTGGACGACGAGGACCCGATCCTGGCCGATCCCCAGGGCTGTCTGGAGGCGGCATGGGACAGACTCAGGAGGCTCTCAGGCTTCGGCCTAGTGGAACGCTACGAGTGTTCCAGACGCCTCCTCAACCACGCGCTCGGGCTGGACATGCAGCCGGTCGAGCCGCAGCAGGTTCTGCGCACGCTCCAATCGAGCAGGCTGGACGAAACGCGCCCACCGCCCGAACCGGTCGACGCAGCACTGGCGGCCCGGCTGGATGCCCTGATCCCGATCGACCAGGCGCTCTATCGGCGCGCCGCCCTGCTGTTCGACGAACGTGTGCGCAACCTCGCCCGATGAAACGGAATTCCGGCCGAAAGCTGCGCCAGTCCGCCTGCGCATGACCCGTCCTCAACGGGCCGAGCCTCGGCCGGCGACGAGGAACAGCACCGCGACGCCGGTGAACGCGGACAGCAGCGAGCCGCAGAACACCGCCAGCTTGATGCCGTCGAACAGGGCGGTGCCGCGGAACGCCAGGTCGCCGATGAACAGGCTCATGGTGAAGCCGATGCCGCAGAGCAATGCGGCGCCGTAAAGCTCCGCCACGCCCATGTGCGGCGGCAAGGTCAGCACGCCCAGCCTGCGCCCCAGTATGGTCGCCCCGAACACGCCCACCTGCTTGCCGGCGAACAGCCCGAGCAGCACGCCGAGCGGCCCGGGCGTCGCCAGCACGCCGGCATGGACCGCACGCAGGTCCAGCCCGGCATTGGCCAGGCCGAAGATCGGCAGGATGACGTAGCCGACCCAGGGTGCCAGGCGGTGTTCCAGGGTGTCGGCCGCCGACCCGGTGCCCTGGCCGGCCGACCTGCCCGGCACCACGAAGGCCAGCGCCACACCGGCGAGCGTTGCGTGCACGCCGCTGTTGTACACCAGCAGCCACAGCCCGGCCCCGCCCAGCAGATAGGGCCACAGTACGGCGACCCCGGCGCGGTTGAGCCCAAGCAGCACCAGCCACAGCGCGACGGCCGACCCGAGCGCCAGGCCGGACAGGCCGCCCGCGTAGAACACCGCGATCACCAGGATCGCCCCCAGGTCGTCCAGGATGGCGAGCGCCGTGAGGAACACGCGAAGCGACAGGCTGGCGCGCCGGCCCAGCACGCGCAGCACGGCCAGCGAGAACGCGATGTCGGTCGCGACCGGCACTGCCCAGCCATGCGCGGTAGCAGGGCGGCCATGGTTCAGCGCCAGGTAGATCAGCGCCGGCACCGCCATGCCGCCCAGCGCCGCGATGCCGGGTGCCGCCGCGCCGCGCCGCGAGGCCAGCCGGCCATGCGCCACCTCGCGCCGTATCTCGAGCCCGGCCAGCAGGAAGAACAGCGCCATCAACGCGTCGTTGACGACGGCGTGCACCGGCATGGCGAGGCGGCCCGGCCCGATCCGGGCATCGAGCAGCCGCAGGTAGGCCGGCGCCGCGTCCGAGTTGGACCAGGCCATGGCCGAGAGCGACGCCAGGATGAGCAGCACGCCGCCCGCGGATTCGCTGCGCAGAAACTCCAGCATCCCCGTCCGCCACCCACGCCTGCCGGCCAAATTCCTGCTCCCACGCGCCAGCGCCGTCGGCAACAGGCCACGGGTCGGACGCGTTACGCCTCCGTATCGCGCCGCACCAGCAACAAGACCGGGAGCATTCATGGAGGCAAGCCGCTTCGCGTCGGACGCCGAAGCGGCGGGGGCAGACTGGGTCGGCTGCATGCGGGCGAATGATTTCGAAGGTGCCTGGCGGATCAGCGACCGCGTGCTGGCGGCACGCGACCCGGCCGCGCAGGACGACCCTTCGCTGCCCTATCACCGGCGCTGGGTGTGGGACGGCACGAAGCCGGACGGGCTGCGCGTGCTGGTGCGCTGCTACCACGGGCTCGGCGACACGCTGCAATTCGTCCGCCTGCTGCCCGCGCTGCGCGCCCGTGCCGCGCATGTGACGCTGGAGGCGCAGCCGGCGTTGTGCCCGCTGCTGGCACGAATCCCGGGCGTCGACCGGCTGGTGCCGTTCGACGTGGCGGCGCCGCACCCGTCGGATGCGTGCACCGTGGAGATCATGGAGCTGGGGCACATGCTGCGGATCGAGGCCGCAGATGCCGCCGCCTGCGTGCCCTATCTTACGGCAGAGGAGGCGGATCCGAAGGAGCTGCCCGACAGGCAGGGGACCATCGGCCTGTGCTGGCAGGCCGGCGGTTGGGACGAGACACGATCCCTGAAGCTGGCCGATCTGCTGGCGGCCTGCGACGCGCCGGGCCGCCGCTTCGTCAGCCTGCAACGCGGCCCCGCGGCGGCCGAAGCGACCTCGCCCGCCTTCGCCATACCCTGCGACGACGACAGCGACATGGTCCGCACCGCACGGCTGGCGGCGGCCGCGTGCTGCGTGGTGAGCGTGGACACGGCGGTGGCGCACCTCGCCGGCGGGCTCGGCCGCCCTTTGGTGGTGCTGCTGAAGGCGGACGCGGATTGGCGCTGGCCGCGCGCCGGCCTGCGCTCGGCCTGGTATCCTACGGCCACGATCCTGCGGCAGCAGCGCCAGGGCGACTGGAGCATGCCGCTACGACAGCTTCCGGCCCTGTGCCGGCGGCTGTCGCTCCGGTCAAACCCGCAAGCGGTCGGGTATGACCAGCCCTAGGCGGCTGGGCACGTCCCAGTGCTCGCGGGCGGTGCGAACGGGCACGAAGCCGGCGGCCAGGTAGTTGGGCAGGGCGCGCGGGTGATCGGCGGTGCAGGTGTTCACCGTCAGCATGCGCGGCTTGTGGGCCCAGGCCGCGGCGCAGGCAGCCCGCAGCAGGGCGATGCCCAGGCCCTGGCCCACGGCGTGCGGCAGCAGGCCGAAATAGCTGAGGTTGACGGTGTGACCCGCTCGCGCATCCAGCTCGAAGAAGCCGGCGGGCTCGTGACCTTTTGTCAGGACATGGAGCGAGACGCCGGGGGCGGCGAGCATGTCGGCGATCTGCGCATCGGGCACGGTGCGCCGGAGCCACCAGAGGTAGCGGGCCCCCACGGTGTTGTAGAGGTAGCGGTAGAAGCCGACCGTGGGCGCGGTGACGCGGGCGAGCGTCGTATCGCCCGGGAACTCGGCCACCGCCACGCGCTGCGGCGAATCCTGGCGCAGAAAGGTCACGTCCACGGCCACCCGGGTGAAGGCCTGGGATGCCAGGCCCGTTACGCCCTCGCGTGACGCCCCTGGGCGCCCCGCACGGGCGCCTTCGTCTTGCCCCGGGACACGCCCCCAAACCCCGCCCACGTCTAGCTTCATCGCTGCCACATCCGCTTGCCCGACGTGTTTCCGTCAATCGTCGAGGAAGCTTCGGAGCTTCCTGCTCCGGCTCGGGTGTTTCAGCTTGCGCAACGCCTTAGCTTCGATCTGACGGATACGCTCGCGCGTCACGTTGAACTGCTGGCCCACTTCCTCAAGCGTGTGGTCGGTGTTCATGCCGATGCCGAACCGCATGCGCAGCACGCGCTCCTCGCGCGGCGTCAGGCTGCTCAGCACGCGCGTCGTCGCCTCGCGCAGGTTGGCCTGGATGGCGGCGTCCAGCGGGATGACCGCACCCTTGTCCTCGATGAAGTCGCCGAGGTGGCTGTCCTCCTCGTCGCCGATCGGCGTCTCGAGGCTGATCGGCTCCTTGGCGATCTTCAGCA
>CAXTJP010000019.1:0-36375 GCA_964244615.1 uncultured Acetobacteraceae bacterium
ACATCCGCTCCCATTAAACGCCACCGCGGGAAAAGTACATAACACCCTCTAGGGCCTGACTTGCTCAAGCCAGCCTCCGAACTTGTTACCGACCCACAGTATAGCTTGTTACGGGACCACAGTATAGATCGTACCGCCGCCAAAGGCGCCCCCGCTTTGAGTTGTACCGTAGAGCACGCCGTTGTGAATAGTAAGGCCAGCTCGCGGGTAGCCCCCGTCCGTGCCGCCCGTAAAGGTATGCAAGACCGTCAGCGCTTTGGTCCTTAGGTCAACGCGAAACACCGTTCCAACATCGTTTGAACCACCCTGCCACGTCGTGCCATATATATAGCCATCGCGACGAACCAGCTCGGCGTTCGGAAACTTTCCTTCGGTCTCAGGCGCGGTAAATGCATGGACGGTAGACGTATTGCCAGTGGCCAGCGACGTTCTAAAGATCACGCCATAGATGTTGTATGCGTTCTCCGTGGTTGTGCCGAACAGCGCGTCTTGATCGGCGGTCAGCGCTCCGCCTGGACTGCCACCGATCCGAAGCCCGAGCTCAAAGCTGTAGAGAACCGTTTCTTGTTTAGTCACGGGATCATACTTGAACACCGAGCCGTTCCCGTAGGTGCCGCCGTAAGCGCTTACGCCATAGATGACATTCCCTGAGACCGTCAGCGCGTGAGGGTGTGCCGTGTCGTCGTTCTGGTTATAGAGGATGGTCTCCTGGTTTGTTGCTGCATCGAAACAAAAGACGATGCCGTCGCCGTTTGTGCCGCCGTTCACCGTGGTGCCATACAGCTTCCCCCCGGCTACAACGAGAGTCGAAGGGTCTGTACCGTCCGTGCCGGAGCTAAACGAGTGCACGACAGTGCCCGTCTTGGTCACCGGATCAACCCTGTAGAGCTCGCCACCTCCACCATCGATGTAAGTACCAAATTCCAAACCGTCGAGCGTGGTTAGGCCGCCATAGGTGTTCAGCAATTCGTCGTTGGTGAAGATGCTCGCGACGTTCCCAGTGGAAGGGTTGTAGCGAAAAACAGAGCCCATCTGTCCAAATTCGCCGCCATCCGGCGTGGCCACGATGCCGAAAAGCGCGCCGCGGTAGAAGGTCAGTTTTGAAGGCGGCGAACGCAGCTTGCTGCCGGGCCCAGAATGCCCGCTTCCAAAGCTATAGATTGTCGTAAAGCTAGCGCAAGCCGCCGGTGCTGGTGGTGCAGCGATCAAACTCCACGCCAGCATCTTTAACCACTTCGGCCGGCTAAAAATTGAGAAACGCCCTAACTTCTCCATTTAACCTTCCCGGATACCTGAGAACTCTCAAAGGCACCAGCCTTTGAAGCTGGTTGTAGATCCAACGAACCGGTTACCGCAACGTTTAGGCCGGCATAGCCGATCTTATAAGTACAAGTTGGACGGCTTCAATTCGGATCGGGTTACGGCGTCGACCCTGAAACCGTCCACAACTAGCAAGCCCATGCGCAGCAATACGACGACGGCCGTGCAGAGGTCAGGCGTCGCTGTGCCTGCCGGCGGGTTCGGGCGGTAGCCGGCGGGAAAGTCGGCGGGAGTGCCGTGTTCCACAAGCGGCCCATCTCGCGGGCATAGAAATCCAAGGGTAGGACCAGACCCGCACGAATACGCGCCAAGTCGGCGAGGACGCCCGCCGCTTGGCGTCAGCGACGCCGGCGGCCTTGCGGCTGACCAGCGGCATCCCCGCCAGGCCGACAAAACGCCAGTCGCCCAGGGTGGCGATCAGCGTTTCTTCGGCTGTGGCGTTCACATCGCGCGGCAGAGGCGCTCGCGGTCTCGCCGGCACGGCGGGCGCTTGTTGGGGTGGCGGCGTGCGAAGCGCCTGGGCCATCTGGTTGCGTCTCCTGACCTGATTGCAACCCGGAAACGTCCTTACACGAAACGAGTTTACTCGTGCGGCTCGTCGTGGCATGCCGGCGGCTCCCACGTCGCTGCCGGATGCAGGACGCTTTGTTGTCGCGAAATGTGAAGAGTGACGCCGATGCATGTAAAAGAAATCGCCACTTCGCCTCAGACGATCGATGCCTAGGCGACTTTCCTGATCACGTCGCCCAACGTGCCGAACACCTCGTCGATCTGCGCGCGGCTGATGATCAGCGGGGGCGAGATGGCCAGGATGTCGCCGGTGGCGCGCAGCAGCACGCCGCCCTCGTAGCAGCCGACGAACACCTCGTAGGCGCGGGCGCCGGCGGCACCCGGCCGCGGCGCCAGTTCCACGCCCGCGACCATGCCGAGGTTGCGCACGTCGATCACGTTCGGCAGCCCGGTCAGGCTGTGCGCCGCCTCCTCGAAATACGGCGACAGCTCGGCCGCCCTCTCGAACAGGGCCTCGTCGCGATACAGGTCGAGCGTCGCGATCGAGGCGGCGCAGGCCAGCACGTGGCTTGAGTAGGTGTAGCCGTGGAAGAACTCGATGGCGCCCGCCGGCCCCTGCATGAACGCGTCGTGCACCGCGTCGCTGGCGACCACGGCCCCCATCGGCACGGCGGCGTTGGTGATGCCCTTGGCCAAAGTGACGATGTCCGGCACCACGCCGAACCGGTCGATGGCGAAGGGCGAGCCGAGCCGGCCGAAGCCGCTGATCACCTCGTCGAAGATCAGCAGGATGCCGTGTTTGGTGCAGATCTCGCGCAGCCGCTCCAGGTAGCCGACCGGCGGCACGAGCACGCCGGTGGAGCCGGCCAGCGGCTCCACGATCACCGCGGCGATGGTGCTCGGGTCGTGCAGGGTCACGATCCGCTCCAGCTGGTCGGCGAGTTCGGCCCCGTGCAGCGGCTGGCCGCGGCTGAACGCGTTGCGCGCCAGGTCGTGCGTGTGCGGCAGGTGGTCCACCCCGCCCAGCATGGTGCCGAAATGGCGGCGGTTGTTGCCGATGCCGCCCACCGAGATGCCGCCGAAGCCCACGCCGTGGTAGCCGCGCTCGCGCCCGATCAGCCGGGTGCGCGCGCCCTCGCCGCGCATGCGGTGGTAGGCGAGCGCGATCTTCAGCGCGGTGTCCACCGCTTCGGAGCCGGAGTTGACGTAGAAGACGTGGTCCAGCCCCTCGGGCAGCATGGCGGACAGGCGGGCGGCGGCCTCGAAGGCCAGCGGGTGGCCCATCTGGAACGCCGGCGAGAAATCCATCGTCGCGGCCTGGCGCTGGATGGCCTCCACGATCTGCGGCCGGCAATGGCCGGCGTTCACGCACCACAGCCCGGCGGCCCCGTCCAAGACCTGCCGGCCGTCATGGGTGGTGTAGTGCATGTCGCGGGCACCCACGAGCAGGCGCGGCGCTTCCTTGAACTGCCGGTTGGCCGTGAACGGCATCCAGAAGGCATCCAGGCTGTTGACCTGCGCGTCCATGGCAAGGGTTCCTGTTCAGCAATCGCCGCTACCGGCCCGTGTCAGATAGAGCGGGACAGGCTGCCCGGAAAGACGTGAAGGCCGGCAGTGAACGGGACCTTCGAACCGGCGTTGTGGCGGACTGTGGCGAAATTGTGCCGCACCACCCCAGGAGCACCAGGATGACCGCCAACCCGCTCGACGACGGCGACGAGACCCGTCACACCAGGATACGCGAACGCGCCTACCATCTATGGGAAGCCGATGGCCGGCCGCACGGCCGGCAGGACGAGTTCTGGGAGCGCGCCAGCGAGCTCGTGGGCATGGAGGAGAGTGCCGGCGCGGCCGAGCTGCCCAACCCCGCGAGCCTGCCCGGCGCCGACCCCGACCGCGCGCAACCGATCGAGGAAGCCTCGATCCAGGAAAACCTGGGCGAGTTCCCCGACAGGCTCTCCGATCAGGGCGAACGCAAGGCCACCCCGGCACGCGCCAACCGCAAGATCGCCTGACCGGACGGTCGCGGTGCCGATCCTAGAGCATCATCGGCTCAGACGCGATCAGCGGCCGATAAAGATGTTCGCGAAAACAACGAGCTAGAGAATGTTCGGGCCGCTGCCATGGTCCATTGGTCCGAACATGCTCTAGCGCGGCACCACGACCGTATCGCCACGGCGCACCGGCGGATGCACGACCGGCGTCGGCAGCCTGACTGTGTTTCTGGGCGCCACCTTGATGCCCGGATCGATGCTGGCCGGCGGGTGCACGACGCCGCCGGCAGGCGGCGTCACCGGCGGCGTCGGGGCCTGAGCACGGGCCATGCTGCCGGTCACGGCGACGGCTAGCGACAGCCCCGCCAGCCATCGCCGAGCACGACCGACTTCGATCATGTCTTCTTTAGCTCCTCGGGCTTGTGCACCGCCTGCTTGCCGGATTTGCTGCTTTTCACGAGCACCTCGGGATGCTCCTTGGTGGCCTTGGCGACGTGGCTCTTCACCTTGGTGGTGGAAGTCACGACTTTCTCGACCGTGCCCTCGGTCTTGCCCTGGGACGTGCCCCAGCTCACCTTGTCGCCCTTTTTCGGCAGCGTCGCCATGAACCTTGCCTCTCGTTGTCACGCATTCGCAGCGCTTGAATGCGGGTTGGGTTCGGCAGTCGAAGCAAGATACAGGAAGTAAGCAGTCCTTTTTTAGAAAAAGGACCAAAAACTTTCATTCATTTACATCAGGATGATTTCCACCCTGCGGTTTTGCGGCTCGCGTACGCCCTGGGCCGTTTGGACCAGGGGGTTGGTTTCGCCGTAGCCGCGTATGGCGATGTCGCTGCTGGGGATGCCGTCATGCTCCAGCTCGGTCTGCACGCTGCGGGCGCGGCGGATGGAGAGTTTCTGGTTGTAGGCGGCGGTTCCCGACAGGTCGGTGTAGCCGTTCACCTCGATGCGTGTCGTGTGCACATGCGTCGAGGCTTCCGCGGCGCTGGCGACGATCTGCCTGGCGCGGACGGTCAGGTCGGCGCGATCCCAGTCGAAGAACACGAGGTAGGTGCGGGCCGGCGTCGCCATCGGCGCGGGCGCGCTCACCGGCTCCGGGGCGGGCGGCGGGAGCGGCGGGGGCGCACCGAAGGCCACGTTCACCCGACCATAGTAGAAGCCGCCATCGATGCCGTAGGGCGAGGACGGAATGTAGATGACGGCGTTGTGGTAGCGCGACGCCTCGGTGGTGTGGTTGGCGTACTTGTCGGTGAAGTTGTTGGCGCCCACGGTGAAGGTGATCGAGGGCGTGATCTTGTAGCCGAACTCCAGGTCGCCGATGAAGGCCGGCCTGTTGCGGTTCGAGGTGTAGGGCGCACCGCCGGTGTCGCCGTTGGCCAGCACCTCGACCACCTGGCCGAACCGTGTCACCCGGGCGAGCGCGGTGAACGGGCCGATCGTGTAGGTGCCCTGGAGGATGATCTTGCTCTTCGGCGAGTCGGTCGTGACCTCCGACAACACGTCGGGCGTGAGCTGGGCCGCGGGATCCACGTGCAGCAACTCGGTGTCGTTGAAGTTGGCCGCCAGCAGCCAGTTGATCTTGCCGTAATCGCCCAGGAACGACACGGTGTCGAGCGTGACGTCGGCGCCGCGTGTCCGCGTCTTCACGCCATTGGTGAAGTACTGCGCATACAGGTTGCAACCGCTGCCGGGCGAGCAGGTGGGCGGTAGGGCGCCACTCAGCGCGAAGGCCTCGAAAGCGTTCGATCCGGAGATCTGCCCGGAATCGATGATACGGTCGCGTATGCTGATCTGGTAGGCGTCGATGGCGAGGTGAACGCCGTCGATCGGCTCGGCCACGATGCCGACCTCGTAGTTCTGCGTACGCTCCGGCTTGAGCGGCGAGGAGCCAAGCGCCCGTGCCGCGGCCGAATCGACCGGGAACTGTCCGCTGGCGGTGGTGGGCCCCACGTTGACCGCAGCGAAGCCTTCCTGAGCCAGGGTCGGCGCGCGAAAGCCGTTGCTGATGGTGCCGCGTATGCCGAAGCGCGGCGAAAAATCGTAGCGGCTGTTGACCTTGCCCGTTTCGGTGTTGCCGACATCGGTGTAGTGCTCGAACCGCCCGGCGACGTCGACTTGCCAGTGCGGCAGCAGGTAGGTGGCGATGTCGGCGTAGCCTGCCTCGTTGCTTCGATGGAAGTACCCTGCATCGACGTTGGTGAAGCCCGGATAGGCCTGCGATCCGCCACCGTATTGCGAAGGACCGTCGCCCGCATTCAGCTCGTAGGTGTCGTGACGGAACTCGCCACCGAAGGCCAGGTTGAGCGGACCCGCCAGGAACGGGATGTCGAACGGCTTGGCTATGTCGAGGTTGGTCGTCGACTCCGTGTTGTTGTACTCGCCCGCATGGAAATGCGTGGGCGACACGCCGAACGCATGCAGGTAGTCGGTGTTGATGGATGCGATGGTCGAGATATTGTCGATGTCGCCGCCATAGGTCTCGCTCAGGTCGTAATGCCAGTCGCCGAGTACGTCTCCCCGCAGGCCGACGGTCGCCGAGTAGTCGTCCTCGTTGATCGCTTCGAGCGGCTCGAAGCCGGTCGGGTACAGGCCGGCGGCGGTCAGGTTGCCGAACGGTGTGGTGGGCGTGATCGCGGCCGGCGAGTAGGTTCCGCTCGTGTTGGGATCGCGGTAGTTCTCGAACGCCTCGGAATGCCTGTAGCCGTAGGTGGCGAAGGAATAGAGGGTCGCCTCGGGCACGAAGGTGTAGGCGGTGTTGAAGCCGATATTGGCCAGGTTGTAGCGGGGGTCGCCCTCGATCTGGCTGACGCTGTTCTTGTTCGGCACGTTGACAGGGGTGGCGAGCTGCGACCCGATCACCGTGTCGGACGGGTAGTTGCCGCTGCGGTTGGTGTGGTCGTGGTAGCGGTAGTCGCCAGCGATGTCGAAGAATCCCCGGTCGCCGAGCGATGTCGCGAAGCTGGTGCCGATATTGTTGGTGAAGCCGTCCTGTACGTAGGTCGCCCCTTCCTGCGCATAAGCGGTGATGCCGTGGTCGGCATGTTTGAGTATGATGTTGATCACGCCGGCGATCGCATCGGAGCCGTACTGCGCGGCCGCACCGTCGCGCAGCACCTCGATGTGGTCGATCAGGCTGATCGGGATCATGTCGAGGTCGACCGGATCGGACCCACCGACCGGGCCGATATCGGCGTTGATGTTGGCCGAGACGTGGCGACGTTTGCCGTCCACGAGGACGAGCGTGTCGTCGGGGCTCAGGCCGCGCAGCCGGGCGGACCGCACCAGGCCGGCGGTGTCGAAACCCTGCGGCGGCAGGTCGAGCGAGGGCAGAACCTTGTTGAGCGCGTCGAACACGTTCTGCTCGCCGGTCTTCTGCAGCTCCGCGCCGCTGATCACGTCGACCGGCGCCGGACTCTGCTGCTTGGTGCGGCCGAGCTGGCGCGTGCCGGTCACGATCACGTCTTCCTGGTGGTCGCTCGATGGCGCCTGCGACGTGTCGGGGGTGGCGGTGACGGCACCCGCGAGAGGCGCGATGCCGGGGTCCGGGACGGTCTGGGCCAACGCCGCGAAGGGCAGAAGGAGTGCGAGGGCGGCAGAGGTCGCCGCGCTGGAGAGAAACTGTCTTTTCATGTTGCTTCCTCGGGTCTTCGGGACGGGCATCGAAAGCAAATCGATGCGGCGCGGGAGTCAGTGCGGGTAGGCGGCGATCACCTCGATCTCGACCAGGGCGCCCGGTGCCGCGAGTGCGGCGACCTGGAACGCGCTGCGCGCGGGCTTGTTGGGCTGGTCCTTGGTGCCGAAGAATTTCGTGTAGCCGGCCATCATCCCGGGGAAGTCCATCTTGTTGTCGTGCGCGGGGTCGCCGGCCAGGAACACGGTCATCTTGACCACGTCGCCCATGCCGAGCCCCAGCCGCGCCAGCGTGGCCTTGATGCTGCCAAGCGCCACGTTGGTCTGCGTCTCGGTGTTGCCCCAGCTCGGCGGCGTGCCTTTCGGCGCGGCCTTGTCCACCGTCGGCCCGAGCGCGCCGCTCAGGAACACCGTGTCCGTGCCGGCCCGCACGGTCACCGCCGACGAGATCGGGAAGTCGCTGCCCAGCAAAGGCAGTCGCGTCACGTTTTCGGCGCGTGCGGCGTGACCGGCCAGCATCAGCACCGATGCGCAAATGACGATGATCCTCATATGTTCAGCACCTGCAACGCATGTTCTCCGATCAAGCCCGCCACACGGCGGACGGATTTCGCGACACCGCGTGGGCGTGCGGTGCGCAGGCCTGGTGCTTGTTGCGATCGACACAGCGCATCTTGTTCGATCCCCCGATCGACACGACCCGTCCGGCCGCTCACGGGCAGCGTGGCGTCGCAGGCCGCTGTTTGTCCAAGCTAAATTGACTGAAGATGGGGCGTTTTTGCGCATCCCGCACGTGCGGCGCTTACTTTCTGGGCAGAAACAATTTCTGTTGCCGCACCCCTGAGCAAATCGCTGCTGTCGCCGGCGCGACGGCCGACGGTGCTCCCGTCTCGACCTGCATCGAGAAGCAGCGACGCTCCCCCCTTGAAGTTTGCGTGCAGGCCGCGAAGCCCGGGATGGAGCCAGCAACCCCCATTACCTTCTTTGCCGAATCGCTGCTTGACTTACCCCGTCTGCCATGCCCAAAGGCCGGCAATCCCCGCCGCTCCGCGAGTGTTCGCGCAGCGGCGCTTATCCTATTGGAGTGACCAACCCATGTTCGACGCGCTGTCGGACAAGTTCAACGGCATCTTCGAAGGCCTCCGCAAGCGCGGGGCGCTGAGCGAGGGAGACGTGACCGAGGCGCTGCGGGAAGTGCGCCTGGCCATGCTGGACGCCGACGTGGCGCTGCCGGTGGTGAAGGATTTCGTGGCCCGCGTGCGTGAGCGGGCCATCGGCGCCGAGGTGCTGTCCGCCGTCTCGCCCGGCCAGCAGGTGGCCAAGATCGTCAACGACGCGCTGGTCGAGGCGCTGGGCGGCGCCGGCGCGGTGCCGCTGAACCTGGCGTCCGCCCCGCCGGTGCCGATCCTGATGGTCGGGCTGCAGGGATCGGGCAAGACCACCACCTCGGCCAAGCTCGCCCTGCGGCTGACCGGTCGCGACAAGCGCCGCGTTCTGCTCGCCAGCCTGGACACCCAGCGCCCTGCCGCGCAGTTGCAGCTCGCCCAGCTGGCCGAGCGGGCGGGCGTCGCCAGCCTGCCCATCGTCGCCGGCCAGACCCCCGTGCAGATCGCCCGCCGTGCCATGGAGGTGGGGCGGCGCGAGGGCTACGACGTGGTGATCCTGGACACCGCCGGGCGCCTGTCCATCGACCAGTCGCTGATGAACGAGGTCCGCGCGATCCGCGAGGCCACGAACCCGGTCGAGACCCTGCTGGTGGTGGACGCCATGACCGGCCAGGACGCGGTGCAGACCGCGCGTGCCTTCAACGAGACGGTCGGCGTCACCGGCATCGTGCTGACCCGCATGGACGGCGACGCGCGCGGCGGCGCCGCCCTGTCGATGCGGGCGGTGACCGGCGCGCCGATCAAGTTCTCCGGCTCCGGCGAGAAGATCGACGCGCTGGAGGAGTTCCACCCAGAGCGCGTCGCCGGCCGCATCCTGGGCCTGGGCGACATCGTGGGCCTGGTCGAGCGCGCGTCCGAGACGATCGACCAGGACGAGGCGGAGAAGCTGGCCAAGCGTATGATGCGCGGCGTCTTCACCCTGGAGGATTACGCGTCGCAGCTGAAGCAGATCAGCAAGATGGGCTCGATCAGCAACATCCTCGGCATGCTGCCGGGCATGGGCCAGATGAAGGCGCAGATCGAGAACGCCAACATCGACACCAGCGTGTTCAAGCGCCAGCAGGCGATCATCGGCTCGATGACGGTGAAGGAACGGCGCACGCCGGAGATCATCAAGGCCAGCCGCAAGAAGCGTATCGCCGCCGGCTCCGGCACCAGCGTGCAGGAGATCAACAAGCTGCTCAAGCAGTTCGACGACATGGGCACGATGATGAAGCGCATGGGCAAGCTGGGCCAGAAGGGGCTGATGCGACAGGGCATCGGCGCGCTGATGCCGAAGGGCATGGGCCAGCAACGGCCCAGGGGCTACTGATGAGGCCGTGGCCCGTGGGGTGGAACGAAGCGCCTTCCACCACACAACTCGCCGGCAACACCAATTTCACCGCATTCCGCAACGCCTTTGACCGCGCCAACCACCACTAGGGTGGAAGGCGCTTCGTTCCATCCTACGCCGTCCACCCTACGTAAGGACCGACCATGAGCCTGAAGATCCGCCTCGCCCGTGCCGGCGCCAAGAAGCGCCCGTACTACCACATCGTCATCGCCGACAGCCGTAGCCCGCGCGACGGCCGCTTCATCGAAAAGGTCGGCAGCTACAACCCGATGCTGCCCGCCGAGCACGACGAGCGCATCCGGCTGTTCGGCGAGCGTATCAAGCACTGGCTGTCCGAGGGTGCGATCGCCACCGACCGCGTCGCCCGCTTCCTGGGCAATGCCGGCCTGATGGCCAAGCCCGCCTATGCCGAGCAGCCCAAGCAGTCCGCGCCGAAGAAGAAGGCGCAGGAGCGTGCAAAGGCCGCGGCGGCCGCCGCCGGCTGATGACGGGCGCGCGCCGCATCCTGATGGGCGTGGTGGGCCGACCGCACGGCGTGCGCGGGCTGGTGCACGTGCACAGCTACACCGAGGAGCCGGCCGACCTCGCGCGCTACGCACCGCTGCTGGACGATGACGGCCGGCCGTGGTCGCTCGCCTGGCGCGGCGAGGGTGTCGCGGAACTGCGCGATGCGGCCGGCCGCCCCGTGGCCGACAGGACGCAGGCGGAGCGGCTGGTGAACACGCGCTTCTACGTCGATCGTGACCGTCTGCCCGCGACCGACGACGAGAATTTCTACCTCGCCGACCTGGTCGGCCTGGAAGCGCGCGATGCCGCCGGCGCGCGCATCGGCCAGGTGGCCGCCGTGCACGATTACGGCGCCGGCACCAGCCTGGAGATCGACCGGGGCATCGCCGGAACGCTGATCGTGCCGTTCACCCGCCACGCAGTGCCGCAGGTGGAGGTGGAGGCGGGCTTCCTGACCGTCATCCCGCCGGCCGAGATCGAGCTGCGCGGGGCCGCCGCGTGAACGCCTGGCGCGCCACCATCCTGACGCTGTTCCCGGACATGTTCCCGGGGCCGCTCGGGCAGTCGCTGGCCGGGCGGGCGCTGGCGGCCGGCCTGTGGTCGCTGGACGCGCGCGACATACGCGCCGCCAGCACCGACCGGCACGGGCGCGTGGACGACACCCCGTTCGGCGGCGGCGCCGGCATGGTGATGCGCCCCGACGTGGTCGGCGCCGCCCTGGCCCAGGTGTCGGACGGCCGCCCCACCATCTATCTCACCCCGCGCGGCCGCCGCTTCGCCCAGCGCGACGCCGAGGCCCTGTCGGCCGGCCCCGGCGCGATCCTGCTCTGCGGCCGCTACGAGGGGATCGACCAGCGCGTCATCGAGGCCAGCGGCGCCGACGAGGTCAGCGTCGGCGACTACGTGCTCTCCGGCGGCGAACTGCCCGCCATGCTGCTGCTGGACGCGGCCATACGCCTGCTGCCGGGCGTGATGGGGGCCGCAGACAGCGCGCGCGAGGAGAGCTTCGCCGCCGGCCTGCTGGAGTACCCGCACTACACCCGCCCCGCCGAGTGGGACGGCCGCGCCGTGCCGCCGGTGCTGCAGTCCGGCAACCATGCCGCCATCGCCGCCTGGCGGCAGGCCGAAGCCCTGCGCGTCACCCGGGAACGCAGGCCCGATCTGTGGGACGCCCATACCGCCGCGATTGCGTCTCCCCCGCATGCGCCGTAATCCAGTCGTCAAGGAAGGACCCTACCCATGAACATCCTGCAAACCTTCGAGGCCGAGGAGGTCGCGCGCCTGACCGCCGCCCGTGCCGTGCCCGTCTTCGCGCCCGGCGACACGGTGAAGGTCTCGGTCAAGGTGGTGGAAGGCGAACGCACCCGCGTGCAGGCCTACGAGGGCGTGGTGATCGCCCGCAGCAACCGCGGGCTGAACAGCAACTTCACCGTGCGCAAGATCAGCTACGGCGAAGGCGTGGAGCGGGTGTTTCCGTTATACTCGCCGCAGATCGCCGAGATCGAGGTGATCCGCCGCGGCGACGTGCGTCGGGCCAAGCTGTATTATTTGCGCGGCCGTCGCGGCAAGTCGGCCCGCATCGCCGAAAAGGCGCGCGAGACGCCGCGTGAGGCGGCTGCGGAGTAAGGCAAGGCCAGGGGGCTCTGCCCCCTGGACCCCCGCTAAGGACAAGTCCTTAGAACCTGTTAAAGGCAGCGGTGAGAGGGGCCGATCGGGCCGTTCAACGACGCGTCTTGCCCCTCTCACCGCTGCCTTTAGTTAGCGGGGTCTGGGGACTAGTCCCCAGCGGGGTCCAGGGGCAGAGCCCCTGGCCTTCCTACCCGGAGGTCGCACTCGCATGCCGAAGACGCTGTTCGACAAGGTCTGGGACGCGCACGTCGTGGAGGCGCTGCCGGACGGCACCTGCGTGCTCTACATCGACCGGCACCTCGTCCACGAGGTCACCTCCCCGCAGGCTTTCGAGGGGCTTCGTGTGGCCGGCCGCGCGGTGCGCCGGCCCGAGGCCACCATCGCCGTCACCGACCACAACGTGCCGACCAGCGACCGGCGCCTGGGCATCGCTGAGCCGGAAAGCCGGCTGCAGGTCGAGACGCTGGAGCGCAACGTGGCCGAGTTCGGCGTGCCGTACTTCCCGCTGCTGGATGCGCGCCAGGGCATCGTGCACATCGTGGGCCCCGAGCAGGGGATTTCGCTGCCGGGCATGACGATCGTCTGCGGCGATTCCCACACCTCCACCCACGGCGCCATGGGGGCGCTGGCGTTCGGCATCGGCACCTCCGAGGTGGAGCACGTGCTGGCGACGCAGACGCTGCTGCAGCGGCCGGCGAAGAACATGCTGGTGCGCGTGGACGGCACGCTGGCGCCCGGCGTGACCGCGAAGGATATCGTGCTGGCCATCATCGGGTGCATCGGCACGGCCGGCGGCACCGGCCACGTGATCGAGTATGCGGGCGAGGCGATACGCGCGCTCGACATGGCCGGACGGCTGACCGTGTGCAACATGTCGATCGAGGCCGGTGCGCGGGCCGGCATGATCGCGCCCGACGACGTGACGTTCGACTACGTGCGCGGCCGCCCGTATGCCCCGTCGGGCGAGGCGTTCGACCATGCCGTGGCCTATTGGCGCACCCTGGCCTCGGACGAGGATGCGGTGTTCGACCGGGTCGTGGTGCTGGACGCGGCCGGGATCGCGCCGATGGTGACCTGGGGCACCAGCCCCGAAGCCGTGCTGCCGATCGATGGCGTGGTCCCCGATCCCGCTGCGGTCGCCGACGACGCCAAGCGGGCCGACATGGCGCGTATGCTCGAGTACATGGCGCTGCGGCCCGGCCAGCCTCTATCCGGCATCCCGATCGACGTCGTGTTCATCGGCAGCTGCACCAATGGCCGGATCGAGGATATTCGCGCGGCCGCCGCCGTTGTGCGCGGCCGGCACGTGGCGCCTGGCGTGCGCGCCATGGTGGTGCCCGGTTCCGGCATCGTGAAGCTGGCGGCCGAAGCCGAGGGGCTCGACCGTGTGCTGACGGAGGCGGGGTTCGAGTGGCGCGAGGCCGGCTGCTCGATGTGTCTGGGCATGAACCCCGACCGACTGACGCCTGGGCAGCGCTGCGCCAGCACCTCCAACCGCAACTTCGAGGGGCGGCAGGGGCCGGGCGGCCGCACGCACCTGCTCTCGCCGGCGATGGCCGCCGCCGCGGCGGTAACGGGCCGGCTGACCGACGTTCGGCGTTTGTCCTGATGCGTGCGTTCACCACGCTGACCGGGATCGCCGCACCCCTGCCGATGGCCAACGTCGACACCGACAAGATCATCCCGGCGCGCTTCCTTAAGACCATCAAGCGCAGCGGCCTCGGCGTGCACCTGTTCGACACGCTGCGCTACGACGCGGACGGGGGCGAGCGCGCCGATTTCGTGCTCAACCAGCCTGCCTACGCCCACGCGGAAATCCTGATCGCGCACGAAAATTTCGGCTGCGGATCGTCGCGTGAACACGCGCCCTGGGCGCTGCTCGATTTCGGCATACGCTGCGTGATCGCGCCCGATTTCGCCGACATCTTCCACGGTAACTGTCTCAAGAACGGCGTGCTGCCGATCGCCCTGCCGCGCGAGGTCTGCGACGTGCTGATCGAGGATTCGCGCATGGGATCGAACGCGCGATTCACTGTTGATTTGCAACGTCAAGTGGTTGTCCGTCCCAACGGTACGGAGATTCCCTTTCAGGTCGATGCTTTCCGGCGCGAAATGATGTTGCAGGGGCTTGACGAAATCGGCCAGACCATGCAGCGCGGGCCGTCAATAGACGCGTTTGAAGCAAGACAGCAGCGGGAGCGGTCTTGGATGCCGACAATCGCGGTGAGGTGAACGGGAGCGACCATCATGGCGGCGCGAAAGAAATTGCTGCTTCTACCCGGCGACGGTATCGGGCCGGAGGTGATGCGGGAGGTCAAGCGCGTCATCGACTGGATGGGACGCAAACGCGGCGCGGTGTTCGAGGTCGAGGAGGATCTGGTCGGCGGCATCGCCTTCGATGCACGCGGCACGCCTCTGGCCGACAGCACGATCGACCTGGCGCTGGCCGCCGACGCCGTCCTGTTCGGCGCCGTCGGCGGCCCGGCCTGGGACGATGTCGGTTTCGAAAACCGGCCGGAGGCGGCGATACTCGGGCTTCGACGCGAGCTTGGCCTGTTCGCCAATTTGCGGCCGGCCATCGTGTTCGAACCGCTGGTCAGCGCCAGTACGCTGAAACCGGAGATCGTGCGCGGCCTCGACATCATGATCGTGCGCGAGAGCACCGGCGGCATCTATTTCGGCGAGCCGCGCGGCATCGAGACGCTGCCCGACGGACAGCGCCGCGGCGTCAACACCGAGGTCTACACCACGCACGAGATCGAGCGCGTCGGCCGCGTCGCCTTCGACCTCGCCCGCAAGCGCCAGAGCCGTGTCACCAGCGTGGAGAAATCCAACGTCATGGAGTCGGGCCTGCTATGGCGCCAGACGATGACCGCGCTGGGCAGGGCGGAATACCCCGACGTGACGCTGACGCACATGCTGGCTGACAACTGTGCGATGCAGATGGTGCGTCACCCGCTGCAGTTCGACGTGATCGTGACCACCAACCTGTTTGGCGACTTGTTGTCCGACCTGTCGGCCATGCTCACCGGCAGCCTGGGCATGCTGCCGTCGGCAACGCTCGGGGCGGTGCAGAAGGACGGCAGTCGACATGCCCTGTACGAGCCGATCCACGGCAGCGCGCCCGACATCGCCGGCCGCGGCGTCGCCAACCCGCTTGCGCAGATCCTGAGTTTCGCCTTGCTGCTGCGCTACTCCTTCGACATGGAGGATACGGCCGCCGAGCTCGAGCGCGCCGTGGTGCGGGTGCTCGGCAACGGCCTGCGCACCGCCGACATCATGGCCCCAGGCGCCGCCCGGGTAGGCACCGGCGTGATGGGAGAGGCCGTGCTGCGCGAACTGGACAAACCCCAGTCCTGACACGGCCGCGGCGGGCGGCCCAGGCTTGCAGCCCGCCATGGCTTGCGGTACATCCCTGGCCAGACGCACCCGTAGCTCAATTGGATAGAGCACCAGACTACGAATCTGGGGGTTGGAAGTTCGAGTCTTTCCGGGTGCGCCAATCTCGACGGCAACAGATTGGCGTCCGGACCGTGGCCGGTTCGGGGCTAGTCGCGCGCGGCAGCGGTCGCCAGGCCGGCGGCGATCAGCACGCCGCCGCCCGCACGCTTCGTCCAGCGCTCGGTGCCAGGCCGATTGAGCAGGTGCGACGCATGCGCGGCGCCCAGGGCGTAAAGCGTGTCGGTGCAGCCGACCACCACGCCGAAGGTCGCGATCAGGATGACGGCCTGTAACGCGTAACTGCCGTCGGCCCGGACGAACTGTGGGGCGAAGGCGACGAAGAAAACGATCGTCTTGGGATGGAAGGTGCCGAGTGCAACGTTGCTCGCGAACGCCGCGCGCGGACGCACCGACGGGCGCGCCACCGCACCGGCGGACCGCCCGCCGCCCCTGACGATGGCGGTGACGCCCAGCGCGATCAGGTAAAGCGCGCCGGCCCATTTCAGCACGGCGAAGGCGAGGGCCGACGCAGCCAGCAACGCGCCGATTCCGGCCAAGGACAGGCTCATGGCGACGAGGTTACCGACGGCCATGCCCGCCACCGAGGCGAGCGCGGTCCTGCGGCCCGAACCCAAGGCATACCCGACGATGCTCATCACCCCAGGTCCCGGTATCAGCCCCATGACAAGGCAGGCGCCGACGAAGCCGATCCAGAGGTGGACGTTCATGCTGCTTCCCCCCCCCCCAGCGATCGACCGGCGCCTTTATCAACGCGACGCATCGAACACTCAAGCCGTGACCGGGGCAACTTGACCATGGGGTCCACCCGTGGAAGGACGGCGCCGCGGGCGGCAACACGGGCGAGGAACGCAGATGAACATCCTGTTCGCGTTCGAGAACGTACTCCCGAGCCGAGAGGCGGATGCCGAGGTGTTCCTGGCCACCGCCCGGCATCTCGCCGGCCTGTCTGCGCAATGCTGGCTGCACGTGCCGCAGCGCCGCGGTGCCGCGCCCACGACACTCGATGGCGTCGGGATCGTGCCCGCCTGGGCGCCGGGGCGCCCTGCGGCCCTGCGGCATTTCTGCTGCGGGCTGACCCTGGTGTTGCGCAGGGAGTTTCGGCAGGCCGATCTGGTTTACACGCGAAACCTTTGGGTGGCCTGGATGGCGCTCGCGTTCGGCCAGCGCGTCGCGTTCGACCACTACCGGCCATGGCCCGAGCAGGTCCCGCCCCTGCAGCTCTGGCTGTACCGGCTGATGAGTCACCGGCGATTCCTGGTCAACATCTGCCATTCCGAGTACACGCGTGCCAGCTACCTCGGCCTGGGCGTGTGGCCCGATAAACTGCGCTGCGTGCGCAACGGCTTCGACCCGCTTCGTCTCCGTTCGGCCGTGGCCTTGCCCGAGGCCAAGCGCGCGATCGGCGTCGAGCGCCATGTCAGGACGGTCGTCTATACCGGCCGCCTGAACCACAAGAAGGGTCTGGGCCTGGTCGTCGCGGCCGCGAAACGCTTGCCCGACATCCTGTTCATCCTTGTCGGGTCGTACGGCAACGGACCGATCGAGACGATGGCTGAAGGTTTGGCCAATGTCAGGATCGTCGCCTGGCAGAGCGAGCAGCTCGCCCGCTACGTCTTCGCCGCAGACATCCTGCTGATCCCGCCGTCCTACGAGCCGTTGGCGCGGTTCGGATCGACCGTGCTGCCGTTGAAGCTGTTTCTCTACATGGCGTCCGGCCGGCCCATACTCGCGGGCGACACCGCCGATGTCGGCGAAGTGCTGCGTCACGGAGAGAACGCCTGGCTGTGCCGCCCGGATTGCCTGGACTCGCTGGTCGCCGGCATCGAGACGCTGGCGGGCGACGCGCCGCTCTGCGCCACACTTGCCGGATCGGCGCTTGCCGACAGCGAGGGCTACACCTGGCAGTCGCGCGCGCAAGGCATCGCCGCAATCCTGGCCGAGCGCCTGCGCGCCACGCCGGTCCGCTCGGGCGCCTGGGGCCGGACACAGGCACGCAGCTGGGCCGGCCAGTCCTGGAACTGGCTCGTGCACCTGCTGCGCACGCGGTCGCTCGTGCTCCTGGCCAAGACGCCGCGGCCAGCCGGACCCAGTGCCGACCACGCCTGAACGCGTGTCCTCGGAACACGGCCACGCAGGCAGCCTGCGCCAGGGTTTCGCCTGGCTGGGCGGCGCCACCGCACTCGCCAGGGTCATCGACGTGTCGACGACGCTGCTGCTGCTCACCCTGCTTACCAAGAAGCAGGTCGGCGTGGCCTCGCTCGTCATCTCGTTCGCGATGATGCTGGAAGCCCTGAACGGCCTCGGCACCGGAGAGGCGCTGATCCAGGCACGCGCGGCGTCGCGCCTGCAGCTCGACACGCTGTTCTGGTACGTGCTGGGCGCCGCACTCCTGACCGGTGGACTGACCGTGCTGGCGGCGCCGCTGATCGGGCAGCTCTACGGCGTCGGCGAGATGGTGCCGTTCTTCCTGGTGATCGCCGCGAAACAGCCGCTGGTCGGCGCGGCACTGGTTCCGCTCGCGATGATGAGCCGCGACCTGCAATACCGGCGTATCGCCGTCGTCAACCTGTGCGCCACGCTGGGGGCGGCGCTGACGCGGCTGGCGCTCGGGGCCGCCGGTGCCGGCGCCTGGGCGCTGGTGATCGGCTACTCGGCAAGCGGGCTCTACACGTTGACCGCCGCCATGCTGGCCAGGCCCTTCGTCCCCCGCCTGCGGTTCCGCATCCCGGCCGTGGCGACGCTGACGCGTTTCGGCCTGCGCGCCGCCGCTGCCAATTTTACTGAACAGATGTTCAAGAACGTCGACTACCTGCTGATCGGCTGGTTCTACGGTACCGCCAACCTCGCCGTCTATCGCGTCGCGTTCGATGTGGCGATGGAGCCGGCGATGGCGATCGGCACCGTCGTCAGCCGCACCGCGCTGCCGATCATGGCCCGGCTGGCCCCTCAGCCCGACGTTCGGGCGCAGGTCCTGACATGGTCGCTGCAGCGGGTGGCGATGCTGGTGGCGCCGCTGATGGCGGGCGTGATCCTGGTCGCCGACGGCCTGATGGCGCTGATCCATGACGAGCAGGGCCGCAGTTACGCCGCCGCTTCGCTCCCGCTGCGCCTTCTGGCTGGGGCCGCCCTGTTGCGGGTCTTGGCGCAGGTGCTGTCGACCGCGATGCTGGCCTCCGGGCGCCCCGACCTGTCCGCACGCCTGTCGGCGATCGTGTTCGCGCTGCTGGCGTCTGGCCTGCTGGCGGTCGGCGCCACCCTGCCGGCACAGGCGGGTCTGGTCGGCGCCGCCGCACTCTGGCTCGGCATCTACCCGATCGTGCTCCTGTGGGGTGCGGGCTACCTTCGCCGCCACTGGGGGATCGGCTGGGGCAGCCTGGCGCGGGCGCTGCGAACGCCGCTGGCGGCGACGCTCGTCATGGTCGCGGTCGTGGAGGCCGTGCGCCACTATGCCGGCGTGCAGCACCCGGGGGTGGACCTGGCCATCGTCTCGGCGACGGTGGCGGCTTGCTACGCGGGAATCGTGATGTACGAGAAGAAAGCGGTTCTTTTTTGAAAAAAAGAACCAAAAAACTTTTGATCATTTGTCGCGCGTTGTAGAAACCTTTCGCGACAGCATGAGCAGGAATTTTTTGCTGCTTTCAGAAAAGCAGGCCTTATGCTGCCGCTTTCTGACTGCCCCGATATCGATCGAACATGCTCATCTGATGCACGCAACTCAGCGTGCAGGTCGGGCTGCAGGATTTCTCGGTGTGGAACTCGCGCCGCAGATCGTCCGTCGTGTAGTCTAGCAGCTTGATGCCGGGAGTACCGCGCTGCTGCGAACACCAGTGCACGCGGCCGTCCTCGGTTACGTAGAGGTAGCGCGAGCCGGCGCGGCACTTCCACGTGTTGGCGCGGCCGTGCATCAGGTTCTTCTGGAACAGCCAGTAGTTCAGGCTGTGCACGATGGACGGCGAGATGCGCGTCACCTGGTCATAGGCACGCATCTGCGCGGCGCTGAGCGGCTTCAGCAGGCCGTCGCCGTTGTGCAGCACGCCGACGGAATGCTGCAGCCCGTATTTCGCCGCGGTCGCCGCCACGGTGACGACGTCCTCTGTGCGTTCTTCGCTGATGCCCAGCACCGAGTTCACGTTGACCTTGAAGCGGGCGTGCTTCTGCAGCAGCGCGAGCTTGCCTTCGACCGAGGCGAGGCTCTTCATCGACACGTCGTCGGGCTCGAGGTTGTCGATGCTGATCTGCATACCCTGCAGGCCGGCATCGTTCAGGCGTTCGATCCAGCCGCGCGACAGGCGGAAGCCGTTGCTGATCATCGTCACGATCATGCCGTGCCCGCGCGCCGCGCGTATGACGGTGTCGAGCTCAGGATGCAGCAATGGCTCGCCACCGGTGAAGGTGATGGCCGCCGTCTTCAGCGCCGCAAGGTGTTCGACCGAGGCGAGCAGGTTCTGCAACGGCACCGGGGGAGAGAAGCTGTCGTACTCGTTGCAGTAGCCGCAGGCGAGGTTGCAGCGCCGCGTGACCACCACCTGTGCCAGCAGCGGCGTGTAGCGCGAGCCCACGACGCGGCCGAGGAAGCGCAGGCCGGACGCCAGCCGGGCGCGTCTCGTCTCGCCGCGCGTCATCGCGGCCCGCTCGCCACGGCGCGGTCGTAGTGGTCTTCGAGCAGCGCGCCGAGCCGCCCGGCATCGAACCGCTGTTCGACCCAGGCGCGCGACGCGGCACCCATCCGCCGCCGGCGCGACGGGTCGTCGAGCAGATGGGCGATGGCGTCCGCCAAGGCGTCCACGTCGCGTTCGGGCACCAGCAGGCCGGTCTGGCCGTCCTGCACGCAATCGGGGATTCCGCCGACGCGTGACGCGACCACCGGCACCCCGGTGGCCGCGGCTTCAAGCAATACCATTCCCAGACCCTCGACCCGCCCGGTCCGCGTGCGCACGCTCGGCAGCACCAGCATGGCCGCCCTGCGCACCCAGGCAAGCGCCGCACCATGGGCCAGCGCGCCGACAAAGTCGATGCGGCCGGCGACACCGAGCTGACCTGCCAGGCCGCGCAGCGACGCCATCAGCGTCCCGTCGCCGACGATGACGAGCCGGACACCGTCGTGCCGGCGCGGCAGGGCGGCGAGGGCGCGGATCAGGTACTGCGTGCCTTTCATCTCGACCAGCCGCGCCACGTGCAGGATGACCGGCGTCTCCTCGTGCGGATCGCGCGGGCGGATGGCGGCGCAGTCCACGCCGGTGTAGTGGATATGCGTGCGCTCGGCGGGGAACCCCATGGCCAGCACGCGGTCGCGTATGAACGACGAGACGCACAGGAACAGGTCGCCTTGCCTGGCCAGCGTCGCGCGGAACAGCGGGAAATTGAACCACGCCGGCGAACTCAGCAGGGCGGCGGTCGACAGCGTCGCGTCGAAGCCGTGGAAGGTGGTGACCAGCGGCACGCCCAGCCGGTGTGCCAGGGGCAGGGCGTAGACGGCATCGATCCCGAAATGGGCGTGGATCAGCGAGGGTCTGTGGCCGGCCAGCAGGCGCAGGCTGGGTCGGGGATCGCGCGTGAGCATCTGCCACACGACGCGCCACGCGCGCCATGCCTCGGCATCCTGCAACGCAAGCGCCTGCGCGCCCTCCGGCGCGGCGCCGTAGCGGCACCGGCCGAGATAGGTCGGCCGGTAGCGCCGTAGCTGCGCGGCCTGGTCGGTGATGAACGGTTCCGACACCCTGAACAGATTATTGCGGAAGATTACAACCTCACGCATGGCGTGCGGCCGGTTCGGCGGCGGGGCGTGCGGCCGCTTCGGCGGCGGGGCGTGCGGCCGCTTCAGCGGCGGACGGCACCGGCGCGCAGGCCTGCAAGCGGTCCAGGGTCTGGCTCACCGGCCCGATCACCGTTATGTCATGACCGAGCGCCGGCACGGTGACACGGCGGGCGAGACCGGTCCGCCGGCGCTGGAGTTCGATACGGCCCTTGCGAGACCCACTGTCATCCGCCGGCGGCCGCGCGCCGCGATGATCATCGACCGCTATCTGCTCGCCCAGGTGACGCAACCCCTGGCGGCGATCCTGGGCGTGCTGCTTGCCGTGTTCACCAGCTACAGCGCCGCCGTCTTCCTGGCGGATGCGGTGAACGGCGTGCTGCCGACCGGCGTGATTGCGGAGCTGACCGCGCTGAAGGCACTCATTTCGCTGGAGGTGCTGATACCGGCCTCGCTCTACGTCTCGGTGCTCATCTCTTTCGCGCGGCTGCACGCCGACACCGAGTTCACCGCCATGGCGGCGCTGGGGTTCCGGCGCGCGACGACCATTCGCGCGGTGCTGACGCTGTCGGCGGGCCTGGCCGTCGTGGTCGGCGGCCTGTCGCTGTTCGTGCGCCCCTGGGCCTATGGCAAGCTGCACGCGCTGACGGCGGCCGCGTCCACCCTGCTGGACGTCGATGCCATGCAGCCCGGAACCTTCTACGTCACCGGCAAGGGCGACCGGGTGGTCCGGTTCGAGGAAAAGGACGGCCCGGCCGGAACCGCCGGCCGCGTCTTCGTTCGGCTGCGCGGGCCCGACGTCACACGGGTCATCTTCGCGCAGCGCGCGAGCAGTACCACGGGCGATGCATCGAACGTCTATCTGCAAGGCGCCAAGATCTACGATTTCCATCATGAGCCCGGCCACGAGGATGGCGTGTTCCAGGCCGAGGGCCTGACGGTGGACGCGAACGCCGCCGCCGCGGCACCTCCGGGCTACAGCGCCGTGTCCGCGAGCAGCCTGCACATCGCCCGTTCCACCGCCCCCGAGGACGTGGCCGAGTTCCAGTGGCGCCTGTTCACGCCGCTCTCCACCCTGCTGCTCGGCCTGCTGGCCATCCCGCTCAGCCGCGTGCGGCAGCGAAAGCGCCGGCGTTCGCAGTTCAGCTTCGCGATCCTGATCTATTTCGGCTACTACCTGCTGTCGACGGCGGCGCGGACATGGGTTCAGCACGGGTCCATTCCCCGCTTTCCTGGCATCTGGTGGGTGTCGGTCCTGCTGACCTTGCTGGTCCTGACGCTGATGTCGGCCGCCCAGCCCGGGCGCCTGTTCCAACGCGGGCGTGCGTGAGACGCGCACCGGGCTTGATCGCGGGTGCCGCCGGCCAGGGACGCATCGCCGATCGTTACGTGCTGCGAAACGCTGCCTGGGCGATCACGCTGGTGGCGGCGGCGCTGGTCGCGTTGCTGAGCCTGTTCGATTTCGTCGAGCAACTGAGCCTGGTCGGCCAGGGAAGCTACGGCGTGGTGAACGCGTTCGACGACATGCTGCTGACCATACCCTCGCGGCTGCTGCAGGTGGCACCGGTCTCCATGCTGCTGGGTTCGCTCCTGGCACTGGGTGCGCTGGCGCGCAACGCCGAACTGACGGCGATGCTGAGCCTCGGCGTGTCGGAGTTGCGCATCATCCGCTCGGTCATGGTGCTTGTGCTGCCGGCAACGCTTCTGCTGTTCGTCGTGGCCGAGTACCTGACGCCGTCCGGCCAGCGCATCGCCTACATGCAGCGGACCGCCGCACTGGCCTCCTCGTTGTCGCCCGCGGGGACCGGCGTGTGGGCGCATGATGGCGACGAGTACCTCAACGTGCGCCAGCTCGACAGCGGCCAGTCGGCCATCGCCGTGGACATCTACGATTTCGCGCGCAATGGGAGCCTGCAGCGCGTGATCCATGCCGACCGGGCCGATTTCCGATCGGGGGTGGAATGGCACCTGACCGGTGTCACGCGCACCCTGTGGCAAGCCGACCGGTTCGTGGTCGATCACCCGGCCGCGCTGCAATGGCACGCCTTCCTGACGCCCCCCGCGCTGCGTGGCCTGTTCCTGCCGCTCGAGAGCATTCCGCCGAGCGGGTTGTACCGGCAGATACGCGCGGCCGCGCGGTCGGGCCAGAACGTCCCGCGGCTGCAGCAGGCGTTCTGGGGCCTGGTGGGCATACCGTTCTCCATGCTGGCCATGACGATGCTCGTCGCCTCCATCGCGTTCCAGCCGGCACGAACCCAGAGCACGGCCTACGACCTGACGCGCGCCATGGCGTTCTCGGTGGTCTACTCGCTGGTCCAGCAGATACTGAGCCGCACCGGCGTGCTGCTTGGGCTGAACCCCGAGGCGACCACGCTGGCGCCTCCATTGATCGTGATGGGGCTCGCGGTCTGGATGTTTCGAGGCCGGTTCAGGACGCGTTGACGTCGAGCATGGCGATGAAGCGTTCCTGGCGCCTGCGCTGCGCCAGCAGCAGGACCATCGACGCCGCCGTCAGGCCGAGTATTTCGAACACGAAATAGCCCAGCGGCGCCCCGAACAGGCAGAACAGGAAGATCGCGATGGTGCGGTAGTTCGACGACATCACCGACCATTGCCGGACCGCCGGCGCGAACGTCGCACGGTAGCGGTCGCGCAGCTCGGCGTCCCGTTCGGGTGAGTGGCCGAACGCGTCGGCAAGCCGCGCGCTGGCCGCGGGGTCGGCACCGGTCGCGGCGCGTTGGACCGACATATAGAGGCGGTTCAGCCGGTCGGCCGCGCGCTGCCAAGGCGGGAGATCGCGTCCGGAGGCAGGGTGTCGGGTTGCCGGCAGCACCGCCCGGGGCTTGCCGCATCCCCAGATCTCGAATTCCTGGCGCTGCACCTCGTAGACGGCCGCTTGCAGCGCGTGGCACACGCCGGCCACGGCCACGACCAGCCACGCCACTGCGCCGTGCTGCCGTTCGAGCGCCGAGGCCAGGCCGACATAGACGGCGGCGAAGGTCACGTAGTCGCAGACGCCGTCGAGCACCTTGCCGAGGTCGGATTGCGACCGGGTCAGACGCGCCAGTTGCCCGTCGGCGCCGTCCATCACGTGCCAGGCGATCATCAGCAGGAACCCGGCCACCACGCAGGCCGCGCTGTGCGTGTGGTGGTAGAACACGCCGGCCAGTACCCCGCACAGCATCCCGGTCAGCGATACCGCGTTGGGTGCCACGCCGGTCCGGGCGAACAGCAGCGTCAGCCGATACGAGACGGGATGGATGAAGGCCGCGTTGGTGAACTCCTCGATCGCCGCCGTGCGCCTGACCGGCTCGCTCACGCGGACGCGCTGTTCCCCGGGTGCCGCGTTCGGCGCAGGTCTGACCTGGACCGTCATAGCTGCCCCGCCTCCAGCATGGATTGCGCGGTGCGAAAGGCGGCGAGGTCGTCGACGTCGATCCAGCGCCTGTCCCCCACGTCGTGGCCGAACGCCGCGCCGCGCCGGGCGAGGACGGTCATCGCGCCGGAGATGCTGTCGTTGCCATTGGACTGGCTTTCCGCGAGCGCTGCAAACATCGCCGGGCCGCACAGGAAGACGCCCGTGTCAAAGCAGTTGAAGTTCTCGAGCTTCTTGCCGATCGCGGTGATCCGGCCATCGGTGCAGGAGACCCGCGTCACGTCGTCCGGATCGTGCACCGCGTCGGTGATCTTGTAGTCCACCGCCAGCGTCACGCCGTCCGGCCGGCCCGGCGCATCCAGCAGACCGCGCAGCAGCGCCGGGTCGAACAGGTGGTCGCACATCGTCAGCACGAAAGGGCCGTCCAGCCGGTCACGCGCGCAGAGCAGCGACACGCCGTTCGCGCGCTGCCATTCGGGGTTTTCGACGTAGGTGATGCCGCCCGGTCCGGCTTCGGCGAACGACTCGAGCGCACCGCGCAGCTCGTCCCCCCTGTAGCCGCCCACCACGATGAAATCGCGAACGCCGGCCCGTCGGCAACGCATGATGACGTGCCCGATCAGCGGCGTGTCGCGCAGGCGCACGAGCGGCTTCAGCTCCAGCCCGTTTCGCAGCCGGACGCCCTGGCCGGCCGCCACGATCACGCACGTCATCGCAGGCCGGGTCATCGCAGGCCGGGTCATCGCAGCCCAGGCTGTCTTGCGCGGCCAGTCACGGGGGCCGTGCGGTCGCGGATGGCGCTCATCGACACGTGCTTCCGATTCGGATGGATCGCCGGGGGAACCAGGCCATCGTTGCGCGCATGCACCCGGGCGACCACCAGGGCCCGCCCAGGCTGCACCTGACGGCTCCCTTAACGCCGCCCCCGATCGGATACATCCCGCAGCCTGCGTCGCGATCGTTAAACTTTCTCCATCATCTCGGCGTGTCGTGACGGGGTACGGGCTTGCGGCCTATCGCCGGAACCCTGAACGGTTTACCGCTCGCGCCCGCCACCGGCGACATCACCGGCCGTGTCTGGCCGCCGGGCGCGGGATGCGGATGGGCATGGACGACGCAGAAGCCAGGGTGACGATGCCGGCGTGCCTCCATTTCTGCTGGATCGGTCGCCACCTGGGCTGGGTGCACGTCTTCGCCGTGCTGTCCGCAGCCGAGCGATGCGATCTTCCGGAAATCGTCCTGCACCACACCGACACGCTTGCCGAAGGTCCGATCCTCGACGTGCTCAGGACGGCGCCACGCGTCAGGCTGTCGGCCATCGCGCCGGTGCCCTACCTCACGCAGGCCGGCGAGATGCTGGGCGTCGGTTCCGACCTGGCCGAGCTGTATGGCAGCATCGAGGCGCCGGTGAAGCGTGCGGACATCCTGCGCGCCGCCATCCTGTATCGCGAAGGCGGTCTGTACCTCGACCTCGACACCGTCACCGTCGCGGCGCTCACCCCGCTAATCGGGACGGGCATGTTCGTCGGTTCGGAATCCATCGTCTGGCCGGTGCGCGTGCGTTCGTCCCCGGCACCTCTTCCCCGTGCCCGCGCCCTGGCGCTCGACCTGCTTCGCAAGCTGCTGCGGTGGCGTCCGGACGGCTGGCGGGCCTTCAGGCGGATGGAGACGCTGTATTTTCGCAGTGTCACCAACGCCGCGATGGGGGCGGACCGGCAGGCGCCGTTCCTGGCCGCGTACCTGCGGGCGATGGTGGCGCTGCCACCGGCGCAGCGCACGCCGCGCTGCGCGCTCGGGCCGCATCTGCTTCAGCGCCTGGCCGACGGCCCGGCGGGCCAAGCGCTGACGATCCTGGCCCCGCAGGTGTTCCATCCTTTCGCGCCGGAAATCTCCGACCATTGGTTCCGGCCGAGGGCGCACGTCGCGCTGGGCGAGGTGGTGCCGGCCGCAACACTCGCGGTGCACTGGTACGCGTCGGTACGCAGCGCGGTCCCGGCGGGCCGGATCACGCCGGAGACCGTCCTGCGCGACCGTGACCACCAGTTTTACAGCGCCCTGGTCTGGGCGTGCATCGGCCACCTGCTGCCCGCCATGGGCGAAGCTCGTAACCAATCCCCCGAAAGCTGACCAGGACGCATGGATTTGGATAACAAGGTTTTCGATCGTGTGCTGCTGGCGGGGTTCGTCCTGCTCGCCTTCTTGCTGCTGGGTCCGGTGCTGACCATCCCGCTGCACATCCCGATCAACTACAACGAGGGCTGGAACGCGATCTTCGACATGCGGGCCGTGACGCCCGGCAGCCCACCGCTTTACCCGCCGCGGGACAGCTTCGTCTTCAACAACTACCCGCCGCTCGGCTTCTACCTCGTCGGCGCCTTCGGCCGCTTCGTGTTCGGCGACATGATCCTGGCCGGGCGCGTGCTGGCCCTGCTCGCACTTCTGGCGGCAGCGGCGCTCACCGGCCTGTCCGCGCGCTTTCTGGGCGCGCCGACAAGGGGCGCCATCGCGGCCGGGCTCCTGGTGCTGCTGTACACCAGCACGTTCTACCGGACCTACGTCGCCATGGACGATCCCCAGTGGCTGGCCCACGCGGTCATGCTGGGCGGGTTGGCGGTGCTGTTGCGCGGCCGGGGCCTGGCGCGGCTGACGCGGGGCGAACTGCCCGTCGCCAACCTGATCGGCGCGGCAGTGCTGATGGTCGCCGGCGGGTTCATCAAGCACAACCTCATCGCCCTGCCGCTCTCGGCGACCGTTTGGCTTGCCACCCTGAACCGCCGGGCGGCGATGGTCTGGTTAGCCGCCGCAGCGCTGTCCGTCGGGGTCGGCCTGGCCGTCGTCGCGGGGCTGCAGGGCGAGATCGCCTTCACGGACATCCTGCGCCACCGGCGGGTGTTCCGCGCCAAGCTGCTGACCCATTCCTTCAGCCGCCTGGCGCCGCTCGTGCCGATGGCGGCGGTCGAGGCCTGGCTGCTGCGCCGGATGTGGCCTGGAGCATCGGCGGAGCAGCGGGCGGCCACGCGGTTCGTCGCCCTGTTCGCCGTGATCGCCACGCTGACGGGCATCTTCCAGCGCCTGGGCGAGGGCGTCTACTACAACGCGCATTTCGAGACCCTGGTCGCGCTCTGCCTCGGCTTCGGCCTGGCCCTCTCGGCGCCGCTCGCGGCCCGGGTCCGGTGGCGGGGCACGGCTTTCGGCCCCGCCGCGATCAGCGGCCTGGCGGCGCTGCCGCTGATCGCGGGCTGGCCCTGGCACCTGCCGATCGCCTGGGCCGACATCGCCGACCGCGAGGCGCGGGTGGAGGCGTGGCGACCCGTCATCGCCCGCGTCGCCGAGGCGGACGGGCCGGCCGGGTGCATCCTGATGTCGGTCTGCTGGTGGGCCGGCAAGCCGTCGGAGGTGGACGTCTTCAACCTGACCGAGAGCGTGGCGCGGGGCGGCCCGCTGGCCGGGTTCCAGGCCGCAATCGGCGCCCATCGCCTGGCCATCTTCGAGGACGACCCGACCTCGTTCACCCACAAGGACGGCATACGCCAGATGGGACACGACCCGATCATGGAGGCCTTTGCCGCGGCAGGCTACGTGCCGGTCGGCAGCGGACCGGAACATAGCGTGCTGCTGGCGCCCCCCGGCCCGCTTCAGGCGATCACGGGCCCGCGGCGCGGCGCGGCGCCCTGACGCGGCGGCCTGAACCGTCAGGCCGCCTTGAGGCTGTCGCCGAAGAACCGAAGCGGGTTGTCGAACAGCAGCGCGTCGAGGTCCGATTGCGCGACACCCATGCGCAGCAGCTCCGGAAAGATCCGCTCGAATAGGTGCGTCATCGTCCAGTTGGGCACGATCCGCGCGATGTCCTCCGCACTGCCCACGCCGGGTATGGCGCCAAGCCAGCAATTCACCTTGTCCTGGCTGACCATCAGCCGGTCGCGATGGCCGGCGTCGATCATCTGCTTGAGGTTGCGCATGCGCGTCTCGTCGCTGTTGAACACCGTGAGGCCGAAGCGGTCGAAGCCGACATAGGCGCCGCGGGCGGCGAGCGAGGCCTGGTAGGGGTGGTCGTCGCGCCCGTCGCAATGGCCGACCAGCAGCCGGTGGGCGGGCACGCCGCCCTCGGTCACGATGTCGATCTGGTCGTGGCCGCAGCTGCAGTTCTCGGTGTGGGAGATCAGCGGAACGCCGGTGGCCTTCGCGGCCCGCGTGGCGGCGGTCAGCATGCGGCGCTCGTAGTCGGTGACGACCCCGTCGCCGGTGGCGATCTTGATCAGGCCGGCCTTGATGCCGCTCTCGCCGATGCCGTCCTCGATCTCGCGTACGTAGATCTCCTCGACCGCCGCGGTCTCCAGGTGGCGGAAGGTGTAGGGAATGCCGAACGACTCGGTGTAGACGCCGGTCGTGCAGATCAGCGTGATCCCGCTGCGCTGGCTCACCTCGGCGCAGAACGCCACGTCGCGGCCGAGGTCGGTGGGGCAGGGGTCGACCACCGTCCGGATGCCGTAGCCGTGCAGGCGCTGGAACGCGTCCACCGTGCGCGACAGCGCGTCCGCCCGTCGGAACGGCGGCAGGCGGGTATCCATGTACCAGCCGGGGTAGCCGGCCAGCACGTGCTCGTGCATCAACGTGCGGCCGAGCTCGGCCGGCGTGATCTCGCCGGCGACCGTGTTGATCCGCATGGCCGTCTGTCCTGTGCCGTGGCGCGTCAGTGTCCGCGCCGGCCCGCCTGCGGGCAAGAGCCTTGAAAACCGGGCCGGGCTTTTACCGTTACGGTTGCTTCCCAGTCTTCCGGTGCCGCATTGTCCGGGGGATCGAATCGGATCCAACCGGAGAGACACATGAGCAAAGCCCCGGCCAAGACGGCCAAGCCTGCTGCCACGCCCGCGGCCAAGGCCGCCGCGAAGGCCGAGCCCAAGAAGCCTGCCTCCAAGGACATGGACGCCAAGAAGGTGAAGCCGGTCGCCGGCGACAAGGCGGTGGCGGCCAAGGAAGGCGAGGGCAAGACGGTCACCAAGGGCGCGTCGGTCGAGAAGCCGAAGGCCGGCCACAAGCCGAACGCGCTACAGCAGCCGCTGCAGCCATCGGCCGAGCTGGCGGCGGTCGTTGGCAGCGGCAAGATGGCGCGCGGCGAGGTGGTCAGCAAGGTCTGGGTGTACATCAAGGCGAACAAGCTGCAGAACCCCGACGACGGACGCGAGATACTGGCGGACGACAAGCTGAAAAAGGTGTTCGGCAAGCCGAAGGTGACGATGTTCGAGATGAACAAGTTCCTGGCGCAGCACCTGAAGTAACGCGCACCGCGCCACGACCTGGCGGCCTTCCCGGCCGCCTAGTCGTGGCCGCCATGAACGATGTCGAGGTCGGCGAAGCGGGTGAACTCGCCCTCGAAGAACAGGTCGATCTTGCCGGTCGGACCATGGCGCTGCTTTTCCAGCAGCAGCTCGGCCTTGTTGTGCACCTGCTCCATGTCGCGCTGCCACTTCTCCAGCGCGTTCTGGAACTTCTCCTCGTTGTCGAAGCCCATCTGCTTGGGCGCCCGCTGCTGCAGGTAGTATTCGTCGCGGTAGACGAACATCACCGCGTCGGCGTCCTGCTCGATCGAGCCGGATTCGCGCAGGTCCGAGAGCTGCGGCCGCTTGTCCTCGCGGCTCTCCACCGCGCGCGAGAGCTGGCTCAGCGCCATCACCGGAATCTTTAGCTCCTTGGCCAGGGCTTTCAGCCCCTGGGTGATCATGCTGATCTCCAGCACCCGGCTCTCGGCGCGCACGCCGGCCGACGGCCGCATCAGCTGCAGGTAGTCGATCACCACGAGCCCCAGGCCTTTCGTGCGCTGCAGCCGCCGGCAGCGCGTGCGCAGCGCAGACAGCGTGATCGCCGGCGTGTCGTCGATGTAGAGCGGCAGGTGCTGGAGCTTCTTCGACACGCTGACGAACTTGGCGAAGTCGCGCTCGCCGATCTCGCCGCGTCGTATCTTGTCGCTGGACACGCGCGACTCTTCGGAGAGCAGCCGGTTGGCCAGCTGCTCGGCGCTCATCTCGAGCGAGAAGATCACCACCGCGTTCTTCGGGATCGCCTCGGGGTCGTCCACACGCGCGTTGGCCAGCATGCTCTCCGCCGCGCCGAACGCGATCTTGGTCGCCAGCGCCGTCTTGCCCATGCCGGGGCGGCCCGCCAGGATCAGCAGGTCGGACGGGTGTAGGCCGCCGGTCTTCTTGTCGAGGTCGCGCAGGCCGGTCGACAGGCCCGAGACGTGCCCCGCCTGCTTGAACGCCAGTTCCGCGCTGCTGATGGCGTGCGCCAGCGCGGTGGCGAACACCATCATCTTGGTGTCCGACGTGCCGTGCGTGGCCAGGTCGAACAGCGACTGCTCCGCCAGTTCGATTTGCTTGGTGCCGTCGAGGTCGGGCTCCGGCGCGAAGGCCTGGTTGACCACCGTCTCGCCGATCTCGATCAGCTGCCGTCGCACCCAGGCGTCGTAGATGGTGCGCCCGTAATCGCCGGCGTTGATGATGCCGACCATCGCGGTCAGCAACTGTGCCAGGTAGGCGGTGCCGCCGACCTCTTCCAGCACGCCGGTATGCTCGAACTCCGCGCGCAGCGTCACCGGGTCGGCGATCTGGCTCGCCTCGATCCGGCGCGAGATCGACTGGTAGATGCGCGCATGCACCGGGTCGGCGAAATGGTCCGCGAGCAGGAACTCCGAAACGCGGTCGTAAGCCTTGTTGTTGGACAGCAGCGCGCCCAGCAGCGCCTGCTCGGCCGAGAGGTTGGACGGGGGTAGGCGCTGGGACAGGCCCAGCAGCGGCATATCGATGTTGGTCATCGGTCACCTCATAGCGCACCCAAATGCCCGGCGCAGCGTTTGCCCCTGTGGATGGCTGTGGAACCTGGGGGTGCTTGTCGAATGAGCGACACGACGATGGACGGGCCGGCGCCGGGGGCGCTGGCCACCGTTTCGCTGGACGAGGTGGCCAGGCGGGAGCTCGCCGACGCCCTGGCCCGGATCGATCGCGGCCGCGGACTGATCGTGCGCATGGCGGACCTGCTCGGCAGTGCGGTCAACATGGCCGGCCGCTTCGGCCTGCGGCAGATCGGCATGGGCATGGTGCAGTCCAAGGTCTCTGGCGTGGCCGAGGCCGCGCTGTCGCGCGCCTACGACCTGGCCATCCTGGGCCTGGACCGTTCGCCATCCAGCCGGACCAGACTGGCGCGCGCCGCCGTCATCGGCTCGGGCGCGTTCAGCGGGCTGATTGGCCTGGCCGGCTTCCTGCCGGACGCCACCTTCACCACGCTGACCATCATGCGCGAGATCGCCCGCATCGCCGCGGTCGAAGGCGAGGACCTGTCGACCGACGATGCACGGCGCGCCTGCCTCGAGGTGTTCGCCTTCCGCAGCGAGGCCGACCAGGACGAGAGCGAACTCGGCTACTTCTCCGCCCGCTTCGCCCTGCAGGGCGGCCCGTTCACCCGGCTGCTGGCCGAGGTCGGGTCGCGCTACGGCGTGGTGCTTGGCGAGAAGTTCTCGCTGCAGGCCATGCCGATCGCCGGCGCGATCGCCGGCGCGTCGCTGAACGCCGCCTTCCTGGACCATTACCGCAACCTCGCCCGTGCCCATTTCACCATACGCCGGCTGGAGCGCAGCTTCGGCGCTCCCCTCGTTCAGGAAGCGGCCGAGACGCTGAAGAACCCGGAGCGCCATGCGCCGTTCACAGTGCCATGAGCGAGACGATGGACGAAGACCAACTGCCGCCGCCGCAATCCCAGCCGGGCCTGCCCGGCAGCGAGCAGGCGATGGAGCCGCGCCCCGAATCCCAGATGGCGCAGTACCGCGCCTCCGGTCGGCTGACCGGCCGGGTGGCGCTGATCAGCGGCGGCGATTCCGGCATCGGCCGTGCCGTCGCCATCGGCTTCGCCAAGGAGGGCGCCGACGTCGCCATAACCTGGCTGAACGAGCACGAGGACGCGGCCGAGACGGTGGCGCTGATCGAGGCCGAGGGGCGCACCGCCCTCAGCATCCCCGGCGACATCGGCAACCACGATTTCGCGCCCATCCTGGTGCGCCAGGTGGTGGCCGAGTTCGGCCGCATCGACGTCCTGGTGAACAACGCCGCCGAACAGCATCTGTGCGAGAACTTCGAGGAGATCGACGAGCACACGGTGGAGAACACGTTCCGCACCAACATCCTAGGCATGTTCTGGCTGACCAAGGCGGCCCTGCCGCACATGGCCGAGGACACCTGCATCATCAACACGACGTCCGTCACCGCCTACAAGGGCGCGCCGTCGCAGGTGGATTACGCGGCGACCAAGGGCGCCATCGTCGCCTTCACCCGCAGCCTGGCGATGCAGCTCGTGGACCGGAAGATACGCGTCAACGCGGTCGCGCCCGGCCCGGTCTGGACGCCGCTGATCCCGGCCAGCTACCCTGCCGACAAGGTGGCCCATCACGGCGAGGCGGTGCCGATGAAACGCCCTGGACAACCCGACGAGATTGCGCCCAGCTACATCTTCCTGGCCTCATCGGACGCCGCCTACATGACCGGCCAGGTCCTTCACCCCAATGGCGGCTCGGTGATCAACGGATGATCTACGCCCAGACCGCCCCAGAACCGGTGACCCCGCCCATGCCATCGCCACCCCCGCCCGCGCCGCCAGGCACCGAGCTGCCGGGGCCTGGCGGGGACGACATTTCCTTGCCGCCGATCAGCGAGCCTGTGCCGGCGATGTAAAGGAAGCGCTTCTTTTTCGGGGAATTACGCTCACCGTCCGACGTGCGCCGATGAACAGAAGTCTCTTGCTTCTTTTCTTCAGAAAAAGAAGGCCTTGCTTCCTTACCGCATAAACCCCGCATCATGCGGCCGATCCCGAATATCCGCACCCGCCACGCCATCCTCGGCATCGGTGTCCGACAGCGCATCACCGGTGAAGTTGCGCTCGCCATGGTCGTGCAGAGCCTCGCGCTCCAGCTTCCCGGCCGTGCGGTCCACGACGTAGAGCGTCTTCAGCCCGCGCTTCTCGGCCTCGGCCAGCGCCAGCTTGACCGCCTCGTCGAGGTTGCTTCCGGGCAGAGGCGTGCTGCCGCCATGCGGGCCGTAGAACACGATCTCGATCAGGACGGCGTTAGGGTCGTCCTCGCCCATGCGGCGCAGCACCAGGGCGTGGTTGCCGTAATCGGGCACCGGGTCGTGCGGCGCCAGCCGTATCGTTTCGGTCATCTCGGTCTCCTTCGGAGCAGGAACGATGTGGGGCCGGGCCGGTTTGCTTTCGAGGCCCGGACGGGGCGGCGGTGCCGGCGCAACACCGGCGGTGTTCACGGCGGCCGCCGCCGCGCTACACCCCTCGTATGGAACACCTGCTCGCCGGCTACCGCCGTTTCCGACAGACCGGCTGGCCGGAGCGTCGCGCCACCTTCGAGGCGCTCGCCGACCACGGCCAGCGCCCCGACGTGATGGTGGTCGCCTGCGTCGACAGCCGGGTCGACCCGGCGGTGATCTTCGACACCGCACCGGGGCAGCTGCTGACCATACGCAACGTCGCCAACCTGGTGCCGCCCTACGCGCCCGACGCCGCCTATCACGGCACCAGTGCGGCGCTGGAGTTCGGGGTGTGCGTGCTGCGGGTCTCGCATCTGGTGGTGCTGGGCCATGGCCAGTGCGGCGGGGTCAGGGCGTTGCTGGACGGGGCGCCGGAGGGGGCTGGCGATTTCGTCGCCAACTGGATGTCGATCGGCGAGCCGGCCAGGCGCCACGCTTTGCTGAGCCCGCCGGGCGATCGCGAGCAGGCATGCGAGCTGGAACTGGTGCGTGTCTCGCTCGCCAATCTGCGCAGCTTTCCCTGGATCGCCGAGCGCGAGCGGGCCGGCACGCTGGCCCTGCACGGCGCCTGGTTCGCCATACGCACCGGGGTGCTGAACGTGCTGCAGGCCGATGGCGTGTTTCGCCCCTACGAACCCCCGACGGATGACCGTGACGGGCTTGTGTTCTAGCCTGCACGCCATGCGCATTGTCCTGCTCTCCCTGCTGCTTGTCCCCTCGCTCGCATTCGCGGCCGATCCTGCCCCCGTCGCCTCGCGCGGCGGGATGGTGGTCACCGCCCAGCACCTCGCCTCCGACATCGGGGCCGACGTGCTGCGCCGTGGCGGCAACGCCGTGGATGCGGCGGTGGCGGTGGGCTACGCCCTGGCGGTGGTCTATCCGGAGGCGGGCAACCTCGGCGGCGGCGGGTTCATGACTCTGCGCCTGGCCAACGGCCGCACGACTTTCATCGATTTTCGCGAAAAGGCGCCCGGTGCGGCCACCGCCGCGATGTTCCAGGACGCGCGCGGCCAGGTGATCCCCGGGATGTCCACCGCCGGCTGGGCGTCGGTGGCGATACCGGGTTCGCCCGCCGGGCTGGAATACGCACGCGTCCATTACGGCACCTGGGAGCGGGCGGCGCTGATGGCGCCCGCCATACGCCTGGCGCGCGAGGGTTTCACGATGACCCAGGGCGATGCGGGCATCTTCGCCGTGGCAACGCCGTCGCTGCGCCGCGACCCTGCCGCGTCGGCGATCTTCCTCCGCAATGGCGCGGTGCTGCAGCCAGGCGACCATCTGGTGCAGGCCGACCTGGCCCGGACGCTCGACGAGGTCGCGGCGCGCGGACCCGACCTCGCCTTCTATCACGGCCCGATCGGGCGTGCGGTGGCGCAGGCCAGCGGCGGCCGGCTCACGGACGCGGACCTGGCCGGCTACAAGGTGCGCGAGATGCCGCCGGTCGAGTGCGACTATCGCGGCTACCACGTCATCTCCGCCCCGCCGCCGAGTTCTGGCGGCGTGGTGCTGTGCGAGATCCTGCAGATCCTGCAGGGCTACGACCTGGCGGGGATGGGCTTCCACAGCGCGGCCGAGGTGCATGTGCTGGTGGAAGCGATGCGGCACGCCTTCATCGACCGCAACAACCGGCTGGGCGACCCGGACTTCTTCCAAAACCCGGTGGCCGAGCTGATCAGCCCGGCCCACGCCGAGGCGGTCCGACGGTCGATCGATGCGGTGCGGGCCACCCCCACCGCCCAGGTTCCGGTGCCCAAGCCGGAGGGTACGCAGACCACCCAGTTCTCGGTGGCGGACGCCGCCGGCAACGCCGTCTCGGTCACCTACACGCTGAACAACTGGTTCGGCGCCGGGCTGGTGGCCGGCGGCACCGGCATCGTGATGAACGACGAGATGGACGATTTCACCGCCAAGCCCGGCGTGCCCAACATGTTCGGCCTGGTGCAGGGGACGGCCAACGCCATCGCGCCGGGCAAGACGCCGCTCAGTTCCATGACGCCCACCATCATCATCAAAGACGGCAAGCTGGTCATGGTGGTGGGCTCGCCAGGCGGCAGCCGGATCATCACCATCACGCTGGAAGCCATCGTCAACGTCATCGACCACGGCATGACGATCCAGGAGGCGATCGACGCGCCGCGCCTGCACGAGCAGGGCACGCCCGACGCCGTCTTCCTGGAGCGTGGCGCGCTGTCGCCCGACACACGCGCCCTGCTGGAGTCGCGCGGCTACAGCTTCCGCGACCTCGGCTACTGGGGCGTGGCCGAGGCGATACTGGCCGGCGCGCCGGCGCTGCGCCGCGGGCAGGGTTTCGGCGAGGACGGGTTCCTGCCGCTGAACGCCCGGCCGGAAGCCGGCGCGCGCCTGTTCGGCGCGCATGACGTGCGCGGCGGCGCGGGCT
>CAXTJP010000020.1:0-35887 GCA_964244615.1 uncultured Acetobacteraceae bacterium
CTACACGGTGCGCACCTACACCGACGGCGAGAGCGCGCTGCAGGCGATCAACGCCAAGCCGGTCGACCTCGCGGTGCTGGACATCAAGATGCCGCGCATGGACGGGATGGAGCTGCTGCAGCGCCTGCGGCTGCGCACCCAGATGCCGGTGATCTTCCTGACCAGCAAGGACGAGGAGGTGGACGAGCTGATGGGGCTGAGGCTTGGCGCCGACGACTACATCACCAAGCCGTTCAGCCAGCGGCTGCTGATCGAGCGCATACGCGCGCTGCTGCGACGCAACGAGAGCAGCCGGGCCGAGGGCTCCGGCACGCCTGCCGGCGGCGTGCTGACGCGCGGCGACCTGGTGCTGGACGAGACCAAGCACCAGTGCATCTGGAAAGGCGTGGACATCCAGCTGACGGTGACCGAGTTCCTGCTGGTCAAGGCGCTGGCGGCCCGGCCCGGGATGGTGAAGTCGCGCGACCAGCTGATCGATGCGGCGTATGGCGAGAACACCTATGTGGACGACCGCACCATCGACAGCCACATCAAGCGGGTGCGCAAGAAGTTCCGGCAGACGGACGGCGAGTTCAACGCGTTCGAGACGCTGTACGGGATCGGCTATCGCTACAAGGAATGATTCGGTAAAGGCAAGATAAGGCCTTCTTTTTTGAAAAAAAGAAGCAAAAAATTTTTGGGTGGGCTGTCGCGGAGGTTTCTGCAAATACCCGACCGGTAAGACACAGCTTTTTTGCCTGGCGCTGCTCACTCCGACGCCACCGGCACCCCGATCGGCCCGGTCGCCCGCGCCGTCTCGGGCACGGCCTGACGGGCCAGCACCAGGTAGAAGGCCGGCACCACGAACAGCGTGAACAGCGTGCCGATCGACAGGCCGGACGCGATCACCAGGCCCATCGAGAACCGCGCCGCCGCACCCGCCCCGGTGGCGAACACCAAAGGTGCCACGCCCAGCACCATCGCCGCCGTCGTCATCAGGATCGGGCGAAGGCGCAGCAGGGCGGCGTGCTCGATGGCCGCGCGCTTGCTCTCGCCCGCCGCCTGCCGCTCGTTGGCGACCTCTACCATCAGGATGCCGTGCTTGCTGATCAGGCCCATCAGGGTGACCAGCCCGACTTCGGAGTAGATGTTCAGCGTCGCGCCATGCACGCCGAAATAGATGAACAGCAACGCGCCGCCGAGGGACATCGGCACCGAGATCAGGATGATCAGCGGGTCGCGAAAACTGCCGAACAGGGCGGCGAGCGACAGGTAGATCACCACCACCGCGAAACCGAACGTGGCGGCGAAACCGGAGGATTCCTGCAGGTACTGGCGCGTCTGCCCGCTCGCATCCGTCGCGTAGTCCGGCGGCAGTACCCGGCCCGCGATGGCGTTCAGCGCGGCCACAACCTCGCCCTGGCTGACGCCCGCCTGCGGCACACCGCTGATGGTGGCGGAGTTCTGCTGCTGGAAATGGCTGATGTTCTCCGGGACCGTCGTGGTCTCCAGGTGCGCCACCGCCGAGAGCGGCACCGGTATGCCGTTTATGTTGGCCACCGTGTAGGATTTCAGCTGGTCGGCGTTCAGCCGAAAGCCGCGCGCAACCTCCGGGATCACCTTGTACGAACGGCCGGCCATGTCGAAGTAGTTCACGTAGCCGCCGCTGAGCAGCGTGTTCAGCACGTTGCCCACCTGGGTCACGTCCAGGCCCAGCGCCGCCACCTTGTTGCGGTCGATCACCACGGTGGATTGCGGCAGGTCGATCTTGAGGTCGCGATCGACATAGGCGAACAGGCCGGATTTCTTCGCCTCGTCGAGAAAGCGCGAGGACACCGTGTCCAGCTCGCTGAACGGGCGGGTGGATTTGATGACGAAGCCGACGGGGAGGTCGCCGTAGCTGCCGGGCAGCGGCGGCTCCAGGAACGCCGCCAGGTTCTCGCCCGCGATGTCGCCGATCTTGCCCTGCAGGTCTTGCAGCACCTGGGCGGAGGAGCGCGTGCGGTGCGCGAAGTCCTTCAGCCCGAACCCGCCGCCCGACTGGCCGGGCTGGTCGAACTGGTAGGACCGGGCGAGCTCCGGCAGCGACCGCTCGATGTCGGTGATCTGCCGGTCGTAGATGCGCAGCTGGTCGATGCTGGCGGTGGGCGACACCGCGCCGCCCATCTGGACGAAGCCGGTATCCTCCTGCGGCGCGAGCTCCGAGGTGGACCCGGCGTAGAGAAAATAGCTGCCGGCGAAAAACGCGATGCCGAAGGCCACGAGCACGGGGCGCCAGTCGAGTGCCAGCCGCAGCGCCGGGCGGTAGAGGCGCTGCATCGGCCCCAGCCTCGCCTGCCGTCCGGCATCGCCCGGCGGCCGCAGCAGGAACCGGCACATCATCGGCGAGAGCGTCAAGGCAAGCACCGCCGAGACGGTGACGCTGCCGACCAGGGTGAGGGCGAATTCACGGAACAGCGCCCCGGTCAGGCCCGACCGCAGCGCGATCGGCACGTAGACCGCGATCAGCACCACCGTCATCGCGATGATCGGGCTGGCCAGGCTGCGTGCGGACCGCAGCGCGGCGTCCAGCGCGGACGCGCCCTCGGCCATCTCCCGGCTGACGTTCTCCACCACGATGATCGCGTCGTCGACCACGAGCCCGGTCGCCAGGACCAGCGCGAGCAAGGTGAGCGTGTTGATCGAGAAGCCGAACAAATACAGGATCGTGAACGTTCCGATGAGCGAGAGCGGAATGGTCACCACCGGGATCAGCGACGCCCGGGCCGAACGCAAAAAGGCGAACACCACGAGGGCCACGATCGCCAGGCTCTCCAGCAACGTCTTGACCACTTCCCTGATCGAGGCGCGCACGGTCGACGTGTTGTCGTTGGCGACGTCGGCGTGCAGGCCCTGCGGCAGGTCGCCCGCCATCGCAGTGAAACGGGCGCGCACCCGGCTGACGAGTTCGAGTACGTTGGCGTCCGGCACCGGTTCGATGTCGACCAGCACGGCCGGCTTGCCGTCGAACAGGAAGGATTGCAGGTAGTTGTCCGACCCCAGCTCCACCCGCGCCACGTCGCCCAGGCGGATGATGGCGCCGTTGGTCTGCCTGATCACCAGCCGGCGGAACGCCTCCAGCGAGTGCACGCCGGTGGTGATCCCCAGCGGCACGGTGATCATCGCGCCCGCGGTCTGCCCCGCGCCACTGGTGAAATTGTTGGCCGTCAGCGCGTTGGAGACGTCGGCCGCCGTCAGTCCGTAGGCGGCGATCTTGTTCGGATCGAGCCAGGCGCGAACAGCAAAGTTCTGCGCGCCCCATACCTGCGCCTTCTGCACGCCCTGGATCGATTGCAGCTGCGGCTGCACCACGCGCGTCAGGTAGTCGGTGATCTGCTCCACCGTCATGATGTCGCTGGTGTAGCCGAAGATCAGCGTGCCGCCGTTGCCGCCCGTCTGCAGCTCGATGCTCGGCGCCTGGGCGGCGGGGGGAAGCTGGTTGTGGACCGAGCTGATCTGCGTCTGTATCTCGGTCAGCACACGGTCCGGATCCTGATTGAGCCGCAGCCGCGCGGTAATCGTGCTGTCGCCCGTCATGCTGGTGCTGGTCAGGTAGTCGATGCCGTCCACCTGGGAAATCGCGTTCTCGATCGGCGTGGTGATGAAGCCCGCCACCGTGCTGGCATCCGCGCCGTAGTACGCGGTCTCCACCTGGATCATCGCGTGCACCGTCCTCGGGAACTGGCGCAGCGGCAGAGATTGTTCCGTGCGCACCCCGATCAGCAGGATGAACACGCTGACCACGATGGCCAGCACCGGCCGCAGGATGAACATGTCGGTCAGGCGCATCGGACTACTCCTCCGCCGGGTGCGGGCTCGGGTCGTTGGCGGGCTGCACGGTGTTGTTCACCACCACGGCGGAGCCCTGCCGCAACTTGATCTGGCCGGCGGTGACGACCTGCGCACCTTCCGCCAGCCCGGCGGTGACCGCAATCTGGTCGCCGCGCGTGGGCCCCGTCTGCACCAGCACCTGACGCGCGTGGCCCCGCTCCACCACGTAGACCAGGCTGCCGTAGGGATTGTAGACGATGGCCGCGTTCGGCAGGGTCACGTAGCGATGCACGTCGCCCACGCTGAGCTGCACGGTGGCGAACATGCCCGGCAGCAGCGCGTGGTCGTGGTTGGGCGTGGTCGCGCGCACCTGCGCCATCCGGCTCGCCGCATCCACCTTCGGGCTGATCGCATCGATGCGCGCCGGGAACGCCCGGCCGGTAAACGCGTCCACGAGCAGCATCGCGCGCTCGCCGGTATGCACCTCGGCCAGCGATTGCTGCGGCACGTAGAAATCGACGTAGAGGGGGTCGAGCGCCTGCAGCGTCACCACCGTGGTGCCAGCCGGCAGGTACTGGCCCTGATCCACCACGCGCAGGCCGAGCCGTCCGGCGAACGGCGCGCGCACCACCTTCTCGGCGGTCAGCGCCTGCAACTGGGCGATCTGCGCGCGGGCGGAGCGCAGCCGGCTCTCGTCGGCATCAATGCTGGCCTGGCTGACCGCCTGGGCGCGGAACTGCTTCTGGTCGCGCGCCAGGTTGGCAGCGGCGAGGTCGGCGGCCGCCTGCAGGTCGGCCAGCCGCGCCGCGTCGTCGTTGGGGCGCAGCCGCAGCAGCACGGTGCCGGCGGCCACGTCGTGGCCGGAATCGAAATCGACGCTGTCCACCACGCCCGAGACCTCGGCGGCGAGGTCGGCGCCGCGCACCGCGCGCAGCGAGCCCACCGCCTGCAGCGTGTCCTGCCAGTCGGTGGCATGGGCGACGATGGTGGAGACGGTGGCGGGCGGCTCCTGCGCCAGGGCCGGCAGCGCGAGCAGGAGCAGGGCGAACGGCGACCGGGTGAGCCTCATGGCAGCAGGGACCTCAAGAGGTTTTCGGGCGGCGGTGGCAGGTCGCGCCGGTGCCACCAGCCGCCGCCGAGTGCGGTGAACAGCGCCGCGGTGTCGGTGTAGCGCGCGGCCTGGGCGCGGATCAGGCCGAGCACGGCGTTCTGGTACTGGGTCTGCGCGGTCAGCACCGTCAGGTAGGACACCCCGCCCGCCCCGTATTGCAGGCGAGCCAGGCCGAGGCTGCGGCCAGCGGCACGCTCGGCCTGCTGGTTGGCCTCCAGCGCGCGGGCGTCGCCTTGCAGGGCGGTCAGCACGTCGGCCACGTTCTGGAACGCGTTCACCACGGTCGAACGGTAGCTGGCCGCCGCCCCTCGGGCCGCGGCCACCGCCTCGCGCTGCTGGTGCAGCAGCGTGCCGCCCTGGAACACCGGCGCCAGCGCCTGGGTCAGCACCTCAAAGATGCCGTTGCCCGGCGTGAACAGCTGCCCCAGCTTGGCCGGGGCGGTGCCGACAAAGGCGCTGAGGGTGAATTGCGGCAGGCGGTTGGCGATGGCGACGCCGATGGTGGCGGTGGCCGCGTGCAACTGCGCGTCCGCCGCGCGTATGTCGGGCCGCTGGTCCACCAGCTGCGACGGCAGGCTGACCGGCAGGGTGGGGGGCAGCGTCAGGTCGTCGAGGGACAGCGTCGGCAGCCCCGCCCCTTCCGGCACGCGCCCGAGATAGGCGGCCAGCTGGTCGCGCGCCTGCACCAGCTCGGTCTGCAGCGGCACCACCAGCGCCTGGGTGTTGGCGAGCTGCGCCTCCTGGGTGGCGACGTCGGTGCCGGTGGCGCCGCCCAGCTGGAACTGGCTGCGCACGGTGCGCAGCAGCAGCCCCTCGGCATCCACCAGCGCCTGTTCGGCACGTATCTGGGCGGCGAGCGAGGCGGCGGTGATGGACGTGGTCACCACGTTGGCGGCCAGCATGTTGGCCGCCCCTTCCAGCGTGAAGGCCTGCTGCTCGGCGCGCGCTCGGTCGGCCTCCACGCTGCGCCGCACCTGGCCCCAGACATCGAAGGTGTAGGAGACGTTGACCTGCGCGTCATAGACCGAGAAGGTCTGCGAGAAGCCCGACCCGGCGACGCCGGCCTCGGCCCCGCTCAGCTCCTGCCGCGTGCGGTTCACCTGGGCGGAGACAGTGGGCAGCAGCGCCCCGGTCTGCGCCAGCGTCGTCTCCTGCGCCTGGCGCAAGGCGGCGGCCTGGGCCTCCAGCGAAGGGTTGCGGCGCAGCGCCTCGGCCACCAGCGCGGTGAGCGCGGGCGAGCGGAACAGCGCCCACCACGCCCCCGGCACGTCGGCACCGGCAGCGAAATGCTGGGACTCGCCCGAGGGAGCATCGGCGGCGCCGGTGGCCGCCGGCAACGCATCCTCGGTGTAGCGGCTGGCGACGGGCGGCGACGGGCGGACATAGTCGGGGCCCACGGCGCAGCCGGCCAGCAGGCCGGCGCCGAGCAGGCACACCGGCACACGGCACGCGGCCGGACGGGAGTCAGCGTGTAGGATGACGGCTTCCCCCGGCGCAGGCGCAGCTTTGACCCCTTATACCAGCGGCGCCGGACGCTATCCAGGGAGCAGGGTCGGTTGTGGTCATCAGGCTGATGGTCCGGTTCACCCGGGCCGAGTTGCAGCCGGTGTGCCAGAAGACCACATCGGCTGCATGTGCCTGATATTGCTTTGTTTCTTGTTTTGATTTCGACTTAGGTCAGCAGACTGATGCCAAGTCTGCGGCCCAAAGCGCAAGAATGTGGCGAACGACGCCAGCTTGCCTGCCCTGCCAGGGAAGTGGGAGATGGCTCATGCTTCCTGCGCTCGACTGGCTTCGACGTTCCTGCACCGACGATGCGCTGGGTCGTGCCGCGTGGCTGGCCTGCCTGGGCTTGCCGCTGGCCCTGCTGCACGCGCGTGCCGTGGCGGAAATCCTGATCGTCGCGATCGACCTGCTGTTCCTGCTTCATGTGTTCCGCACCCGCGACCTCGCCTGGACGCGCCACGCGTTCACCCGCGCGGCTGCGGTCTGGTGGCTGTGGCTGGTGCTGTGCTCCGTTATCGGGACGGGCGGCCTGTTGATGGCCGTGCTGGCGGTGCGGCTGCCGCTGCTTGGCATCGCCGCCGGCCATTGGCTGCTCCCGCCAGCATCGCGGCAGCGCTGGCTGTGGCTGGTCCTGGCCACCGGCTTCGCCTGGATCGCGCTGCAAACCTGGCAGCAGGCGCTGACCGGCCACAACCTGTTCGGCCAGGGCCGCTGGACGGACGGGGCGCTGACCGGCCCGTTCAACAAGCCGCGCGCCGGCCCGGCGTTCATCCTGCTGTTCTTCGTGGTGATGGTGCCGGCCGGCATGGCGCTTGCCAACGGCCCGGCCCGGCGCGCCGTGTCCGGCCTGGCGCTGCTCGCCGTGTCGGTGCTGACGATGCTGCTGATCGGCCAGCGCATGCCGAGCCTGCTCATGCTGCTCGGGCTTGGGGTGGCCGCCATGCTGCTGCCGCGGCTGCGCCTGCCGGTCGTGGCGGCCATCGCAGCCGGCGCCCTGCTGCTGGCCGCCATGCCCGTGATCTCGCCGGTCACGAACGACAAGCTGGTGCGGATTTTCGCCTGGCAGATGCGCCACTTCGCCGAGAGCGATTACGGGCTGATCTTCGCCCGCGCCGTCGGCGTGGCCGAACTCCACCCCTGGGTCGGGCTCGGCTTCGACGGCTTCCGCCGGGAATGTGCCGTCGTGCTGAACATGCGCGGCCCCGACCAGCTGCTCGACTGGGTTCGGGCCTGCAACCTGCACCCGCATAACTACTATCTGGAGGCGGCCGACGATGCCGGCCTGCCGGGCGTGGCCACCCTGGCGGCGATGGCGGCGGCCGCCTTGCTGGCCCTGGGGCGCGGGCTGTGGCGCCAGCCGGACCCGCTGAGGGTCGGGCTGTTCGCCACCGTCCTCGTGGCGCTGTGGCCGATCGCGTCCACCTCCGCCTTCACCTCCATGCCCAATAGCGGCTGGCTGTTCCTCCTGCTGGGCTTCGGCCTGGCTGCGATCCCAACCGTGAGAGAGCCGGGAACGCAGCCCACGGCGACCCGTTTGTGAAGGCTGCACGCGGGAAGAGACGGCCATGAGCAGCGAGACGACGACCGATCACGATTTCATTCGCGCCTGGGCGGAGGCTCGTGACGGCCGCCCCGGCATGCTGGAGAGGACCTCGTCCAGCGGCACGCCGCTGCTGCGTTTCGATTTCGGCACCCCCGAAGCCGGTCTGACCGAAATCGCCTGGGACGAGTTCTTCCAGATCTTCGATTCCAACCGACTGGCCCTCGAGGTTCGTGAGTCGCAGGGGGTGGTAAGCCGGTATTACCGGCTGGTGCCTCGGGACGAGGCTTCGTCCGGGGCCGCCGAGGCCTGAACTCCGGTTGCAGCGGCAAGGGCTTTTACGAAGCTCCTTTGCATGCTGCGGGATCCGGAGGTGCCGTGCGGCGGTGGCGGCGCCTTACCGGTCGCTCGCACGGGCAGGCTTGGCGCCGGCGTTGCGGATGTTCATGAGGTTTTGCAGCAGGTCGAACCAGAACGGCGCGCCCAGCGAGACGGCGATGGCGGTCATGATCCAGCCGGGCAGCGAGGTCAGGATGTACCATGCCAGGCGCCGGGGGCGCAGCCGGGTGTCCGGGCACGTGCGGGAGGCGGATGTCGGGGCCGCATCCTCGTCCCAACAGGCCCATCCGACAGGAAATTGCCGCGCCTCGAAATCGGCAAGCTGCACGCGCAGTGCATCGACCTGCGGCAGCGGACGCGACGGCGCGTCCGCTGCCGCCCGCGAGGCCTGCGCGACGATCACCGAGCGCAGGCTCGGCGTCTCCCACAACAGCCTGATCACGTGCGGCGTGCTGACGTTCAGGCTTGCGGCGAGGATGAAGCCTAGCACCAGCATCACGTACTGCGTCAGGCGTTTGTAAGCGCCGCTCATGCGATCCATCGCATCGTCGAACCAGGTTTCCAGCCGCGCACGAAAGGCGTCGATGTCGCCGGCCGAATCCTGGACGAACAGCGTGAGCGTGGTCTTCAGGTCGCCCGCGGGCAGCGCCTCGATCGTCTGTTCGACCTGGGTGAACAGCAACGATTGCGAGCCGTCCCGCAGCGCGCCGAGCAGGGCGGTGGAGAAGTTACGTGCCGGCACGTAGGACGGCAGCGTCGTGGGCGAACTGCGCAGCAGCGGGTGGTGCTGCACGTCCAGCACGCGTTGCAGCACGGGACTGGGCGGTTGCGTTCCGGCGGCGACCTTTTCGTGAAACGCGGCGGCCACCGTCTTGCCGGCACGCGGGGTGAAGTGCGCGGTGAGCCAGTCGCGCAGGCCGTCGAAGCGCAGCGCCGCCGATCCGCTGTTGTCCAGGATGACGTCGATGCCCTTGGAGAGGTAGGTGCCGCGCCAGGCGAACACGCCGGCGACGATCTCCTGAGCGCAGGTGGCGATCAGCGAGAGCAGGAAGTAGATGAGTCCGAGACCGATCAGCAGGTCGACCATGACACCGAGCTGCATGGTCAGGATCGGGCTTGCACGACCGGCCCTGTCATCCGGTACGGCGCCGGCGCCTGTCCGCCATCCAGGGTGTGTCGATCGTTCCCGTTCATGCCAGCAACCTTGCGAGAGATGCGGCGTCGGGCGACGGCCCGGCGGCGGGGCGGGATACTGTGCCAGAGCGGATCGGGTGGGCAATGATTTTGCGCTTTGGCCGAAAGTTCGACCAAGGATGCGCGCTAGGAGAAACCTGCGATCAGTTCGCGTATCCGCTCGCCATCCGATTGCCGCATGACGCGCCCGGCGAAGCGGGCGCAGGCGTCGATGGAGACGGCACGCACCGCCTGCTTCACACGCGGCACCGCCGACGCGTTCATGCTGAACGAGCGCAGGCCGAGGCCCAGCAGCAACGGGGTCCAGGCCGGGTTGGCGGCCATCTCGCCGCACACGCTGACCGGCTTGCGCACGCGCAGCGCCGCCTCGGTCGCAAACTGGATCAGCCGCAGCACGGCAGGGTGCAGCGGGTCGTAGAGGCTCGCGACCTCGGTGGCCGCACGATCCACGGCTAGGGTGTACATCGCGAGATCGTTGGTGCCGATGGCAAAGAAATCGGCCTCCAGCGACAGCGCGTCGGCGGCCAGCGCCGCCCCGGGCGTCTCGATCATAATGCCGAGCGGCGGCAGCGGGTCCGGCAGCTTCTCGCCACGCCGGCGCAGCCTTCGCGCCACACGCTCGTAGATCTCGCGCGCGGCACGCACCTCGGCGGCGTTGGTCACCATGGGCAGCAGCACGCGCACCGGCCCGGCGCGGGCGGCGCGCAGGATCGCGGCCAGCTGGGTCTCGAACAGGTCGGGCTGGCGCAGCAGCAGGCGCAGGCCGCGCACGCCCAGCGCCGGGTTGTGGTCCAGCGTGTCCGGCACCAGGCCGCGCGCCACCAGCGCGTCGATGTCCTTCTCGCCGCCCCAGTCCAGCACCCGTATGGTGACCGTGTCGCCGTCCATCGCCTCGACCACCGTGCGGTAGGTCTCCGCCTGTGCCGCCTCGTCGGGCAGGGTCTCGCGGTTCATGAACAGGAACTCGGTACGGAACAGGCCGATGCCGGAGGCGCCGGACTGGGCGACCAAAGGCAGCTCGGCCAGCAGCTCCAAATTGCCCTGCAGCTCGATCCGCTCGTGGTCCGTGGTCTCGGCGCGCAGGCGGCGGAACCGCGCCAGGCGCTGCCGTTCGCGGGCATAGGCGGCGACGCCGCTGCGCGCCTCGGCCAGGGTTGCGGCCACCGGGTTCAGCACGACGCGGCCGGCCGCGCCGTCCAGCACGGCCACCGTGCCGGTACGCGCCGCTTCCAGCAGGCCCTGGATGCCGAGCACCGCCGGCACGCCCAGCGCGCGCAGCATGATGGCGGTGTGGCCGTCGGCCCCGCCCTCCTCGGTCGCGAGCCCGGCGATACGGGCCGGATCGATCAGCGCGGCATCGGCCGGGCGCAGCATCTCTGCCACCAATATGGCGCCCTGGGGCACGGCGGCGAAGCTGCGGAAGCCGGATTCGGTCAGGTTGCGCAGCAATCGGCGCCCGGTCTCGCGTATCTCGTCGGCGCGCCGCTGGCGGGCATCGCTGTCGTCGCGTGACCGCGCCTGTGCATCGCCCCCCACCGCCAGCATGGCTTCTGCCAGGGCCTCGATCTCGTCCACCACCGCGGTCTCGGCCGTCACGTGACCGTCGGCGATGCGCCGTCGGGCGTGGCGCAGCAGGCGCGACGGGCCCAGCATCTGCAGGTAGGCGTCGATCAGCGGCGCGATCTCGTGCTGGCTGTCCTCCGGCAGCACGGTCAGCCGCGCGCGCAGCTTGCCCAGCTGCCGGCGCGACTTCTGCACCGCCGCGTCCAGCCGTGCGAGTTCCGGCTCGGTGGCCTCCGCGCGTATCTTGCCACGCTTGACGTCCACCTTGGGCTCACGCGCGGCATAGACCGTGCCGATGGCGATGCCAGGGCTGACCGGTATGCCGCCCAGCGTGGTCTCGGTGGCGGCGGCCGCCGCCCGCTTGCGGCCGGCCGTCCTGGCCGGCGCTCCGTCCTCAGTCCTGCTCATTGAAGCCGGATTCGATCAGCGCCGCGATCGCCTCCATCGCCTCGCTGGCGTCAAACCCCTCGGCGCGCAGCTCCACCGTGCTGCCCATGCCGGCGCCCAGCATCATCAGACCCATGATCGACCTGGCCGAGACGACCTGGCCGTCACGCAGCACGTCCACGTTGGCGGAGAACTGCTCGGCGGTGTTGACCAGCTTGGCGGCGGCACGCGCATGCAGCCCGCGACGGTTGACGATGGCGACCACCCGGGAGACCACGGCCTCGCCACCGGCATCGCTCATCGGGCCGAAATCCGGGCCGTCAATGCGCCTTTACCGGCACGGCGCGGAGCGCGGCCAGGTCCAGGGCCGTGTGGCCGACCCCGGCGCCGGACTGCCGCGGGTCCAGCGACTTGCAGAAATTGGGCGATTTGCAGGTTTCCAGCACGTGGCTGGCGGCGGCGATGTATTTCCGGCCGGCCATCTCCGCGATGTCGGTACACTCGGCCAGCGTCTGGCGCGACCGCACCTTGGCCAGCTTCACCAGCATGGGCAGGTTCATGCCGGCGATCACCTCCACCCCGCCGCGGCCCATCATGCTGATGGCGAGGTTGGAGGGGGTGCCGCCGAACATGTCGGTCAGCAGGATCACCCCGTCGCCGTCATCGACGTCCTCGATGCAGTGCTGGATGTCCAGCCGCCTCTGCTCCACGTCGTCATCCACCCCGATACAGACGGTGGCGACACGACGCTGCGGCCCGACCACGTGTTCCATGGCGGCGCGCATTTCCTCGGCCAGGCGGCCGTGGGTGACCAGGATCAATCCGATCATGGGATGTCTGTCAGGCCTCCTGCGCCTGGATCACGCGAAAGGCCAAGGGGGTGGCCCGCGTCGAGAGATGTGCCGGCCGCCTGCTCGAGCGAACCGTCGGATTGAACGCCACGCAACAATTCCCTGTGCGTCACCCCCACGCGCCACGCGGTCTCTGGCGGACCGCTTCCGCCCGACGGCATTCGCCGCAGGCGGTCAGCCAGAACCTGCACGATGTGAACCGAACGATGACGGCCCCCCGTGCAGCCTATGGCCACGCTCGCGTATTTCTTGCCCTCCTGAACGAAGCGGGGCAAGAGCAGAGACAACAGATCGGTCACCTTGTCCACGAACGGCAGGAAATCGGGGTCGGCCTCCACGTAGGCGGCCACGTCCCCGTCCAGCCCTGTCTTCTTGCGCAACATGGGATCGTAATGCGGGTTGCGCAGGAACCGCGCATCGAACACCAGCTCTGCTTCCCGCGGCAGGCCGGCGGGGTAGGCAAACGACATCAGCGACACCGTCATGCCCGCCTTGTCCCCCGCTGCCCCGCTAAAGCGTTGTTCCACGATGCGTCGCAGCATCGGCAGCCTGAGGTCGGTGGTGTCGAGCAGCATGTCCGCGGCCTCGCGCAGGGGTGCCGTCAGGGCGACCTCCGCCGCGACCCCGTCCGCCACCCGGCTGGTCGGCGCCAAGGGGTGCCGCCGGCGCGTCTCGGTGAAGCGTCGCAGCAGAACGGGCTCGTCGGCGTAGACGAAAACAAGCTCCGGACGCAGGGCAGGGTTGCGTCGCAGGCGGGCCAGGGCCGCAAGCACCTCGCCCGGATCGAAGCCGCGGCTTCTGGTGTCGACGCAGATCGCCGTCGGCCGCTCGCCCCGCACCACCAGGTCTTCCATCAGCCGCAGCGGCGGGTTGTCCACCGCCTCGTAACCGAGATCCTCCAGCACGCGCAGGATCGATGCCTTGCCGCCGCCGGACAGGCCGGTGAGGAGGACCACCCGCCGATGGGTCAATGGCGGCTCGGCCGTGCTCGTCGTCGCCCGCGTGCTCACTCGAACGCCCCCGTCACGAACGAACCCCTGCCCTGAACGGCATCAAGGGCCAGCCCGACCCGTATCGGCGCCGAGGCGGGCCACGGGTCCAAGAGAACCATGGGAAGGTCAAGATCGTCGTAACGGGCCGGCAACGGCAGGCGTTCCCCGCGGGCCAGCCGCACCACCAGCGCCAGCCTGGCCGAGGCGGCGAACGGCAGACGCAGCAGCCCCAGGCCGCGCACTTCCAGCAGGCCCGCCAGGGCCTCCGGCGCGCTTGCCTCCCGCCCTTCGATCCTGACCCGATCGTCCGCCACCAGCGTGAAGCCGCGATCGATCAGGCGCAGCAGCAGGTCGGACTTGCCGGCGCCCGGCTCGCCCAGCAGCAAAACGCCGGCCCCGTCCCGCGCGGCGCAGCTTGCGTGCAGCGAGGCGGCGGCCACGGCCACCTAGCCACCCCTTCGTCGGGTCGGCTCGGCGCCCAGCAGATGGCCGATCGGTGTCAGCACCTCGATGTTGTCGCACAATATCTTGGAGACGGCGAGCAGCGGCACCGCCAGCAGCGCGCCCGGCACGCCCCACAGCCAGTCCCAGAACATCAGCGCCACGATCACCAGCAGCGGGTTGAGGGTGAAACGCCGGGCCAGCAGCAGCGGCGTGACGGTCTCGCCCTCGGTGATGTGGATCAGCAGGTACACCCCCGCCGGCGCCAGCGCCCATAGCGCGCTCGAAAAGCTGAACAGGCCGACGAAGAAGAACAGCACCATGCCGGTCAGCGGGCCGAGCACCGGCACGTAGTTCAGCATGAAGGCCACCGTGCCCCAGAGCAGCGGGTCCGGCAGGCCGAAGGCCCAGACCGAGACCCCGTTGGCGATGCCCACGAGCACGTTCATCAGGGTGATGGTGGCCAGGTAGCTCGAGATGTTGCGTTCGATGGCGGTGGCGATCTGCACCGCCCGCCGTTTTTCAGTCAGGCCGGGCAGGATCTCCACGAAGCGGCGCAGCAGCACGTCGCCGTCGGCCAGCAGGAAGAACAGCACGATCAGCAGGGTCACGCTCTCGCCCAGGAACGAGCGGGTGCCGGCGAGCACGGTCAGCCCGACGCTCGACCCCTGGCTGACCGTGACCGTCTGCGGCTGGCCGGCCCCCGCCGTTCGGACCGCCGCCTCGCCCTCGGGTTCGGCAGGCGCGTGGCCGGTGTCGCGCATCAGCGTCTGCATCTGTTCCAGACCGCCTTCGAACAGCGCAATCGGCCGGCGCAGGAAGCCGAGTTTCTTCTGCAGCGTGGGCAGGCTCTGCGGCGCGCGCGCGATCCACCCGGTGGCGGGCAGGGAGATCGCGTAGCCGATGCCGCCGATGACGGAGAACAGGGACAGGATCAGCAGCAGCGCCGCCAGCATGCGCGGGAAACGCAGCCGGTCGCACAGGAAGCGCGCCGCCGGGCTGAGCAGCAGGCTCAGCACCAGCGCCAGCACGAAAGGCAGGATGATGGAGGCGGCGAAATAGAGGGTGTAGAGCACCGCCAGCGTGGTCAGGATCACCAGCGCCACGTGCGGCACGTGGAACCGGGCCGCGCGCAGCACGGCTTGCGCCTGCCGTGTCTCGCGCTCCACCTCGTCCAGCCTCTGCCGCATCGCGCCGCCCACTCCGGATGCCGGCACCGATGCTGCACCGTCCTGGCACGCTGTTGCAACGCACCACCGCCCGTTGATTGGGCGGTCAGGCCTTGGGCAGGCGCACCACGAAGCGGGCGCCGAGGATCCGGCCCTCGCCGTCGCGCCGGTTCTCGGCGCTGATCCGGCCGCGCAACGCCTCGACGATCTGCCGGCTGATCGAGAGCCCCAGGCCGGAATGCTTGCCGAACGTCTCGCCGGTCGGGCGTTCGGAGTAGAAGCGGTCGAAGACGTGTTCCAGGTTGCCCTGCGGTATCCCGGGGCCCTCGTCCTCCACCGACACCTCCACCATGCCGCCGGTCTCGCGGCCGCGCAGCACGATCGTTCCACCGGGCGGCGAGAAGCTCTGCGCGTTGCCAATCAGGTTGCGCAGCACCTGCACCAGGCGGCCCTCCAGCGCCTGCACCGGCAGCTCGCCCTCGGGGATCTCGACCACCAGGTGGGGCTGGTCGTCCTGGCGGGTCGCGTCCGCGATCTCGCCCAGCGCCGCGATCATCGGCACCACGTCCACCCGCTCGGTCGCGGTGCGCGACAGCTCGGCGTCCACCCGGCTGGCATCGCTGATGTCGGTGATCAGCCGGTCCAGCCGCACCACGTCGTCCTGGATGATCGCCAGCAGCCGCGCCTGCTGCGGCGCCTCGCGCACGCGCTTGAGCGTTTCGATAGCGCTGCGTATCGAGCTGAGCGGGTTCTTGATCTCGTGCGCGACATCGGCGGCGAAGCGCTCGATCGCGTCCATGCGGCCCCACAGCGCCGTCGCCGAATCCGACAGGGCGAGGCCGAGCTCGCCGATCTCGTCGCGACGGCGCAGCAGCGGCGCCGGCACCGCGCCGGTCCGTCCATGCCCCTCGCGCATGTCGCGCGCCGCGTCGGCCAGGCGCAGGATCGGCCGCGCCAGCGTGAGCGAGAGGTACCAGGACAGCAGCACCGTCAGGATCAGCGCCCCGAAGAACAGGCCGAGGATGGAGACGCGCACGGCGAACAGGCTCTGGTCCACCTCGACCGCGTCGCGCGTCAGCAGCACGATGCCGACCGTGTGCCGGTCGCGCTCCACCGGCTCGCTCACCGTCACCAGCAGCTGATTCTCCTGGGTGCGGCGGATGAACGGCGGCATCTCGTGGCTGTCGTTGCTGCTGGTCAGCCGCAGTTCCTGGCGCACGTCGGGCTGCCAGTCGGCGCCGGCGGCGTTGGCGTTGAGTTCGACATGGGTCTCGCGCGTGTGCGGCAGCAGGGTCAGCACGTCGTCGTAGAGGCGGCTCACCAGCCCCACCACCGGGCCGCGCGGGACGGCGACCGGCAGCGGCTCGGTGTTGACGGCGCCGCCCGCCCCCATGCGCACCCGGCTGTCGGCGATCAGCGTGCCGTCCGGCGCGTAGATCTTGGCGCCGGCGTTGGGCGTGGGGTCGGTCAGGCGGCGCAGCAGCGGCCGCGCGATGTCGGGCACCAGCACCGGGTTGTTCGGGTCGGTCACACGCACGGCACTCTCGCCCAGCGCCCCGGCATAGATTCGCGCCTGCTCGCGCAGGGCGGAAACTTCGGCTTCCAGCAGGCCGTCCTGGTACTGGTCGAGGTAGAGCACCGCGCCCAGCAGCAGCGCCAGCGGCACGAAATTGACCAGCAGCACGCGCCGCATCAGCGGCGAGACCCAGCGGGCGCGGTGGCGGGTGACGGGCGCGGCCATGCTCATGCCCGGTCGATGTCCGTCCTGGCGAAATCGTCGCCCTTGAACAGCAGCCGGGCGTCGTTGGCGCGGGCGCAGGCGTAGGCGTAGCAATCGCCCATGTTCAGCGCGGCCGGATGCCGACCCTTTCCGAACCTGGCATAGGCATCGGCCGCCAGCTGGAACTCGCGCTCGGCCACGCTGACCAGCGTCATGTCCAGCGTGCTCACCAGGCGATGCAGCCGTTGCCTTGCATCCTGAGGCGAGATGCCGAAGCCGCGGCACAGGGCCGCCACGGTTTCCCACGCCGAGATCGCCGAGTACAGGCGTGTCCGGTAACGGCTTATCCGGTCGGCATGGTCGGCCCAATCGGTTTCGCGTCCGGCGATGGCGACCAGCGCCGAAGCATCGGCGAACAGGGTCACGGCTCTCCCGACAACGCATCGAAGAACGCCTTGTCCGCCGACAGTCCGGTGGCGGGCGGCAAGGGGTTGGCCGCGTAGAAGGCGGCCAGCCGGTCACGCAGCGGAACGTCCTGCTTCGCCCGGTCCAGTTCAGCCTGGACGGCCATCTTCACCGCGTCCTGCTTGGTCAGGCCGCGCAACGCGGCAAGCTGCGCCACCATCGCGGCCGTGGCGTCGTCCTTGATGTAGAGCGGCATCATGCCCCCAGGATCAGGATATCCAGTATCTTTTATCGGAATATCCGAACGTTCACAAGACGGCCGGCCGGGCCTTCGAACACCAGGCAGACCTGCAGGGCCTCACGCGGCCGGCGGCGGCTGGCGCTCCACCCTCGGCAGGTCCTCGGCGATGCAGGCCCAGCTCGGCGCGGCCGCGACCCAGATCGTCATCGCCGGCCGGGCCACCTCCGGGTCGTCCAGCGTGCCGGCCCGCAGGAAGATCTGGTGGCGGCGGCTCTCGGCCTGGCTGGACACCGGCGTGCCGCACACCGGGCAGAACGTGCGGTGCAGCACCGCCCCGCTGTCGGCGGGGCCGACATAGGTAGCGAGCGCGCCGGTCATGGCGACCGAAGCGGCGGGGAAACCCACGTTCACCGTGCCGCTGCCGCCACCCAGGTGCTGGCACAGCCGGCACCAGCACGTGCGTGTGACGAGTGGCAACGCATCCACTGCGTAGCGTACCGCGCCGCACAGACAGCCGCCGGTGATCATCCGCGCCCTCCCACCGCCGCGCTCCGGCGCGCGGCCTGCACCATCGTATCGAGCGCGCTGAGAAAATTCGAGCGGTCCGCGCGCCCGAGCGGCGGCGGGCCGCCGGTGAGCATGCCGAGTTCGCGCATGTGGCTGGAGACGGCACGGCCGGCCAGCGCGTTGCCGATGTTGTCCGCCGTCCAGACGCGTCCGCTGGGCGACAGCGCGCGGGCGCCCACCGCCAGGCAGCGGGACGCGAGCGGGATGTCGGAGGTGACGCAGATGTCGGCGGCGGTGATGCGCTCGGCGATCCAGTCATCGGCCACGTCCGGGCCCTCGGGCACCGTCACCATGCGCACGAAGCTCAGGGCCGGCGGCCGGATCGGCCGCGACCCGTTGGAGACCACGAGCACGTCCACCCCGACCCGGCCCGCTACCCGATACACCTCTTCGCGCACCGGGCAGGCATCGGCATCGACGTAGATCGCGGTCAATTCTGCCTTGGCCGCGCCGCCGGGCCAGCGACGGCCACCACCGGCGGAGCGGCGGCGAACCGCGACAGATCCTTCGCGTCTTCCGGCCGCTTGGACTGGAAGAAGGTGTAGCTGAGCGTGATCTCGTGCACGTCCGCCGTGTTGGGGTCGGCGGCCAGCTGCGGATCGACGAAGAACGTCACCGGCATGCGCGCCTGCTCGCCGGCCCGCAGCCGCTCCTCGGTGAAGCAGAAGCACTGTATCTTCTTGAAATACGCCCCGACCTTCTCCGGCGTCACGTTGAACGCGGCGTGGCCCACGATGTCGTGGTCGGACATGTTGGTGGCGGTGAAGAACGCCATCGCGTCCTCGCCCAGATGCACGCTGACCGAGCGTTGCGCCGGGGCGAAGCGCCAGGGCAGGTTCGGCGCCACCGACGTGTCGAAGAACACGGTCACCAGGCGGCCGGTCTCGGCGGTGGTGTTGCCGGCCACGCGCTGCGTGGTGCCGCCGGCGCCGGTGAACGCGCAGAACAGGCGATAGAGGGTGACCGAGTACGAGGTGACGCCGACCATGACGGCGAGCACGGCGAAGAAGCCGATGACGGTGACGCGCTTGCTGCGAAGGTTGGCCATAGCGCCGATTAGGGGGTTCCGGCCGCGTCCGGCAAGGCGGTGCCAGGGTTGATAAATCGGGCCGCGCGCGCCACCACAGCGCCATGCAGCGCGTGTTCTCCGGCATCCAGCCTTCCGGCATTCCCACCCTCGGCAACTATCTGGGCGCCATACGCAACTGGGTGGCGCTGCAGGACAGCCACGAGTGCCTGTTCTGCGTGGTGGACCTGCACGCCATCACCACCTTCCAGGATCCGGCACGGCTGCGCGCCCAGAGCCTGGAGATGGCCGCCACCCTGCTGGCCTGCGGCATCGACCCGCGGCGCAGCGTGCTGTTCGCCCAATCCGCGGTCAGCGCCCATGCGCGGCTGGCCTGGATCTTCAACTGCGTGGCCCGGCTCGGCTGGCTGAACCGGATGACTCAGTTCAAGGACAAGGCGGGCAAGGATCGCGAGGCGGCGTCCGCCGGCCTCTACGTCTACCCCAACCTGATGGCGGCCGACATCCACGCCTATCACGCGACGCGCGTGCCGGTGGGCGACGACCAGCGTCAGCACCTGGAGCTGGCCAACGACATCGCCGAGAAGTTCAACCACGATTACGGCGTGGATTTCTTCCCGCGCATCGAGCCGCTGATCCTGGGCGAGGCAGCCCGCGTGATGAGCCTGCGCGACGGGTCGCGGAAGATGTCGAAATCCGACCCTTCCGACCAGAGCCGCATCAACCTGACCGACGATGCCGACACGATCGCGCTGAAGGTGCGGCGCGCCAAGACCGACCCGGCGACGCTGCCAAGCGAGCCGGCGGGGCTGGACGGACGGCCGGAGGCGCGCAACCTGGTCGGCATCTACGCGGCACTCGCCGGCACGACGCCGTCCGACGTGCTGGCCCTGCATGGCGGGAGCGGGTTCGGCCCCTTCAAGGAGGCGCTGGCGGAGCTGCTGGTCACGCAGCTTTCGCCCATCGCCGGGGAGGCGCGCCGCCTGCTGGACGATCCCGGTCATCTGCAAGCGCTGCTAGGTCACGGTGCGATGCGCGCCCGCGAGCTGGCCGACCCGATCGTTCGCGAAGCAGAGCGGATCGTAGGTTTCCTGGCGTAAAGCCCTGTCGACTAAAGTCTTTTGGTTCTTTTCTTCAGAAAGGAACGCCTTTCTTTACGTGCTTTCCGGCATCGCTCCACCCAAGACGATGCGCATCCAGAAAAGTTTTGTTTCCAGGCGCGCGATCGGCCAAAGCGCGCGTTCTGTCCGTTCCTGCCACCCGACGAGGATTTTTCCCCATCGCCAATGCCCTATCGGTCACTGCCGAACCTGCCTTGCTGGCCGCTCCCCGGAGCAGCCGGTTTGACAGCGCCCGCCTGCATCGGCTGATCGCCGGCAGCCGCGCTATCCGCTCCCTCTCCATCGGCCTGCTGGCCCGCCTGGAACTCGCTTTCCTGGCCGGCCACAAGGAGGTGGACGTGCTGGCCGCGATCCGTGCGGCGCGCAGCGGCCGCGAATCCCTGTTGAGCGGCAACGAGGCCTTCACGCTTTACTCCCTGGCCCGTGCCCAGGCGGGCCTTGGCGGCGAAATGGCCGAGGTCGGCGTCTACCAGGGCTGCTCGGCCAGGATCATCAGCCAGGCCAGCGGCGGCGCGCGGCTGCATCTGTTCGACACCTTCGCCGGCCTGCCGGCGCCCGAAGCCTTCGAACATGCCCGCATGCGCGAGGGGCACTACGCGGCATCACTGCCCTCGGTGCAGGCCTACCTGGCCGACCGGCCCGAGATCAGCTTCTACCAGGGACTGTTTCCCGGCACCGCGACGCCGGTCGCCGACCGCCGCTTCTCCTTCGTCCATCTCGACGTGGACCTGAAATCCAGCACGCTCGGCTGCCTGGAGTTCTTCTACCCGCGCATGCTGCCGGGCGGGATCATCCTGACGCACGACTATTCCTACCTGGACGGGGTGCGTGCCGCGTTCACCGAGTTCCTCACCACGAGACGAGAGCGCGCCATCGAGCTGCCGACGTCGCAGGCCATGCTGGTCAAGCTCTAGCAGGGAGGTAGCCGGCACGCGCCACCGCCGCCAGCGTGTCGGCCACCGTTTCGTCCAGCGTGGCATCGACGCGTACGACGATCGGCCGCTCGTCCTCGGTCGGCTCCTCCAGCGTCTGCAACTGGCTCTCGAGCAGGCTGGCCGGCATGAAATGGCCCTGCCGCCGCGCCAGCCGTTCTTCCAGCACACGGGGATCGGCCTTGAGGTACAGCAGCCGAACCTCGCACCGGCCGTCCACCAGGCCGTCGCGGTAGCGGCGTTTCAGCGCCGAGCAGGTGATCAGGCCCGGCTCGCCGGCCGACACCCTGGCATCGATCCAGGCGCGGACCGCAAGCAGCCACGGCGCACGGTCATCGTCGTCCAACGGCACGCCGGCATGCATCTTCTGCACGTTTGCCGGCGGATGCAGCGCGTCGCCCTCCTGAAACGGCCATCGCAGGTGGTCGCGCACGGCCTCCGCGATGGTGGATTTTCCCACGCCGGACACGCCCATCACGATCAGCACCGCGCGGTGCCGAGGGCCGTCGAGCCCGCTCATCGCGGCGTGTAGCGGGTGACGCCCTGGCCATCGGCCACCAGCGCCAGCTCCGCCATGCCGACGAACAGGCCGGTCTCCACCACGCCCACGATCTGGCGCATCTGCCGGTTCAGCACCGACGCGTCCGCGATGGCGGCCATGGTGCAGTCGATGATGTGGTTGCCGCCGTCGGTAAGGTACGCCTCGCCGTCCGACGAGGTGCGGAGCTCGGCCGTCTCCGCCAGCTCGGCCAGGCGCGCGCGGGTCAGCTGCCAGCCGAACCGCGCAACCTCGACCGGGATCGGCGCGCGCGTGCCCAGCCAGTCCACCAGCTTGTCGCCATCCGCGATGATCACCAGCCGGCGCGCCGCACTGGCGACGATCTTCTCCCGCAGCAGCGCGCCGCCCAGGCCCTTCACCAGGTCCAGGTTGTCCCGCTTGATCTCGTCGGCGCCGTCCACGCACAGGTCGATGACGGTGTGCGTGTCGAACCCGACCAGCTTCAGGCCGCCCGCCTGGGCCTGCGCGGCGCTGCGGTCGGAGGTCGGGATGCACAGTATGTCCGGCCGGCGCGCGATCAGCGCCTCGATGAAGAAGGCGGCGGTCGAGCCGGTGCCCAGACCCACCACCATGCCGTCCTGCACCATGTCCGCGGCGATCGAGGCCGCCTCGCGCTTGAGCGCGTCGCGGTCGCTCACCGCTTCAGGTCCGCGGCCGCCGCCTCGTCGAGGAACCAGATCAGTTCGCCCGCCGCCTCCACCCGTGCGGCGGGCTGCGAGCGGTCGCCGTCCAGCACGCGCCGCACCACCGGCGCCTTGGCGCTGCCCGCCACCAGGAACGCCACGACGCGGCTGCAGGCCAGCGCCGGGTAGGTCAGCGTCAGCCGCGGCTGCGGCACCCCCTCGGTCACCGGCGACACCCAGGCCAGCGTCTCGTCCAGCGCGGCGGAACCCGGAAACAGCGATGCGGTGTGGCCGTTCTCGCCAAGGCCCAGCAGGTTCACGTCGAACAGCGGCTGTTCCGTGTCCAGCGCCTCGCGATGGTAATAGGCCGACAGCGTCGCCTGGTAGGCGGCGGCCGCGTCCTCCAGCCGGCCGGTGGTCGGCATCGGGTTGATCTGGGCTTCGGAAATCGGGACGTGGTCGAGCAGGGCCAGCCGCGTCATGCGCTGGTTGCTGTCGGGGTGGTCGGGCGGCACGAACCGCTCGTCGCCCCAGAACAGGTGCGTGCGGTCCCACGGGAAGCGGTCGCGAAAGGCGGGCTCGGCCAGGATCTCGAACAGGCGCTTGGGCGTGCTGCCGCCCGACAGCGCCACCGCGAACCGGCCGGTCGAGGCACAGGCGAGCCCGGTCAGCCACTCGGCCACGTGCCGGGCCAGCGCTTCGGGATCGGCCAGGGTGACGATCCTCGGTCCCATCATGCGCGCGAGCCCCCACCCAGGATGAAGCGTTCGACGGCGATGGCGAACCCTTCCGCCTCGGACGAGTCCGTCACCTCGTTCGCCTGCTTGCGCACCGCCTCGCTGGCGTTGCCCATGGCGATGGACAGGCCGCTGTGGCGGAACATCAGCGTGTCGTTCGGCTGGTCGCCGATCGTGGCGATGGCCTGCGTGTCCAGCCCCAGCCGGCGGGCCAGGTACTGGATCGCGAACCCCTTGTTCGCCTCGCGATGGGTGATGTCGATGTAGTAGGGCTGCGACCGTGCGGCCGAGGCGCCCTCGCCCAGCGCGTCCTGGATCGCCTTTTCGGTTTTCTCGACCAGCGGCAGGTCGTCGCTGACGCCCACGATCTTCACCGCGTGGTCGAGCGCCGCGCCTAAATCGCCCACCACCTTGGGCGCAAACTTCACCGTCCATTCCTCGCGCGCGACGTGGGGCGCATCCTTGTCGTGAACCAGCCAGTCCTCGCCGCTGTAAACCCACGCATCCAGCCCGGCCCGCGTCAGCATCGCGATGCTGCGCTCGGCCACGTCACGCGGCAGGGTGCGTGCCTCGATCTCCGACATGTCCGGGTTGACCCACAGGCCGCCGTTGAAGCCGGCCACCGGCGTGTCGATCTGCAGCGGGGCGATCAGCATGGCCATGCCGCGCGGCGGCCGGCCGCTGGTGATGGCGAAGCCGATGCCGCGCTTGCGCATCGCCTGCACCGCGGCGACGGCGCGCTCGGTCAGCCGCTTTTCCTTGGTCACCAGCGTGCCGTCCACGTCGGCCAGCAGCAGCTTTATGTCCGCCATCACTGTTCTCCTGCGGCGCGGGGTATCACGAAACGTTCCACGGCCTGCGCCCAGCCGCTCGCCTCGTTGCCGATGGTGACGTAGTCGGCGCGCGCGCGCATGTCGGCCGGCGCGTTGCCCATGGCGATGCTGAACCCGGCCACGCCGAACATCGGCAGGTCGTTCGGCATGTCGCCGATGCAGGCGGTCTCGCTGAGGTCCAGGTCCAGCAGGCGCGCCGCCTCGCGCACCGCCTCGCCCTTGTTGGCGTCGGGATGGGTGATGTCGAGGTAGTAGTCCTGGCTGCGATGCACCGCGGCCCGGCCTTCGAGGGTCGCCTGCAACGCCGCCTCGCACGCCGCGATTTTCGCGAAATCCTTCGACGCCGCCATGATCTTGCCCGCCGAGCCGGCCTCGGCCGCGAGGTCCGGCACGACACGGTACGGCATCTGCACGGTCTTCTGCTCCCACGGCACGTAGTCGCCCTGCGGGTCGGTCAGCAGCCACTCCTCGGTGGTGAACAGCCAGGGCGCGATGCCCTGGTCTTGCAAATGACCCAGCGCCTCGCGCGCCACGTCCGCATCCAGCAGACGCGCCCGCAGCACCGCGCCGGTGGGATCGGTGAACACGCCGCCGTTGAACGCGGCCCGCGGCGTGCGGAGCCCGAGCGCGTCGGCGAACAGGGCGACACCGCGCGGCGGCCGGCTGCTGACCAGCACCAGCTTGACGCCGGCTTCCGACAGGCGCCGCGCCGCTTCCCGGACCGGGGCGGTCAGCTCCTTTTCCTTGGTCACCAGCGTGCCGTCGATGTCGGATACCAGCAGGCGGATCAACGGTCGTTCCTCACCCAGCTTCGCCCGTCCTGGCGCAGCAGCGCGTCGGCCTCGTCCGGGCCGTCGGTGCCGGCGGCGTAGGGATGCACGTGGATGTGGCCGGCCTCCCAGGCATCGAGTGCGGGCTGCACCACCGTCCAGCCCGCCTCCACGTTGTCGGCGCGCTGGAACAGCGTCGCGTCGCCCACCAGGCAATCGTAGAGCAGCGTCTCGTAGCCGGTGCTCGGGCCCTCGTGGAAATAGTCGGCGTAGTTAAAGTTCATGTTCACGCCGCCGAGCTTGACGCGCGGCCCGGGCACCTTCGCGCTGAACTGCAGCGTCACGCCCTCGGTCGGCTGGATGTGCAGGAACAGGATGTTGGGCGTCAGCTTGTCCACCGGCGTTTCGCGGAACAGCGCGAACGGGGCCTGCTTGAAGTGTATGCTGATCTCGGTGCGGCGGCGCGACATGCGCTTTCCGGTGCGCAGGTAGAACGGCACCCCGGCCCAGCGCCAGTTGTCGATGGCGAGCTTCATCGCGATGAAGGTCTCGGTGCTCGAATTGCCCTCCACGTCGGGCTCGCTGCGGTAACCCGGCACGGCGTCGGCGCCGTAACGCCCGGCCCGATACTGTCCGCGCACCACGTTGTGTACTGCCTGGCGGTCGGAGAACGGGTGGATGGCCTGCAGCACCTTGGCCTTCTCGGTCCGCACCGCGTCGGCGTCGAACGAGGCGGGCGCCTCCATCGCCACCATCGACAGCAGCTGGAACAGGTGGTTCGGCACCATGTCGCGCAGCGCGCCGGTGCCCTCGTAGAACTTGCCGCGGCGTTCCACCCCGACCGTTTCGGCGGCGGTGATCTGCACGTGGTCGATGTTGTCGCGCTTCCAGATCGGCTCGAAGATGCCGTTGGAAAAACGCAGCGCCATGATGTTCTGCACCGTCTCCTTGCCGAGATAGTGGTCGATCCGGTAGAGCTGCGTCTCGTTCACGCATTTCAGCAGGGCGCAGTTCAGCAGCCGCGCGCTCGCCAGGTCGTGGCCGAACGGTTTTTCCACGACGATTCGCCGAAAGCCGACCGCCTCCTCGGTCATCCCGGCCCGATGCAGCTGGGTCGCCACGATCTCGAAGAACCGCGCAGCGGTCGCGCAGTAGAACACCGCGTTGTCGGCATCCGGCAGCGTGGCCTTCAGCCGCTCGAACGTGGCCGGATCGGCGAAGTCGCCGGACAGGTAGGTCGTGCGATCTTCCATCCAGCTCCAGGCCAGGCGGTCCAGCGCCGCTTCCGCATCGCCGCGCCGCTCGGTCACGAAATGCGTCATGGCCTCGCGCAGATGCGCACGGAATGCGTCGTCGTCCATGTCGCGCACGTCGACGCCGACGATCCGGAAACCTTCGTCCAGCAGCCCGGCGAGACGCAGGTTGTACAGCGCCGGCATCAGCAGCCGGCGTGTCAGGTCGCCGCCGGCGCCGAAGATGACGAAGTGGCACGCCGGCGCCTGTGGCGCGCGGCCCAGGACCGCCGGATCGCTGGGTCGGGGTATCTGCCCAGCGGCGTTGGAGTACGCGCTCAGCTATGTGTCTCCACGTGGCCGCCGAACTTGTTTCGCATGGCGCTGAGCAGCTTCTCGCCGAAGGTGTTGCCAGACCGCGAGCGGAACCGGGCATAGAGCGAGGTGGAGAGCACCGGCACCGGCACCGATTCCTCGATCGCCGCCTCCACCGTCCAGCGCCCCTCCCCGGAATCGCTGACATGGCCGGTGAACTCGGACAGCGTCTCGTTCTCGGCCAGCGCCGAGGCCGTCAGGTCCAGCAGCCAGGACGACACCACGCTGCCGCGCCGCCAGACCTCGGCGATATCGGCCACGTCCAGCTTGAATCGCTGGTCCTCCGGCAGCTCGGTGGACGCCTTGCCCTGCAACACGTCGAAGCCTTCGGCGTAAGCCTGCATCAGGCCGTACTCGATGCCGTTGTGCACCATCTTCACGAAGTGCCCGGATCCCGCCGGCCCGCAATACATGTAGCCTTGCTCCGGGCGCGGATCGCGGTTGCGGCGCTCCTTGGTGCGGCCGACATCGCCCATGCCAGGGGCCAGCGCGGAAAAGATCGGATCGAGGCGTTCCACAACCTCGGCCGGGCCGCCGATCATCATGCAGTAGCCGCGATCCAGCCCCCATACGCCGCCGGAGGTGCCGACGTCGATGTACTGGACGCCCTTGCCGCGCAGCGCGGCGGCGCGCCGTATGTCGTCCTTGTAGAAGGTGTTGCCGCCATCGATGACGGTGTCGCCCTCCTCCATGTGCTCGGCCAGCGAAGCGATGGTCTGCTCGGTGATCTCGCCGGCCGGCAGCATCACCCACACGGCCCTGGGCTTCTCGAGGCCCCGCAACAGGTCGGCGAGGTCGGCCGCCCCGATCGCCCCCTCGCCAGCGACGCGCTTCACCGCTTCGGGGCTGTGGTCGTAGACAACGCAGTGGTGGCCCGCCCGCATCAGGCGCACGCTGATGTTGCCGCCCATGCGGCCCAGTCCGATGACGCCTAATTGCATTCAGGAGCTCCGAGTGTTGGCGGGGTCTAGGCGAGGGCCGACTTGATGGCCGCGGTCAGGGCAGACAGGCCGGCACCGACGTCGGAGCCGACATGCACCCGCAGCGCGCGACGACCACGTTCGGCAAGCACGCCGAAATCGCCGCGCGCCTGTGCGGCTTTGACAACGCTGAAACTGTAGCCGGCGCCGGGAACGGCAAGGTCGGCCGCGTCGTCAGCCGTCACCTGCAGGAACACGCCGCTGTTCGGCCCGCCCTTGTAGGCCTGACCGGTCGAGTGCAGGAAGCGCGGCCCAAACTCGGCCACCGTGGCGAGACGCGTGTGGTCGCGCAGCATCATGCGCAGCGCCTGCAGCTGCGCGATATGCGCCGGGTTGCGTTCCACGTAGGCCAGCACGGCCACGTAGTCGCCCTCATGGGCTCGCGACAGGTGGCTTCGCAGCACCTCGACCAGGCTGCCGCCTTGCAGGGCGGCGGCGTTCTTTTCGTCGGCGAACAGCGTGACGCCGTCGAAGCTCGCGAACGGCGTCTCCTCCGGCAGCTGGCCGGTCTTGGCGGCCGCGTCCGTCAACTCGCGGGTCTTGATCTTGCTGGCCTCGACATCGGGCTGGTCGAACGCATCGATGCCGATGATGCTGCCGGCGACCGCGGTCGCGAACTCCCATAGGAAGAACTGCTGGCCGAGCTCCTGATGCCCGTTCAGCGTCACGCGCACGACAGGCTGCCCGGCCTCCTCAAGCGCCGTCACCGCCGCATCCTGCGACGCATCCGGCTTGTCGTCCGCATGCAGGTAGGCGAACAGGCGGTCGCGGCCGTACAGCTCGGGCGCGCCGGGCGTCTCGCCGTCGATCGGCACCAGCCCACGGCCGAGCTTGCCGGTGCTCTCCGCCAGCAACTGTTCCAGCCATGCGCCGAGATCGGCGATGCCGGGCGAGGCGATGATCGTGACCTTGTCGTGGCCGGCAAGCTGGGCCTCGCCCAGGATGGCGCCTAGCACCACGCCGGGATTGGCTCCGGGTGGCGTGCCGGCCGAACACGCCTGCTCCATGCGCAACGTCGCCTGCAAGAAGGCGCGCACGTCGATGCCGATAGCCGCCGCCGGCACCAGGCCGAAATTCGACAGCACCGAGTAGCGGCCGCCGATTTCGGCGTTGCCGTAGAAGATCTTGCGGAAGCCGTCGCCCTCGGCGACCTTCTGCATGTGCGAGCCGGGGTCGGTGACCGCCACGAAATGCTGGCCGGCCTTGTCGGTTCCCACCGCCTCCTGCATGCGCGCCCAGAAATACGCCTTGAGGATGTTCGGCTCCAGCGTGCCGCCGGACTTGCTGGACACGATCACCAACGTCTTCGGCAGGTCGACCGCGTTCTCGAACGTCTTGATCTGCTGCGGATCGGTGCTGTCGAGCACGTGCAGCTTCGGCCAGCCGGCGCGATGGCCGAACGTTTCGCCGAACACCTCGGGACCGAGGCTCGATCCCCCCATGCCCAGCAGCAGCACGTGCTCGAAGCCGGCCTGCCGCACGTCGTCGGCAAAGGCGATCAGCTCGTCCACCTTCGACAGACGCTCGCTCGCGATGTCGAGCCAGGCCAGCCATTTCGCTTCCGGTCCGTTGGTCCACAGCGAGGCGTCGCGGGCCCACAGCTTGCGCACGGTGCCCTCGCTGCGCCAGCGTTCCAGCCGCGCATCGACGGCGTGATCCAGCGCGTCGGGCAACGCGTAATGCAGGCTGGAGATGTTGGCCCCCAGCAACGTCGCGCGCTTCTTGGCCACCGCCAGCAGCAGCGCGTCGGCCGCGTCGGCGAACAGCTTGACGCCGTCCTCCACCAGCGCCTTGGTGACGCCCGCCAGGTCGAGGCCGAGGCGCTCGGCTTCCGCCAGCACATGCTTGGCACCCTCGACATCCTCGGCCAGCGAGGCACGCACGTGCCCGTGGTCGCGAAACGCGTCCATCGTCGCCGGCGGGATGGTGTTCACCGTGTCGCGGCCGATCAGTTCCTCGACATACAGCACGTCGCTGTAAGCCTTGTCCTTCACGCCCGTGCTGGCCCAGAGCAGACGCTGCGGGTTGGCGCCGGCGGCGGCCAGCGTCTTCCAGCGCTCGCTCGCCACCATGTCCTGGTAGGCGAGGTAGGCCACCTTCGCGTTGGCGATGGCCACGCGGCCGCGCAGCGCGCGCAGGGCCTCGGCCTCGGGGTCGCCGTCCGCCACGCGCTGGTCGATCTTCTTGTCGATCTGCGCATCGATGCGGCTGACGAAGAAGCTCGCCACGCTGGACAGGCGGCTGATGTCCTCGCCGCGCCTGTGCCGTTCCTCGAGCCCGGCCATGTAGGCATCGGCCACCGCCTTGTAGCTGTCGATGGAGAACAGCAGCGTCACGTTGATGTTGATGCCCTCGGCGATCAGCGTGCGTATGGCCGGCACGCATTCCGGAGTGCCCGGCACCTTGACCATCAGGTTCGGCCGGTCCACCCATTTGTGCAGCCGACGCGCCTCGGTGATCGTGTCCTCCTCGCGCAACGCGAGGTAGGGCGAAACCTCCAGGCTCACGTAGCCGTCCAGCCCCCGGGTCCGCTCGAAGACGGGACGCAGCACCTCGGCCACGTCCTGTATGTCGGCCACCGCCATCGTCTCGTAGATCTCGACCGCGTCGTGCTCGCCGCCCATCGCGAGCTGCTTGAACGCCTCGTCGTAATCCGTGCCGTGGCCCATGGCCTTCTCGAAGATCGAGGGGTTGGAGGTGACGCCGCCCAACCCGTCCTCGTCCACCAGCTTCTGCAGGCTGCCGTCGCGGACGAAGCTTCGCCTGACGAAATCCAGCCAGGGGGACTGGCCCTCGTTCAGCAACTGCTTCACCGGGTTTGCATTACGAGCGCCCTGTGGATTGGCAACCGTGTCCATGGCCGATCTCCCGTAATTGCGAGCGTGTCGCGGACAGCTACACGCCGTGCCAGCCGTGTTTCATCTGCCAAAGCGAGGCTGGCTGCGCGAAGTTGCCTGACGACGCGCGTTTGTCGCGCCGTCCGTGACCCTCCGCACGGTGTCTGCGACCGCTTGCCCCGCCGCGCAAGAGCGCGCCTTGCCGGAGGATGCCGGAGGCATGCCAGGGCGCCCCTGATGCGGGCGCTAGCCGCGTCCAGCCTGCTTGCGGGCGGCTTCCGCCACCGCGTCCGGCGTGAAGCCGAACTTCTTCAGCAGCGCCGGCAGCGGCGCCGATGCGCCGAACGTGTGCATGCCGATGGCGGCCCCGGTGCTGCCGATGTAGCGGTCCCAGCCGATGGTGCTGCCCTGCTCGATCGACACGCGCGCGGTCACATTGGGCGGCAGCACGCGGTGGCGATACTCGGCCGGCTGGTCCTCGAACAATTCCCAGCTCGGGAAACTCACCACCCGGGCGCGTATGCCCTCCTGTGTCAGCGTCTCGTAGGCGCCGACCGCCAGGCTGATCTCGCTGCCGGTCGCCATCAGGATGACTTCGGGCTCGCCGCCCTCCGGCGGGTCGGCCAGGATATAGGCGCCGTGCTTAAGGCCGGCGGCGGGGGCGTATTTCGTCCGGTCCAGCGTGGGCAGCGCCTGCCGCGACAGGATCAGGCAGGCCGGCTGCTCCTTCAGTGTCATGACATGGCGCCACGCCTCGGCCACCTCGTTGGCGTCGCCCGGCCGCAGCACGATCATGCCGGGGATCGACCGCAGCGAGACCAGCTGCTCGATCGGCTGATGGGTCGGCCCGTCCTCGCCCACGCCGATGCTGTCATGGGTGAAGATGTAGACGACCGGCAGCTCCATGATGGCCGACAGCCGGATCGGCGGCTTCATGTAGTCGGAGAAGATCAGGAAGCCCGAGCCGTAGGATCGCAGGGCGGACAGAGCGAGCCCGTTGCAGATCGACCCCATGGCATGCTCGCGTATGCCGAAATGCAGGTTGCGGCCGCCGTAATCGTTCGCCTCGAAGCTGTTGGCACCCTGGAAGGTCATGTTGCTCTTGGTGGAGGGTGCGAGGTCGGCGGCGCCGCCGATCATCCAGGGCACGTGCGGGGCGATGGCGTTGAGCACCTTCTGCGAGGAATCGCGCGACGCCAGGCCCTTCGGGTCGGCGGGGAAGCTCGGGATGTCGGCGTCCCAGCCCGCGGGCAGGGTGTGCTGGTTCATCATCTCCAGCTCGGCGGCGAGCTCCGGATACTCTTTCTTGTAGCCGTCCATCAGCGTGTGCCAGGCCTGGTGCAGCGCCGCGCCGCGCTCGCCCACGCCCTGGGCGAAATGGTCGTACACGCCGTCCGGCACCAGGAAGCTGCTATCCTCCGGCCAGCCATAGGCGCGCTTGGCGCCGCGTATCTCCTCCTCGCCCAACGGCTCGCCATGCGCCTTGTTGGTCCCGGCCTTTTTCGGCGCTCCGTAGCCGATGACGCTGGTGACGCGGATGAAGCTCGGCCGGTCGGTGACCGCCTTCGCCTCGGCGATGGCGCGGCCGATGGCGTCGAGGTCGTTGGCGTCGTCCACGTGCTGCACGTGCCAGCCATAGGCGGCGAAGCGGGCGGGCACGTCCTCGTCGAAGGCGAGGTCGGTGCCGCCCTCGATGGTGATGTGGTTGCTGTCGTAGATCCAGGTCAGGTTGCCGAGCCGCAGATGCGCGGCGGTGGACGCCGCCTCGCTGCTGACGCCCTCCATCATGTCGCCATCGCCGGCCAGCACGTAGACGTGGTGGTTGAACAGCTCGAAACCCGGCTTGTTGTAACGGTCCGCAAGGAACCGCTCGGCCATGGCGAGGCCCACCGAGTTGCCGCAGCCCTGCCCAAGCGGACCCGTGGTGGTCTCCACGCCGGAGGTCATGCGGTACTCGGGATGGCCGGGCGTCTTGCTCTCGAGCTGGCGGAAATGCTTCAGGTCGTCGATCGTCAGCGCCGGGCCGCTGGTGTTCTCGTGCTCGTTGACCGCGCGCATGCCGGTCAGGTGGATGATCGCGTAGAGCAGCATCGAGGCATGGCCGACCGAGAGGACGAACCGGTCGCGGTTGGGCCAGTTCGGATCGGCCGGGTCGAAGTTCATGAAACGCTGCCACAGCGTGTAGGCGACCGGCGCCAGCGCCATCGGCGTGCCGGGATGGCCGGAATTGGCCTTCTGCACCGCATCCATCGCCAAGGTGCGCATGGTGTTGATGCAGAGCAGGTCGATGTCGCCGCCCTTCTGGGACGCGTCCATGGAAGCCGATGCGTGGTCTGGTGACATGCTCTCTCTCCTCGCCTGTCGGGGCCTTGCCGGCGGCGTTGTGGGCGCTCCCATCCAGCCGACCTGACGCGCCCGCAGGCGCGTAGTTGCAGCGACCCTAGACCGGTGCTGGCGGCCCGTCGCCCTGGATTCTCGTCTTGCCGCCGGGCGCACGGGGCGTGCCGCCGAGGCGTGCCTTGATGCGCTCCCGTCCGGTCTGGAAGGTCACGTACAGCATCGGGATCAGGAAGATGCCGAAGGCGGAGGCGGCCAGCATCCCGGCAAAGACCGGGGTGCCCACGTCACGGCGACTGATCTGCGCCGCCCCGGTGGCGATCACCAGCGGCACCAGCCCCAGCACGAAGGCGACGGAGGTCATCATCACCGCGCGGAACCGGGTCTGCGCGCCCAGCGCCGCCGCCTCCACGATGGACAGGCCGCGCTCGCGCTGGTCCTTGGCGAACTCCACGATCAGGATCCCGTTCTTGGCGGCCAGCGCGATCAGCACCACGAGGCCGATCTGGGCATACAGGTCCAGCGACAGGCCGGCGAGCGAGATGCCGATCAGCGAGCCCAGCACGCCGATCGCCACCGACAGCAGCACGGGGATCGGGATGACCCAGCTCTCATACAGCCCGACCAGGAACAGGTAGGCGAACAGGATGGCGAGCCCCAGGATGACGCCGGTCTGGCCGGCGGCCGCCACCTCCTGATAGGCGGTGCCGGTCCACTCGTACTGGTAGCCGGCGGGCAGGGTGTGCGCCGATATGGCAGCCATAGCGGCGATGGACTGGCCCGACGAGACGCCGGGGGCCGGCGAGCCGTTGACGGTGACGCTGCGGTAGTTGTTGTAGCGGTTGATGATCTGCGGCCCGAGCTTTATGCGCACCTCGGCGATCGAGCGCAGCGGCACCATCTCGTTGGTCTTGTTGCGCACGTAGATCTGCCACAGCGCCGGGATGTCGTTGCGGTCGTACGCCTCGCCCTGGATGTTCACCTGCCACACGCGGCCGTACAGGTTGAAGTTGTTGATGTAGATGCCGCCGAGCGTGGCCTGCAGGGTGGCGAACACGTCGGACATGTTCAGGCCCAGCACCTGGGCCTTTTCACGGTCGATGTCGAGGAACAGGCTCGGGTTGCTGGCGCTGAAGGTGGAGAAGACCTGCCCGATGCGGTGGTCGCCGCGCGCTGCGGTCAGCAGCCCGTTCAGCGTGCTGTTCAGCTCGCTCGGGTCCTGCCCTTCCAGCGCGTCGAGCTGGTACTCGAAGCCGCCGGCGGTGCCCAAGCCGATGATCGGCGGCAGGTTGAAGGCGATGAGGTTGGCCGAGCGTAGCTGCGCCCCCATGCCGAACACCTGGCCGATCAGGCTGGTGATCCCGGTCTGCGTCGTGGTCCGGTCGGCGAACGGCTTCAGCCGCACGAACATGAAGCCGCTGTTCGGCTCCTGCGCGTTGTCCAGGATGGAGAAGCCGATGATGGCGAAGGTGTCCTGCACGCCCGCCATCTTGATCACGTTCTTCTCCACCTCGGCCACCACCTGGCTGGTGCGCGCGACCGACGCGCCGTCCGGCAGCTGCATGGAGACGAAGAAGCCGCCCTGATCCTCGCTCGGCAGGAAGCCCGAGGGCGTGATGCGCGCCAGGCCGAACACGCCGGCGGCGCAGACGGCCACCACGACCAGCGACACCGCCGAGAACGGCAGCAGCCGACGCACGATGTTGGCGTAGCCGTCGCGCGTGTGGTCGATGCCGCGCAGCACGGCCGCCAGCACGCCGCGCTGGCGGCGCTCGCGGTGGCGCAGGAAGAGGCCGCACAGCGCCGGCGACAGGGTCAGGGCGTTCAGCGCCGAGATCAGCATCGCCGCCGAGATCGTCACCGCGAACTGCTTGAACAGCACGCCCGAAATCCCCGGAATGAAGCCGATCGGCACGAACACCGACAGCAGCACCAGCGTGATCGCGATGATCGGCGCGGTGATCTGCCGCATCGCCTCCTTCACCGCGTCGCCGGGCGGCCAGTCGGGATGTTCCTCGATCACGCGCTCGACGTTCTCGACCACCACGATCGCGTCGTCGACCACGATGCCGATGGCCAGCACCATGGCCAGAAGCGAGACGGTGTTGGCCGAGAAGCCCAGCGCCAGCAGCACGGCAAAGGCGCCGATCAGGCTGACCGGCACGGCGATCACCGGGATGATGGTGGCGCGCCAGTTGCCCAGGAACAGGAACACCACGATGGCGACGAGCACGAACGCCTCGCCAAGCGTCTTGAGCACCTCGGCGATGGTGTCGGTGACGAACAGGGTGGAGTTCCACGTCACCTGAAGGTCGAGCCCGTCGGGAAAGCGCTTCTTCAGCTCGGCCAGCTTGGCGTTGACCAGGCGCGCGGTGTTCACCGCGTTGGCGCCGGGTGCGAGGCTGATGCGCATGGCGACCGAGGGCTTGCCGTCCAGCCGGCTCTCGCTGTCCACGTTCTGTGCGCCGAGCTCCACGCGCGCCACGTCGCGCACCCGCAGCAGCGAGCCGTCCGGGTTGGCGCGCAGCACGATGTCGCCGAACTCCTTGGCGGTCACGAGCCGCCCCTGGGTCTGCACGTTGAACTGGAACTGCACGTCGCGCGTGGCGGGCCGGGCGCCGATGCGGCCGACCGGCGCTACCAGGTTCTGCGCCGAGATGGCGGCGATCACGTCGTTGGGCGAAAGGTTCAGGTTGGTCAGGCGCTGGCTGTCGAACCAGATGCGCATCGAGTATTTCTGCTGGCTGAACAGCTGCGCCTGGCCCACGCCGTTGATGCGCGAGATCTCGTCGAGCACGCTGATCGTCACGTAGTTGGTGATGAACAGCGTGTCCTGCCGGCCGCTGGCACTGAAGAAATTGACGAACTCCAGGATGGCGCTGCTCGCCTTCTGCACCGTCAGGCCCTGCAGCTGCACGGCGGCCGGCAGCTGCGAGAGCGCGGTCTGCACGCGGTTGTTGACGTTGACGGTGTTGATGTCCGGGTCGGTGCCGAGCGCGAAGCTGACGGTCAGGTTGTAACTGCCGTCGTTGGAGTTGGTGCTCTTCATGTAGAGCATCTTGTCCACGCCCACGACCTGCGCCTCGATCGGCTGCGCGACCGAGGCCTCGACGTCGGCGGCCGAGGCACCCGGGTAGGTGGCGGAGACCTGCACCTGCGGCGGCACGATGTCGGGAAACTGCGCGATCGGGATGCGCGACAGCGAGATCAGGCCGGCGATGGTGATGACGATGGCGATCACGATCGCCAGCCGCGGCCGGTCGACGAAGACGGACGAGATCATGCGGCGGCGGCCTCAGCCGGCATGCGCGGGGCCGGTGGTGGGAAGCGGCGAGGCCGGGCCGGGCACCACCTGCATGCCGGGATGCACGCGCTGGATGCCCTCCACGATGACGACCTGCCCTTCGGTCAGGCCGCTGGTGACCGCCGCGATGGCCGGTGTCGACTGGCCCAGCTGCACGCGTGTCTGCTGGGCGTGGTTCTGCGCGTCCACGGTGAACACGTAGTCGCCCTGCTGGTCCGACAGGATGGCCGAACGCGGCACGCCCAGGACCTCGATCGGCGCCAGCCCCTGCACCAGCACCTGGACGAACTCGCCGTCCACCAGTTCGCGCGTGCTGTTTGCCGCGACCAGTTCGCGCGTGCTGCCTGCCGCGGCCGGTTCGCGCGTGCTGCCTGCCGCGACGGCGGCCGACGGCGGCGCGGCGGC
>CAXTJP010000021.1:0-35474 GCA_964244615.1 uncultured Acetobacteraceae bacterium
AGGTCGGCATCGAGCTGTACCAGCAGATGCTGGAGGACGCGGTGGCCGAGATGCGTTCCGAGCGCGGGCGCACCAGGAGCGAGGATCGCGACTGGACACCGAACATCAACCTCGGGCTGCCGGTGCTGATCCCGGACGCCTACGTGCGCGACCTGCCGGTGCGGCTCGGCCTGTACCGCCGCATCGGCGCGCTCACCTCGGACGCGGAGAGCGAGGCGCTGGCCGCCGAGCTGGTGGACCGGTTCGGCGCGATGCCGGAGGAGGTCGAGAACCTGCTGCAGGTGGTGCACCTCAAGCGCGCCTGCCGGCAGGCCGGCGTGGAGAAGCTGGAGGCTGGGCCGCGCGGCATGGTGCTGCAGTTCCGCGGCAACGCCTTTCGCAACCCGGCCGGCCTGGTGCAGTGGCTGGGCACCAAGCGCGGCACGGTGAAGCTGCGGCCGGACCACAAGCTGGCCGTGGTGCGCGACATGACGGTTGCCGAGCGGGTGCGCACCGCCGACGAGGTGCTGGCCAATCTGGTGCGGGTGGCGGGGCAGGCGAAGGCGGCGGCCTGACGGGGGTTCTCTCTCCCGGTCTGCCTCTCAGGCCGATTGTCTTTCGTCCGGCCGACGCGGTTCAAGGCCAGGCCGCCTTCGGCGGTCGCTTCGCGAGCGCGGAGCCGCATCGGCCGCACGAAAGCAGGGCTGACATGAGGCAAAGGGGGCGGTGCGCAGACCTGCTCCTTCTTTGCAGACCGCCGAAGCATCATCGACGGCAAGAAGGCACAGCGTCACGGGACGTAACGCGTCACCGCGGCGCCAGGACTTTGGCGCGATAGCGGCACCAGGGTTCGGCCACGCAGTGCCAGCATTCCGGCAGGCGGGCGCGGCAGACGTAGCGGCCGTGCAGGATCAGCCAGTGATGGGCGGGGCGCAGCAGCTCGGGCGGGATGCGCCGGACCAGCCCGTCCTCCACCTCGCGCGGCGTGCGGCCGGGGGCGAGGCCGGTGCGGTTGCCCAGGCGGAAGATGTGCGTGTCCACCGCCATGGTCGCCTCGCCGAAGGCGACGTTCAGCACCACGTTCGCCGTCTTTCGCCCGACCCCGGGCAGCGCCTCCAGCGCCTCACGGTCCTGCGGCACACGCCCGCCATGGTCGCGCAGCAGGATGGCAGAGAGTGCCACCACGTTGCGGGCCTTGCCCTGCCACAGGCCGATCGAGCGTATGTGGGCGCCCACCCCGTCCACCCCGAGCCGCACCATCGCTGCCGGGTCCGGGGCCGACGCGAACAGGGCGGGCGTGGCCTTGTTCACCGAGGCGTCGGTCGCCTGCGCCGACAGCACCACGGCCACCAGCAAGGTGTAGGCGTCGGTGAACGCAAGCTCGGTCTCGGCATCCGGCCTGTCACGGGCCAGCGCCTCCAGGAAGCCGCGGACGCCGGCGCGGGTCATCGTCGCGGCAGGGGGCCGGCTGTCATCGGGCGTGGGGCGTTTCATCACGCCGGTGACTGCGGCAGGGACGCGCGCGCTGCAACCCCGCTGCAGGCACGACGATCGGCCCTACATGAGGCTGATGACAGACGCAGAAACAGACCCGGTCGTGTTCGAGGCGGAGGTGACGCCGCACCGCAGCCTGTCGCCACGCGGCCTGCGCCTGGTGATCGGCTTCGTCTGCGCCGTCAGCCTGTGCACGACGACCGTCTTCTGGCGACTCGGTGCATGGCCGGTGGCGGGGTTCAACGGCGGCGAGGTGCTGCTGGCCATGGTGCTGTTGCGCACCCACGCGCGCTCGCGCAGGCAGCGCGAGTTGCTGCTCCTGTCAGGCGCGGCCTTCCGCGTGGTGCGGACCGACCAGCACGGCCGGGCCAGCGAGCACAGCCTGCCGCCGTTCTGGCTGAGCGTGACGTTGCAGGAGCGGCCTGGCCGGGTGCCCGGTCTCTACCTCGATTCGCGCGGACAGCGCCTGGAGGTGGCGGCCACCCTGGGGGAACACGAAAAGCGCGATTTGGCGGAAGCACTGTCGGCCGCAGTACACCGGTTGCGCAACCCTGTTTTCGACAACCCGCAGCTTAGGACCGAGCCGGGCTGAGCCGATACGAAACGCGGATTATACCAGAGTGACACAATCCAAGGTTGTAATTTCAGGCCATTCCCTCGACGGGCCCCATTGATTTTATCAGGTCGAACACACGTTTTCGCACCGACGGGTCGGTGATTCGGTAGTAGGCCCGCACCAGCTCCAGGGTCTCGCGCTTCGCCAGCGGGTCGTCGCCGTGACCACCGAAATCCGAACGTTCGGCAAAACCCGCCACGTTGGTAGACCCCTTGCCGTTGCCGGAGGCGTCCGGCATGTCGTCGAAGAAGAAGCTGATCGGCACGTCCAGCACGCGGGACAGGTCGTAGAGCCGGGAGGCGCCCACGCGGTTCACCCCGCGTTCGTATTTCTGCACCTGCTGGAACGTCAGGCCGAGCGCCTCGCCCAGGCGCTCCTGCGACATGCCCATCAGCGTGCGACGCAACCTGATGCGGGAACCGACATGGACGTCGATCGGGCTGGGACGACTTTCAACCGGTTCGGGCGAGGTACCTTCGAAGGCGGTGGCGTTTCGGGACATCCAGACTGCTCTCTCACAACCTTGACCAGACTGTCTGGCTTATAGGGCTGTAGCCCGCGCAACTACAAATAGTCAATAAAGTTTTCGCTTTTCAGAATCATATTCCAAGTTTTTAGACAATTTTGTTCTGCCGCGTAACCCTGCGGTGCCGGCCGCCAGAGACGAGGCCGCCAGCAGCAGCGGCGCCAGCAAGCCAAGGCGCGCAAACAGGGTGGGCGGCAGCGCCCCTGGCACATCTGCCACCAGCACACCCGCCCGGTCCAGGGCGAGGTCGGCCAGGACGCGCCCATGCGAATCGATGACCGCCGAGATGCCGGTGTTGGCGGCGCGCAACATCGGCAGGCCTTCCTCCACGCTACGCATACGCGCGGCGGCGAGGTGCTGGCGCGGCCCGGCCGAGTCGCCGAACCAGGCATCGTTGGTTATGTTGACGAGCAGCGCCGGCCGGTCGCTGCGGCGAACCGCATGCGCCGGGAAGATCGCCTCGTAGCAGATCAGCGGGCCCATGGCCGGCAGCCCCGGCAGGTGCAGGGTGCGCAGCCCCGGCCCGGGGACGAACCCCTGTTCGCCCAGCAGGAAATGGGCGTAGGGCGGAAAATACTCGCCGAACGGCACCAGGTGGCTCTTGTCGTAGAGTCCGGCAACGACGCCGCCGGGTGCTACGGCCACCAGGCTGTTATGGGCGACGCCCGCCCCCTCGAAGCGTTCGGTGCCGGCCAGGGTCATCAACGCCGGCGCTGCCGCATCCGCCACGGCGTGACGGGCGGCTTCGTCTTGCGCCAGAGCGTAGGGGCTCGCGGTTTCCGGCCAGACGACCAAAGCCGGCCGGCCGGCCGCACGGGCCATGCCCTGTCGCGTCAACGACAAATAGCGGTCGAACACGCGATCGGCCCAGGCCCGCTCGCCCCCATGGTCGCGGTGGTCGGCCTCGGACACGTTGCCCTGGGCGATCACCGCCACCAGCCCCGTCGGCGCCGGATGGGTGCCGTAGAGGAGCGCCGCACCCGCGGCGGCCCAGAGGCAGAGCAGCGCCGCGCCAGCCAGAACGAAGCGCCGTCCCAGGATCGGGCAGGCTGCGAGCAACAGGGTCGCGAGCGTCAGGCCGTGGATGCCGACCCAGGCCGCCGGCGCCATGAACACCAGCCCGATCTCGCCCGGCAGCTCCCAGGCGCTGCCCAGCAGGTTCCACGGGAAGCCGCTCAGCGCGAACTGCCGCGCGAGGTCGCCCAGCACCCATGCGCCGGCCAGGATGGCCGCACGAGGCCAGCCGGGCGGGGCAAGACGGGCGAGCGCGCACGGGACGGCGATGAACAGGCCCAGCACGGCCGCCAGCAAGGGCACCGCGATCGGCACCGCCCACCAGAACTGGTCCGCCATCACGAGGATGGCCTCCGTCACCCAGTAGAGCCCGGCCAGATGGTGGCCGAAGCCGAACGCCAGGCCGGCGAACGCCGCCACCCGCCAGCTGCGCGACCGGCCCAGCACGTGCAGCAGGCCCGGGATGGCCAGCGCCAGCAGCGGCACAAGGGTGAGCGGCGGCAGCGCGCCGGCTGCCACGACGCCGAGCAGCAGCCCGCGCCAGCCGACAGCGGCGTAGGAGAGGCCGGCTTCGCCCCGCACGCCGTCGCGCGGTCGGAGCGGGCTGGCCGCTAGAGCGGGATGCGCCCTTGAGTCGGCACGGCCGAGCGCATCCCGCTCTAACTCTTTGTTTTGTCGAGCATGTTTATGCGGCGGCTGACCGCGTCCGGCCGCATCATGCTCTAGAGCGGGATGCGCCCTTGAGTCGGCACGGCCGAGCGTATCCCGCTCTGGCTCTGTGTTTTGTCGAGCATGTTTATGCGGCGGCTGACCGCGTCCGGCCGCATCATGCTCTGGCGGCGCGTCCAAGCTAATCCAGCGCGTCGCGCAGCTGGCGCTCGTAGTGCCGGTAGTATTTGTCGGTCACGAGGTCGGTCTTGACGATGATGGCGACGTCGGTGGTGTTGAACTGGTGGTCGATCACCGCGCCGTCGCCGATGAAGCAGCCCAGGCGCAGGTAGCCCTTGATCAGCGGCGGCAGGTCGTTGAGCGCACGGCGGGCGTCGATGTCCTCCGGTTCCATGCGGCGCATCTCCACGTATCGGTCGGGCAGGGCGCGCGGCCGCAGGGCGGGCGGCGCCAAGTGGTTATAGTAAAGGTAGGTCAGTTCGGCCGCCCACTCGTCCGGGTTCCTGGACGGCAGGCTGGCGCAGCCGAACATCAGGTCGATCTGGTGGCGGAACACGTAGGCCGCGATGCCGCGCCACAGCAGCTGCATCACCGCGCGGGAGCGGTAACCGGCATCCACGCAGGACCGCCCGAGTTCCAGCAGCTTGCCCTGGTAGCCGCCGACCAGCGGCGATATGTCGTATTCCTCGTCGGAGTAGAACCGGCCGATCTGCTCGGCGGCGGCCTGCTGGATCAGCCGATAGGTGCCGACCACCCCTTCCGGCCCCGGCCCGATCGCGTGGTCCACCACCAGCAGGTGGTCGGCCACCGCGTCGAACGCGTCCACGTCGCGCTTGGACGCGCGCGCGGCGTCCGACGGTTCGGCCTGCATCTCCTCGTAGAACACCCGCCACCGCAAAGCCTGCACCGCGTCGATCTCGGCTTCGGTGGTGGCGATCCGGACACCCAGGTGGCCGGCCCGCAACTCGCCGAAGCCAGGTCCGTCATCGGGGCCGAGCGGCGGACCCTGTCGGCGCAGGCCGCCCCCCGTGGCGGGGCTGGCGCGGGTCGGCCCGGGCGTGGGCTTGCTATCGGCCGTCATCCGGTCGCTCCGTTCGGCGCCGGATGGGCGGCCGCGTCCACGGCCGGCTCGGCCGTCTTCCCGGCCGGCCTGCTGCGCCGGCCGTAGATCTCGAGCCGGGTCGAGACGAGATCGAAGCCCAGCTTCGCGGCGATCTGCTCCATCAGCCGCTCGTGCTCGCCACCCTCGAACTCGATCACCCGGCCGCTGTCGATGTCGATCAGGTGGTAGTGCCGCCCATGCTCGGTCGGCTCGTAGCGGGCGCGGCCGCCGCCGAAATCCCGCCGCTCCAGGATGCCGCGCTCCTCCAGCAGCCGGACCGTGCGGTAGACCGTGGCGATCGAGATGCGCTCGTCCAGCGCCGCCGAACGCCGGTACAGCTCTTCCACGTCGGGGTGGTCCTCGGCATCGGACAGCACGCGCGCGATCACCCGGCGCTGGCCGGTCATCTTGAGCCCTTGCTCGACGCAGATGCGCTCGATGCGGGATACCATACCGTCCGCGTAGCCGATCCCAGGGGGCGCTTCAAGGAAGCGCTGGGCTGCCGCGAACCGATCCCGGCCGCTTGTCTGGCGCCTGGGGACGTCTAACTACCGCTCCCATGCAACAGACACTGGCCTTACCCCACGATCCCGTGGGCTGGCACGGCACCACCATCCTTTGCGTGCGTCACGGCGGCCAGGTCACCATGGCCGGCGACGGGCAGGTGACGATGGGGCAGACCGTGGTGAAGGGCAACGCGCGCAAGGTGCGGCGCATCGGCACCGATCTCGGCGTGCTCACCGGCTTCGCCGGCGCCACCGCCGACGCCTTCACCCTGCTGGAACGCCTGGAAGCCAAGCTGGACCGCTTCCCCAACCAGCTGGAGCGCGCCTGCGTGGAGCTGGCCAAGGATTGGCGGACCGACCGCTACCTGCGTCGCCTGGAGGCGATGATGGCGGTAGCCGACGCCACCCACAGCTACACGCTGACCGGCAACGGCGACGTGCTGGAGCCGGAGGACGGCGTGATCGCCATCGGCTCGGGCGGCAACTACGCGCTGGCCGCCGCACGCGCGCTGATCGGCATCGAGGGGCTGTCGTCCGAGGAGATCGCACGCCGCGCGATGGGCATCGCGGCCGACATCTGCGTCTACACCAACCACGCGCTGATCACCGAGACGCTCTGATGGCCGACTTCACCCCGCGCGAGATCGTCTCCGAACTCGACCGCTTCATCGTCGGCCAGGGCGATGCCAAGCGCGCCGTGGCCATCGCGCTGCGCAACCGCTGGCGCCGCGCCCAGCTGCCGGACGAGATGCGCGACGAGGTGGTGCCGAAGAACATCCTGATGATCGGCCCGACCGGCTGCGGCAAGACCGAGATCGCCCGGCGCCTCGCGCGCCTGGCCCAGGCACCGTTCCTGAAGGTGGAAGCCACCAAGTTCACCGAGGTCGGCTATGTCGGCCGCGATGTGGACAGCATCGTGCGCGACCTGGTCGAGATCAGCCTGAACATGAAGCGCGAGGTCAGCCGGCGCGACGTGGCCGCGCGCGCCGACCAGGTGGCCGAGGATCGCATTGTCGATGGGCTGGTGGGCGCCACCGCGAGCGCCGACACCAAGAGCAAGTTCCGCCGCATGCTCCGCCTTGGCGAGATGGAGGACAAGGAGATCGAGGTCTCGGTTTCCGACACCGCCAACCCCGCCCTCGGTCAGATCGACCTGCCCGGCGTGCCGCCGGGCCAGATGATCAACCTCGGCGAGATGATGCGCGGCATGATGGGCGGCCGCACCACCCAGAAGAAGATGAAGGTGGCCGAGGCCCGCCCGGTGCTGGTGCGCGAGGAGGCCGATCGCCTGGTCGATACCGAGCGGCTGACCAAGGAGGCTGTCGAGAACGCCGAGAACAACGGCATTGTCTTCCTCGACGAGATCGACAAGGTCTGTGCCCGCAGCAGCGAGGGCGGCTTCCGCGGCGGCGACGTCTCGCGCGAGGGCGTGCAGCGCGACCTGCTGCCGCTGATCGAGGGCACCACCGTTTCCACCAAATACGGCCCGGTTAAGACCGACCACATCCTGTTCATCGCGTCCGGCGCGTTCCATCTGGCCAAGCCCGCCGACCTGCTGCCGGAGCTGCAGGGCCGCCTGCCGATACGCGTGGAGCTGGCGCCGCTCAGCCGCGCCGATCTGCGCCGCATCCTGACCGAGCCGGAGCACAACCTGCTCGCCCAGTACACGGCCCTGATGCGGACGGAAGGGCTGGTGCTCGAGTTCGCCGAGGACGCGATCGACGCGCTGGCCGACCTCGCGGCCGACATCAACGACCGGGTGGAGAACATCGGTGCCCGCCGCCTGGCGACCGTGCTCGAGAAGCTGTTGGAGGAGGTGAGCTTTTCCGCGTCCGACCGCGCGGGCGACACCGTGCGGGTGGACGCCGCCACCGTGAAGGAGAGGGTGGCGCCGCTGGCTGCCAGGGGAGACCTCAGCCGGTTCATTCTTTGAGCCCTGGCTTGCCGCCGCTGCGCGAGACGATCGCGCAGTATCGCCTGGATGCCCGCAGGAAGCTCGGCCAGCATTTCCTGCTGGACGAGAACCTGACCGCCAAGATCGCGCGCCAGGCCGGCGACCTGGCCGGGCGACACGTGATCGAGGTCGGCCCCGGCCCGGGCGGGCTGACGCGCGCGCTGCTGGACACCGACGCGGCCCGGGTGACCGCCATCGAGCTGGACCCGCGCGCCGCCGAGGCGATGCGGGCGCTGGCGGCAGCCCACCCGGGCCGCATGGACGTGATCGAGGCCGACGCGCTGGCCACCGACCTCGCCGCGCTGGCGTCCGAGCCCCGGCAGATCGTGGCCAACCTGCCCTACAACGTCGCCACCCCGCTGCTGATCGGCTGGCTGCGCCAGGCCGCGCAATGGGAGCGCCTGACGCTGATGTTCCAGCTGGAGGTGGCCGAACGCATCGCCGCGGCACCCGACAGCCCGGCCTATGGCCGCCTGGCGGTGCTGGCGCAGTGGACCTGCACGACGGCGCTGCTGATGCGCATACCGCCCGGTGCGTTCACCCCGCCGCCCAAGGTATTTTCGGCCGTCGTGGGCTTCGTGCCGAAGCCGGTGCAGCCCGACCCGGCGTTGTTCGCGCGCATGGAAAGGCTGACCGCCGCCGCCTTCGGCCAACGCCGCAAGATGCTGCGCGGCTCGCTGCGCGAACTGGGCGGCGAAATCCTGCTGTCCCGCGCCGGCATCGCCCCCGAACGCCGCGCCGAAACCCTCTCCCCCGCCGAGTTCGAGATTCTGGCCCAAGCCTTATGAACAAAAGTTCTTTGCTTCTTTCTCTCAAGAAAGAAGGCCTTCTCTGAAGAACAGCAGCAGATGACTTCTGTCAGTTGAGCTTCATTCTGGGGAGAAATCCGGCCAGCAGCCCCAGGAGGGGCAGGAAGGCGCAGAGTTTGAAGACCAGGTCGATGCTGGTGTGGTCTGCCAGCAGGCCGAGTGCGGCGGCACCGAGGCCGCCCAGTCCGAAGGCCAGGCCGAACATCAGGCCGGAGACGGCGCCGATGCGGCCCGGCATCAGCTCCTGTGCGTAGACCACGATGGCCGGGAAGGCGGAGGCGAGCAGCAGCCCGATCGGCAGGCTGAGCGCCACCGTGCCCCACAGCCCGGCATAGGGCAGCGCCAGGGTGAACGGCAGCACGCCGAGGATGGACACCCAGATGATCTGCCGGCGGCCGATACGGTCGCCGATCGGCCCGCCCAGCAGGGTGCCGGCGGCGAACGCGCCGGAGAACAGGAACAGACAGAGCTGCGCGTTGTGCAGGCTCATGCCGAACCGTCCGATCAGGTAGAACGTGTAGTAGTTGCCCATGCTGGCCATGTAGAAGAACTTCGACAGCATCAGCACCACCAGCACGCTCATCGCACCGGCGACGTGCCGGCGGGACAGCCCGTGCGCCGGCGCCTCGCGACGCGTCGTCCGCACGGCGACCTGGCGCCTGTACCAGACGCTCACGCCGGCCAGCACAACGATGCCCAGCAGGGCCACCAGGCCGAACCACGCAAGCTCGCTTTGGCCACCCACATGCGTCCCGTGCGCGGCGATGACGAACGCCGCCATCAGCGGCCCCAGCGCCGTGCCGGCGTTGCCGCCGACCTGGAAGATCGACTGCGCCAGCCCGTGCCGGCCGCCGGAGGCGAGGCGGGCGACGCGCGAGCTTTCCGGGTGGAACACCGAGGAGCCGATGCCGACCAGGGCCACGGCGCATAGAATCGCCGGATAGCTCGCCGCCCGGCTGAGCAGCAGCAGCCCCACCAGCGTGGACGCCATGCCGAACGGCAGCGAGTAGGGCATCGGCCGCCGGTCGGTGACGCTGCCCACCACCGGCTGCAGCACCGAGGCGGTGAGCTGGTTGACCAGCGTGATCGCGCCGATCTGGCCGAAGCTCAACCCGAGTCGGCCTTTCAGCACCGGGTAGACCGCGGGCACCAGGGATTGCAGCAGGTCGTTCAGCAAATGCGAGAAGCTGATGGCGCAGAGCACCGCGAAGATCGCGTTGCCGGCCGCGTTCCGGCCGGTCGTCGGCAGCGCGGTGTCTCTCGTCAGGGCCTGGCTCAATGACGCTGTCCCATCCGTGCCTGTGAGCGGCGGTTGCACGGACAGCATAGCTTGCTGCCTGATGCAGCGCAGCAAACCGATGGTTCATGCCAGGGTTGCGCATACACCGTGACGGGTGGAAAGACGTTCGCCGCCGGCCGGGCTGGCCGGCAGGACAAGGGTGCAGACGCATGGCGAACGATTGGGCACGCAAGGTGGGCCAGATGCTGCGCCAGGTGCGCCCCGGTCTCGGCGCGCTCGCCACCAGCCGGCTCGACCTGCCGCAGGCGGGGCTGACGATCAGCAGCCCGGCCTTTCCCGATGGCGGCACCATCCCCGACCGCTACACCCAGGACGGCGAGGCGCTGTTCCCGCCGCTGGAGTGGGACGGCCTGCCGCCCGGCACGAAGTCGCTCGCCCTGATCATCGAGGACGCCGACGCGCCGTTCCCCCGCCCGCTGGTGCACGCCGTGCTGCATTCCATTCCGGTGACCCTGTCCGGCATCCAGGAAGGCGGGCTGGGCATGAAGCAGGTCCGTGTCTCGCCGCTGGGCTTCAAGGTGGGCCGCAACTCGGTGGCGCGGACGGGCTGGATGGCGCCCTCGCCCATTCCCGGCCATGGGCCGCACCGCTACGCCTTCCAGCTGTTCGCGTCCGACGCCAAGCCAGACTTCGCCAGCCCGCCAGGCCGGGGCCAGCTGCTGCGCGCGCTGAAGGGCAACCTGCTGGCGGCGACCCGGCTGATCGGCGTGTACCAGCGGCTGTGACCTTGTCTTGGCCGTGGGCCTCCGGTATCGCACGGCTGCGCACCCGGTCGGTATCGGGCGCGCCATCCTGCGCGAGAGGCCCCCGATGAAGTCCGGCATCCACCCCGACTACCACGAGATCACCGTCATCATGACGGACGGCACCACCTATCAGACGCGGTCCTGCATGGGGAAGGCGGGCGACACGATCCGCCTCGACATCGATCCCAAGAGCCACCCCGCCTGGACCGGCGTGCAGCGCATGATGGACACCGGCGGCCAGGTCGCCAAGTTCAACAAGAAGTTCGCAGGCCTCGGCGTGAAAAAAACCGATTGAGCGGCCGTGGGCGGCCTCTTGAACCGGGGCCCGCCTTCGCCTAATTCTGCATCGTCCGGGATGCCCGTTTGGGGTTCCGGGGCGTGACGGGATCGGCTCCATCCGGAGCGATCCGATGACAGCAACCTTGCTGATGCAGGAGGTTTACTCATGACGTACGACTTCGCTCCCCTTTTCCGCACCGCGATCGGCTTCGACCGGCTCGCCCGCCTGGCCGACACGGCCTCCGAGGCTGCAGCGACCCCGGCCTATCCTCCCTACAACATCGAGAAGACGGGTGACGACGCCTATCGCCTGACCATGGCGATCGCCGGTTTCGGGCCCGAGAACCTCGAGATCGTGGTGAAGGACAACACCCTGGTCGTCACCGGCCGTCTGGCCGACGAGGCGTCCAAGGCCGAGATCCTGCATCGCGGCATCGCCGGTCGCGCCTTCGAGCGCCGGTTCGTGCTTGCCGACCACATCGTGGTCGACGGCGCCGACCTGAAGAACGGCCTGCTGCATGTCGGCCTCAAGAGGGTCGTGCCCGAGGCGCTGAAGCCCCGTCGCATCGCCATCGGCGCCGGCACGCCGGCCCTGGCCAACGACGACAGCACCGTCGTCGAGCACAAGGCCGCGTAATCCGACGTCAAGCCAGGCAAGGGCCGGGAGGGTTCTCCCGGCCCTTCGTCATGTCCTGAAGAAACTGTCGGCGTGCCCGCGCGCGCCCTCCTTGTGCGCGATGGCCTCTTCGGCCCGCGCGATCTCTGCCTGCAGATCCCCCACATACAGCCGAAGGTCCGCAACGCTCAGCCCGTCCAGCGCTGGGCGTTCGACCCGCTTCGGGCGGGAAACTTCTTCGTCCTCGATCACCCAATCACCTTGACCCGCCGAGGAGCCGCAGCCCATATCCCCAGCCTGTGCCAAATTGACGGCGCGCCCCGCCTTTGGCTTCCACGAGACATGTCGATGGACCCTACGGCGCCTGGCCGCGTCCTGCGCCGATAGGATATTATGATGACTTTGCCCCTGATGCCAAAAGCCACCGCGGTGTGGCTGATCGACAAGACCGCGCTCACGTTCACCCAGATCGCCGATTACTGCGGCATGCACCCGCTGGAGATCCAGGCCATCGCCGATGGCGAGGTGGCGCAGGGAATCAACGGCTACGATCCGGTCGCCAACAGCCAGGTGACGGCCGAGGAGATCGCGCGTTGCGAGAAGGACCCGGAGGCGCGGCTGAAGATGTCTCCGGTGACGACGCATACGCCGAAGAAGCAGAAGGGCGCGCGCTACACGCCGGTGGCGAAGCGGAACGACAGGCCCGACGGCATCGCCTTCATCCTGCGCCACTACCCGCAACTGTCGGAGGCGCAGCTCATCAAGCTGCTCGGCACCACCAAGGACACCATCCAGAAGGTGCGCGACCGCCAGCATTGGAACAGCGCCAACATCAAGCCGCGCGACCCGGTGATCCTCGGCCTGTGCACCCAGACCGACCTCAACGCGATGGTGGCGGCGGCCAACGACCGTCTGGCGCGCGAGGGCAAGGTGGTTCCGCCGTTGCCGCAGATCGAGACGGACGAGGCGGCGTAGGACGCGCTGGTCCCAGGGATACGACCCCTGGGACCGGGCCGATCAGGCGCTTCGCAGGCGCTCCATCTCTTCCTTGACGCGCAGCTTCTCGACTTTCAGTCGGGACAGGGCGATGTCGTCGGGTCGAGGCCGGTGATCCTCCTCGAAAATCTTCCCTTCAAGACTGGCGTGACGGCTGCTCAGGCTCTCTATACGGGCTTGCAGGCTCATGGTGCCTCCGTGGTGAAGATCGCACCCCTCCGACGGGTGCAATCAAACCGTAATACTGCCCTTTGCCCGGGCGCCATCTTAATCCGCCGCCAGCGCTTCACCTGTTCCGGAGCCCGCCCTCTACCCGGCCGCAGCCCATGGCATGGTCGTGTGCCAGGAGCATGCCGCAGGGCAGCCAGGGTGGAATTAAAGAACAGCCGGCCTTTCACGACGTGGTGCGCGTGGTATGGAGCCGCATGCTGAACGACCGCGACTCCCTGTTGCGCAAGCTCCACGAGCTGCGCAGCGAGCACAGGGACCTGGATACCGTCATCGCCCGCCTGGTACCCCAGCCTCTGGACCAGCTTCAGGTCCAGCGTCTCAAGAAGCGCAAGCTTCTGCTCAAGGACGAGATCGCCTGGCTGGAAAGTCATTTGATCCCGGACAACATCGCCTGATGGCCGAGGCAGCGCCCCCCGCCCCGGCGCGCGTCGGCATCGTGATGGGCAGCCAGTCGGACTGGGACACGCTGCGACATGCGGCGGACACGCTGACCGCGCTGGAGGTGCCGCACGAGGCGCGGATCGTCTCCGCCCACCGCACGCCGGACCGCCTCGCCGCATACGCTCGCACCGCACGCGAGCGGGGCTTGCGTGTGCTGATCGCCGGCGCCGGCGGGGCGGCGCACCTGCCGGGCATGGCCGCTGCCTGGACCGCGCTGCCGGTGTTGGGCGTGCCGGTCGAGAGCGCGGCCCTCTCCGGCCTCGACAGCCTGCTCTCCATCGTCCAGATGCCCGGCGGCGTACCGGTCGGGACGCTGGCCATCGGGCGGCCGGGTGCGATCAACGCGGCCCTGCTGGCCACCGCCATCCTGGCCCTGGACGATCCGGCGCTGGCCCGGCGCCTCGATGCCTGGCGCGCCGCCCAGACCGCGTCGGTGGCGCTCGAGCCGCAGCGAACGTGACCGGGCATCCCGTGACACCCCTGCCGCCGGGCGCCACCATCGGGATCGTCGGCGGCGGACAGCTCGGCCGCATGTCCGCCATGGCAGCCGCCCGCCTGGGCTATCGCACCCATGTGCTGACCGACAAGGCGGACAGCCCGGCCGGCCAGGTCGCCGGGCGGGTCACCGTCGGCAGCACCGAGGACGCCGACACCCTGCGCCGCTTTGCCGAGGCGGTGGACGTCGTCACCTTCGAGTTCGAGAACGTGAGTGCCGCGGGACTGGACGTACTGGCGGCGCACCGGCCGGTGCATCCCTCGCCCAGGATCCTGCGGCTGACCCAGGACCGGGTGAACGAGAAGAGCTTCATCAACGGGGCGGGCGGCCCGACCGGCCCCTGGATGCCGGTCGGCTCGCGGCCGGACCTGCAGGACGCGGCCGACCGGCTCGGCTTTCCCGCCGTGCTCAAGACCACCCGCCTCGGCTATGACGGCCGCGGCCAGGCGACGCTGCGCGGCCCGGACGACCTCGATGCCGCGCTCGGTCGGCTGTCGCCGGCACCGTTCATCCTCGAGGCGTTTGTCGATTTCGCGTGCGAGATCAGTGTGGTGATCGGCCGCGGACAGGACGGCAGGACGGTCGCGTTCGACGCCGTCGAGAACCGGCACCGCAACCATGTGCTGGACGTGACGCTGGCGCCCGCACGGGTGACGCCGGATGTGCTGGAGACGGCCCGCAACATCGCCATCGACCTCGCCAAATGCCTCGACCTGGTGGGGGTGATGGCGGTGGAGATGTTCGTCGACCGCCACGGCCGCGTGCTGGTCAACGAGTTGGCGCCCCGGCCGCACAATTCCGGCCACTGGACGATCGAGGCCTGCACCGTCAGCCAGTTCGAGATGCACATCCGTGCCGTGGCCGGCCTGAGCCTGCCGGCGGCCACCCGGCATTCGGACGCCGTGATGAAAAACCTGGTGGGACCGGAGGGCATGGCCGCCTGGCCGGCGGTTCTCCGTACGTCGGGCCTGGTGCCGCACCTCTATGGCAAGAACACCGCGGCCCCGGGCCGCAAGATGGGGCACGTCACGCGGCTGTTCCCGAAGGGCGCGCTGCCCGGCGACCTGGGCATCGACGCGGCGCTGGCCGTGTTCGGCACCGACGCCTGAGCGGCCGCGCCCTTTCCGCTTGCGGGCTGCCCACGCACAAGCCATACCTCGCGACGTTCCAAACCTCCCCCGCGGGAGAGTAGCAGGCCTTGAAACCTGCCGCCGAAGGCGCAACCGGCCCCCGGAAACGCTCAGGCACCAGGGACCGCGCGGGGATTGGGATCTCTGGAAAGCCGGCGCCGTCCGCCGCACCGAAGAAGTAAGGGCAGGGCAACCCAAGCCGCCCGAATCTTTCAGGTTCCGTGACAGAGGGGGGTCAGACGACCGGGAAACCGGACCTGACCTGGATATGCGGGGCGCACCTTGTCCGACATTTTACGAACGACGCCGCTCGACGCCCTGCACCGACGCCTCGGCGGGCGCATGGTGGGCTTTGCCGGCTGGTCGCTGCCGGTCCAGTTCGCCGGAACGCTGGCCGAGCACGCACAGGCCCGCAAGGCCGCGGCCCTGTTCGACGTCTCGCACATGGGCCAGATCTCGCTGCACGGCGCCCCGGAGGCGGCGATCGCGCTCGAGCGGCTGGTGCCGGGCGACATCGCCGGCCTGGCAGAGGGCCGGCAGCGCTATACCCTGCTGACCAACGAACTCGGCGGCATCATCGACGACCTGATGGTGGCCCATCTCCCGGGGCGCCTGTTCGTCGTGCTCAACGCTTCGCGCGCCGAGGCCGACATTGCCCATCTGCGCATCCACGGCCTGTCGCCCGAACGGCACGAGGACCGCGCCCTGCTGGCGCTGCAGGGACCGCGGGCGGTGGGCGTGATCGCGCGGCTGTCGCCGGCGGCGGCCAGCCTGCCGTTTCTCGGCGTCATCGCATGCACGCTTGCCGGCATCCCCGTCTGGATCAGTCGCAGCGGCTACACCGGCGAGGACGGGTTCGAGATCTCCGTCCCGGCCCAGGATGCCGAGGCGCTGGCCGTGCGGCTGCTCGCCGAGCCGGAGGTGGCGCCTGCTGGCCTGGCGGCGCGTGACACGCTGCGGCTGGAAGCGGGGCTGTGCCTCTACGGCGCCGATATCGACCTGCTGACCAGTCCGGTGGAGGCGGGGCTCGCCTGGACCATCGCCCGCCGCCGCCGCCAATCGCTGGATTTTCTCGGTGCCACCACGATCCACGACCACCTGACCCACGGCCCGACGCGACGCCGCGTCGGCATCCGGCCGGCGGGCCGGGCGCCGGCGCGGGCTGGCACCGACATTGCCGCCGCCGACGATACCGCGGCCGGCACCATCACCTCGGGCGGCTTCTCGCCCACGCTCGGCGCGCCCGTGGCGATGGGCTACGTGCGCCGTGACCTCGCAACCGAGGGCACGCCGCTTGCTTTGCTGGTCCGTGGCCAGCGTCTTCCGGCGATGGTCAGCCCGCTTCCCTTCGTTCTCCACCAATTCGCACGATAGAGGGCATCATGGCCGAAACCCGCTTCACCCGTGACCACGAATGGGTCCGCCTGGAAGACGACGGCACCCTGACCATCGGCATCACCGACCACGCGCAGGAGGCGATGGGCGACATCGTGTTTGTCGAGCTGCCGGCCACCGACCGCGAGGTGGTCGAGGGCGAATCCGTCGCCACCGTCGAGAGCACCAAGGCGGCCAACGACGTCTATGCGCCGCTCGCCGGGCGCATCGCCGAGATCAACGAGAACATCGCCGACGACCCCGGCCTGATCAACCGCGATCCCGCCGGCGAGGGCTGGTTCTGGCGCATGGAGCCGGGCGACGACGACATCTTCGAGACGCTGATGGACGAGGAAGCCTACGAGGCGTTCCTGGAAGCGCTGTGATGGACGCGCTGGCCGAGCTGTCGCTGCTGGAAGCACAGGATTCGTTCGTGGCCCGCCATGTGGGCCCGAACGAGACGGACATCCAGGCGATGCTGCGAACGGTTGGCGCCTCCTCTCTGGACGAGCTCGTCGGGCGCACCGTGCCGGGCGGCATACGCACCCACGGGTCGATGGGCCTGCCCGAAGCCAGCGACGAGGCGGCGGTGCTGTCCGAGCTGGCGGACCTGGCCCGACAGAACGACACGGCCACGAAATCCCTGATCGGCTGCGGCTACCACAACACGCACACCCCGCCGGTGATCCTGCGCAACGTGCTGGAGAGCCCGGGCTGGTACACCGCCTACACCCCGTACCAGGCGGAGATCGCCCAGGGCCGGCTGGAAGCGCTGCTCAACTTCCAGACCGTGATCGCCGACCTGACGGGGCTGCCGATCGCCAACGCCTCGCTGCTGGACGAGGCGACCGCGACGGCCGAGGCCGTTGCCATGGCGCACGGCATCGGGCGCGGCGGTTCGGCCGTGGTGGCCGTCGCCGCCGATTTGCACCCGCAGACGCTCGCCGTGCTGCAGACCCGCGCCCGGCCGCGTGGCTGGACGATCGAGACCTTCGCGCCCGGCGACACCGCCGCGCTTTCGGCGGCCAACCCGTTCGCGGTGGTGCTGCAATATCCCGGCACCGGCGGCGCGATCCGCCCGCTCCAGGCCGAGATCGCCGCGGCGCACGAGGCGGGCGCGCTGGCCATCGTGGCGGCCGACCTGCTGAGCCTGGTGCTGCTGACGCCGCCGGGCGAGATGGGGGCCGACGTGGTGGTGGGCTCGGCGCAGCGCTTCGGCGTGCCCATGGGCTTCGGCGGCCCGCACGCCGCGTTCTTCGCCACCGCCGAGGCGTCCCGCCGGCAGATGCCGGGCCGGCTGGTGGGCCGCAGCGTGGACGCCGCCGGCAACCCGGCCCTGCGGTTGGCGCTGCAGACGCGCGAGCAGCATATCCGACGCGAAAAGGCGACGAGCAACATCTGCACCGCCCAGGTGCTGCTGGCGGTGATGGCCGGCTGCTACGCCGTCTGGCACGGCCCGGCCGGGCTGCGCAGGATCGCCAGGCGCGTCAACCTGCAGGCCCGCCTGCTGGCCCATGCGGCGCGGCAGGGCGGGTTCGCGCTGCGCCACGATTCGTATTTCGACACGCTGGCGATCGAAGCCGGCCCGCGTGCCGACGCGCTGATGCACGCGGCGCTGGAGGCGGGCTTCAACCTGCGCCGGTTGGACGAAACCGGCATCGGCGTGTCGCTCGACGAGACCGTCACGCGCGACGAGCTGCAATCCCTCTGCGCCCTGTTCGGCGCGTCGCCTGGCGCCGCGCCGGCCTCGATGGACGTGGAGCTGACGCGCAGCTCGCCGATCCTGCAGCACCCTGTGTTCAGCGAACACCACGGCGAGCACGCGATGCTGCGCTACCTCAAGCGGCTGGAAGACTGCGACATCGCGCTGAACCGCGGCATGATCCCGCTCGGCTCCTGCACGATGAAGCTGAACGCGACGGCCGAGATGATGCCGGTCACCTGGCCCGGCTTCGCCAACCTGCACCCGTTCGCACCGGCGGCACAGACCCGGGGCACCGCCGCGCTGATCGACCGCCTGGCCACTTGGCTGGCGCGCGCCACCGGCTTTGCCGGCGTCAGCCTGCAGCCCAATGCCGGCAGCCAGGGCGAGTTCGCCGGCCTGCTCGCCATACGCGCCTATCACGAGGCGCGCGGCGAGCCCGAGCGGCGCATCTGCCTGATCCCCAGCAGCGCGCACGGCACAAACCCGGCCAGCGCGGCGATGGCGGGGCTGAAGATCGTGGTGGTGGGCTGCGACGGGAACGGCAACATCGATCTCGACGATCTGCGTGCCAAGGCGGCGCGCCATGCAAGCGAGCTCGCGGCCCTGATGGTGACCTACCCCAGCACGCATGGCGTGTTCGAGGCGGGCATCCGGGCGATCTGCGACGCCGTGCACGAAGCCGGCGGCCAGGTTTACATGGATGGTGCCAACATGAACGCGCAACTCGGGCTGACCAGCCCGGGCGCCATCGGCGCCGACGTGTGCCACCTGAACCTGCACAAGACCTTCTGTATCCCGCATGGCGGCGGCGGCCCGGGTGTCGGGCCGATCGGGGTGGCGGCGCACCTGCTGCCGCATCTGCCGAACCACCCGTTCCGCGACGATGCCGGCCCGGGCTCGGGCGTGGGGCCGGTGAGCGCCGCCCCGTTCGGCAGCGCGGGCATCCTGCCGATCAGCTACGCCTACATCCGGCTGATGGGGGAAGCCGGGCTGAAACGCGCGACCGAGGTGGCCATCCTGTCGGCCAACTACGTGGCGGCCCGCCTGGGTGCCCATTACTCGGTGCTCTACACCGGCCCGTCCGGCGCCGTGGCCCACGAGTGCATCCTGGATTGCCGCGGCTTTGCCGTATCGGCGGGCGTGCAGGTCGAGGACATCGCCAAGCGCCTGCAGGATTACGGTTTTCACGCGCCCACCATGTCCTGGCCGGTGCCCGGCACACTGATGGTGGAGCCGACGGAAAGCGAGCCCCGGGCCGAACTGGACCGGTTCTGCGACGCGATGATCGGCATCCATGCCGAAATCGCCGCCATCGCGGCCGGAACGGCGGATCGCACCGACAACGTGCTGCGCAACGCGCCGCACACGGCGCGCGAGGTCGCTTCGGCCAGGTGGAGCCACGGCTACAGCCGGGAACAGGCCGCCTACCCGGCGGGTGCTGCAGGGGCCAAATACTGGCCGCCGGTCGGGCGTGTGGACAACGCCTATGGCGACCGCAACCTCGCCTGCACGTGCGCGCCGGTCGCCAGCTACGCCGAGGCGGCGGATTGAACCGGATAGGGGTTCAGGTAAGGGCCAGCAGGATGAGCGCGATCCCGAAGGTGGCGGCGAGGAACGCCACCGTGCGTGCGACCGGAACGCCGGCCGCGTAGAGCGGCACGTAGGCGAGCCGCGCCCAGAAATAGAGCTGTGCGCCGGTGACCGTCATCCAGCTGTGCCGGCCCGCCAGATGCGCGACCAGCACGGCCGCCACGAAGAACGGGTAGGTCTGCATGAAGTTGGCGAAAGCGCGTTCGACGCGTGCGCCGATGCCTGTCAGCGGTTTCTTCTCGTCGCGCGGGCTGATGCCGTAGGCGAGGCCGTGCTGCAACGTGGTGAACTGCCCGGTGGCGATGGCATGGACCAGGCCGAGCACGGTGGCCCAGGCGAGTAGCGTCAGTTCCAGGGTCACACGAATTCCTAAATGGTGGGGCTTTTGGGGGTCGCGCTCGGGGCAACGCTGCCTCGGGCCGCAAGTTCGCTTGTCTCACCCGGTCGCGTGATCGCCGGTTAGTGTTTGCAGCCTGCTGCAACGACCAGAACCGAAACGCTCACGCCACGTTCCGCTCACAACAAAATACAGGAGGGTCGTTATGCGGACTTCAAGATTGTGCGGAACAGCATTTGCCATGTCGGTGTCGCTGTTCCCGTTGGCGGCATGGGCTGGCCCGTGTTCGGACGACATCGCGTCGATCGGCAAGCAGCTTAGCCAGAGTGCGTCGCTCGGCCCGGCAACCACCGGTACGCTGACCGGCTCCAACCCCGGCAGCACGCCGCAATCGGGCCAGTCCAACATGGCGAACAGCAAGGGCACGTCGGCCGACAGCCGCGTCGGCGGCACCGCCGGCACCAAGGAGGTCAACGCCGCCTCCGCAAACGTCGCGACCTCGGATGCCGACGTGCGCCAGCAGCAGCTTGGTCACCCGACCGCGGCCGGCGCCAGCCAGATGAACGACAAGGGCAGCGTCGAGACCAAGCCTGGCGGTCGGACGGCCAGCACCAGCGACTCGGACGACCGCATGTCGCGCGCCAAGATGGCGTGGCAGAAAGCGGTGGATCTGAACGCGCAGAACGACGACAGCTGCAAGGGTGCGGTCGCTCAGGCAAGGAGTGCCCTGAAAGGCTGATGATGCTCAGGCAGGCTGGCTATGCAGCCAGACCTGCCGCTCTATCAGTCGGCTGCTCGCAAAAACCTCCGCGACAGCATTAGCAAAAGTTTTTGGCTTCTTTTTTTCAAAAAAGAAGCCTTCTCTTGCCTTCAAACTTACTAAAGCGGCCCCCGAGTCCGCCGCAGCAGCAGCCGCGTGCTGCCGGCATTACGGGCGTGCGGGTAGGAAGCGGCCAGCACCAGCGGGCGCAGGCGCGGCAGGTTCAGCCACATCGGCAGTTCGCGACGGATCACCCCGCCCTGTTCGCCCGAGCCGCGGCCGGTGATCACCTCCACGCAGCGCAGATGCTCGGCATGGGCGGTCACGAGGAATTTCTCCAGCGCGTGGAACGCCGCCTGCGCCGTCTTGCCGTGCAGGTCCAGGGTGCGGGCGGCGGGCAGCTTGCCGCCGCGGAACCGGCCCCAGCTGGCGTTGTCGAGGCCGGCCGGCTGCAGGCCGGTCACCAGCAATGTCGCCTCCACCCTCGGCCGCACGGGCGGGATCGGCCGCGGCGTCACAGCCATCGGGGGCGCCGCCCTGATGTCAGGCGGCTGCGCTGCCATCGGCCGCTCGCGTCCAGGCAGCGAGCGTATCTGGCGCACGTACTCCGCCCAGGTGGCACGATCGATCTCGGTCAGTGGTCGGGCGCGCGGCGGCATGGCACAAATCTAGTGTATCCGGCGTCGGCTGTGCCAAGGGGCATCGCATAGCCGCCCGTCATGCAAGCGTCACATGGGGCCCCGCGCGTGCCCCTTGCACTCGCCCGCCAAGGCTGGTCTTCAGGGCACTCGATCGCGGGCAGGGACCATCCCGATGTCTGACACCACCCTGCCGGCCCATGCGCGCGACCCCAACACCGCCAGCGTGCGTCGCCTGCCCAACGGGTTCGACCTGGCGGCCCTGCTGTTCATCGCCGCCGTGCTGATCGCGGTGGCGCACGCCGCCCGCCACACCTTCGCCCCGCTCGAAGTGCCGCAGACCAGGGCGATACAGCTCGATCCCGCCTACCTGCCCGGCTACGCGCTGCGCACGGTGATGCGCATGTTCGCCGCCCTGGCCTGTTCGCTGCTGTTCACCTTCACATACGCCACCTTCGCCGCGAAAAGCCGGCGCGCCGGCCTGGTGCTCGTGCCGATCCTCGACATCCTGCAGAGCCTGCCGATCTACGGCTTTCTCACCTTCACCGTCACTTTCTTCCTGGGGCTGTTCCCGGGCCAGGTGATCGGCGCCGAGCTGGCGGTGATCTTCGTCATCTTCACCGGCCAGGCCTGGAACATGGCGTTCAGCATGTATCAGTCGCTGCGCACCATCCCGTCCGACCTCGACGAGGCCAGCCGCGGCTTCCGCCTCACCCCGTGGCAGCGTTTCTGGCGGCTGGAGGTGCCGTTCGCGACGCCCGGGCTGATCTGGAACATGATGATGTCCATGTCCGGCGGCTGGTTCATGCTGGTGGCGTCCGAGGCGGTCACCGTCGGCAACACCACGTTCCAGCTGCCCGGCATCGGCAGCTACATCGCGGTGGCGCTGCAGGCGCGCGACATACGTGCCGTGTTCTACGCGATCCTGGCGATGCTCGTGGTGATCCTGGGCTACGACCAGCTGCTGTTCCGCCCGCTGGTCGCGTGGTCCGGCAAGTTCCGGTTCGAGACGACCCAGGTGGACCAGGGGGAGGACCCCTGGATGCTCGCCCTGCTGCGACGCACCCGCCTGCTGCGTTTCCTCGGCGACAGCCTGGCCGCGGTGTTTTTCGCGGCCAGCGGCCTGCGGCTCGCCCCCCGCATCGGCCTGCGCCCGCTGCGCGCCCGCGCCTCGCGCCTGACCGACCTCGCGTGGATCGCGCTGCTGTCGGCGGTGGTCGTGTGGGCGGTTTTCCGCATCGTGTCGTTCTGCCTGGCCGGCCATCTGGGCCTGGGCGATGTGGGCCAGGCGCTGCTGATGGGCGTGTTCACCATGATGCGCGTGGTGGTGCTGATGACGCTGGCGACGCTGATCTGGGTGCCGCTGGGCGTGCTGATCGGCCTGCGGCCGCGCTGGGCGCGGGCGGCGGGCGGCGCGGCGCAGTTCCTGGCCGCGTTTCCGGCCAATTTGTTCTATCCGATCTTCGTCGTGGTGATCGTGCGCCACGCGCTGAACCCGGACATCTGGCTGACCCCGCTGATCGTGCTCGGCACCCAGTGGTACATCGCCTTCAACGTCATCGCCGGCGCCGCCGCCTTTCCGGGCGACCTGCAGGAGGCGGCGAAGAATTTTCGCGTGGGCGGCTGGCTATGGTGGCGGCGCGTGATCCTGCCGGGCATCTTTCCCTACTTCGTCACCGGCGCCATCACCGCTTCGGGCGGCTCGTGGAACGCCTCGCTGCTGGCCGAGATCGCCACCTGGGGCAGCACCACGCTGCGCGCGCACGGGCTGGGCGCCTATATCCAGGACGCGACGACAAAGGGGGACACCGCGCGCGTGCTGCTGGGCATGGTGGTGATGGCCGGGTTCGTTCTGACCTTCAACCGCGTGGTGTGGCGGCCGATGTACGCGTATTCCAGCAAGCGGCTGCGGTTGTGACCGGGCTGACCGCCTTCGGCCTGTTCGCCGTTTCGGCCATGCTGGTGACCTACGCGCTGGAAGCCCGCAGCCCCTGGTTCATCCTGGCGTTCGCCGGCGCCTGCCTGCTCGGTTCGGCTTACGGGTTCCTGCAGGGTGCCTGGCCGTTCGGCGCGGTGGAGGCGGTGTGGTCGGTCGTGGCGGCACGGCGGTTCCGGCTGGTGGGGGCGGGACCTCACACTCGCCAATAGCTTCTCAGGGATGCTTGGCTCGCCCCATTTACGCCTGGGGAACCGTGGAGGCTTCAGCCGTCGCCCAAAGTCGCACCCCACTCGGCCATCTCGGCCGTCGGGGATTGATCGCGCTCCACCGCCAAGGCGGCTTGGTACAGCGGGTCGCTCTCGCCCTCGTCGGCCGCCCTACCCTGCTCCATCGGCCTTTGCACGACGCTGCCACCCTTTCAGACGCATCTCCGCTTCGCTCTCCGAAGCTGCCCAGCTTCCTATGCAAGCCGGGGGATCGCGCTACAAGGCGATGCCGAGCAGCGAAGGTGTGAGCTATGGACGCCCTGACCGAGAACCTCCTGGAAGTCCGCCGCTGCAAGCAGGCCTACCACAAGGATTCCACCAGCGACTTCATCGTGCTCGACAACGTGGACGTCACCATTCGCGCCGGCGAGATCGTGGGCCTGCTCGGCCGATCCGGCTCGGGCAAATCCACCTTGCTGCGCATCGTCGCCGGCCTGCTCAAACCCACCGCGGGCGACGTCATCTGGCGCGGTGCCCCGCTGACCGGGCCTGCCGAGGGCGTGGCCATGGTGTTCCAGAGCTTCGCGCTGTTCCCCTGGCTGACCGTGCAGGAGAACGTCGAGCTCGGCCTGGAAGCGCAGGGCGTCGGCCGGGCCGAACGCCACCGCCGGGCCGAGGACGCGATCGACCTGATCGGCCTCGGTGGCTACGAGGACGCCTACCCCAAGGAGATGTCCGGCGGCATGCGCCAGCGCGTCGGCCTGGCGCGCGCGCTGGTGGTGCACCCCGACCTGCTGCTGATGGACGAGCCCTTCTCGGCGCTCGACGTGCTGACGGCCGAGACCCTGCGCACCGACCTGATCGACCTGTGGATGGACGGCAAGCTGCCGGTCCGCTCGGTGCTGATGGTCACCCACAACATAGAGGAGGCGGTGCTGATGTGCGACCGCATCCTGGTGTTCTCCTCGAACCCAGGCAGGGTCGCCCAGGAATTGCGCGTGCCGTTCCCGCACCCGCGCCTGCGCCACGACGCGGCGTTTCGGAAGTTCGTCGACGACATCTACGCTTTGATGACGCGCCGCACGACCAGCATGCCCGCCCCCGTCACGGAAGGCACCACCGCCGCACCGGCGCCCGAGACCGTGCACGCCCTGCATCTGGTCAACATCAACCTGCTCGCGGGCCTGATCGAGACCATCGCCGGCGAACCCTATCGCGGACGCGCCGACCTGCCGCCGCTCGCGGCCGCGTTGCAGCTGGAACTCGACGATCTGCTGCCGCTCGGCGAGACGCTGGCCCTGCTGCGCTTCGCCGAGCTCGAGGAAGGCGACATCAAGCTGACCCAGAGCGGGCACGAGTTCGCCAATGCCGAGACCGACGCGCGCAAGCTGCTGTTCGAGACGGCATTGCGAACCCACGTGAAGCTGGCGGCAACGATCCGCAGCGTGCTCGACGAACGCTGGAACCACCGTGCGAGCGCGGTGCGCTTCCGCGACGAGCTGGAAGACCACATGTCGCCGGACTACGCCGAGAACACGCTGCGCGCGGTGATCGGCTGGGGGCGCTTCGCCGAGCTGTTCAACTACGACGAGGAAGCGGACCAGTTTTTCCTGGACACCGACCAATAACGATCAAAAATTCTTTGTTTCTTTCAAGAAGAAGACTCTTCTTTTCTGAAGAAAAGAAGCAAAAGACTGTTGTTCATTAGGCAAGCACGGCGACGGCTTGTTCCAGATCGGCGATCAGGTCGCTTACATCTTCCAGGCCGATGTGGAAGCGCACCATGGCGCCGCCTTGGGCGAGATCGCTGGCCGTGCGCGTGACGAAGCCGTTCGTCGGCAGCGCCAGGCTTTCGTAGCCGCCCCAGGACGCGCCGATGCCGAACAGCGTCAGCGCGTCCACGAAGCGGTGCGTCGCCTCCACCGTGATGCCTTGCGCGAACACCACGCCGAACAGGCTGCACGCGCCGGTGAAGTCCCGGCACCACAGATCGTGCCCGGGCGCCCCCGGCAGAGCGGGATGCAGCACGCGCGCCACCTCCGGGCGGGCGGCGAACCAGTGCGCGACCGCGAGCCCCGACTCCATCTGGCGTTCCAGCCTGATCGCCATGGTGCGCAGGCCGCGCAGGGTCAGCCAGCAATCGTCCGGCGAGGCGTACTGGCCTAGAACCAGCGCCGCGTCCCGCACGCGATGCCAATGCGCCTCGTCGCGCGTCGTCGCCGAGCCGATCAGCACGTCGGAATGGCCGGCCGCGTATTTGGTCAGCGCCTGGATGGACACGTCCACGCCATGGGTGAACGGCTGGAAGGCGTGGATGCCCCAGGTGTTGTCCATCAGCACGGCCGCGTCGTGCGCATGGGCAAGTGCCGCCAGTGCCGGCACGTCCTGCACCTCGAAACTATGGCTGCCCGGGCTCTCCAGGTGCAGCACGCGCGTGTCCGCCCGGAACAGCGGCGCCAGCTCGTCCGCGGTGGCGTCGGCACGGTAGTACGTGGTGGCCACGCCCAGGCGCCTCAGCATGGTGTCGCAGAAGCTGCGCACCGGGCCGTAGACGCTGTCCGGCATCAGCACGTGATCGCCCGCCGACAGGTAGCCCAGCAGCGGCGTGGTGACCGCGGCGAGGCCGGTCGAGAAGATCTGGCAGCGCGTGCCGCCCTCGATCGCCGCCACCACGTCTTCCAGCGCGTGATGCGTGGCGCTGCCCTGTGTGCCGTAGGTCAGCGCCTGATCGAAGCGGCGTCGCATGGCGGCACGGCGCTGGGCCATGTCCTCGAAAAGCACGGTGGAGCCGCGATGCAGGGGCGGGTTGACGAAGCCGTGCACCTTCGTGCCTGCCCGCCCGGCATGGGACAGCCGCGTGGCCAGGCCGTGCTTGCTCTCGGTCACGACCGGGCCTTTTCCGTGTCCGGACGCCCGGCCCACTCGGTCCAGGACCCGTCATAGAGCGCCCCCTCGGGCCATCCCGCGACCGCGAGGCCGAGCGTCAGGATCGCCGCAGTGACGCCGGTGCCGCAGCTGGTGACGAGCGTCCGTGTGCCGTCGGCGCCGGCCTCGGCAAAGCGGGCGCGCAGCCGGTCGGGTGGCAGCATGGTCTGGTCGGGCAACAGCAGCTCGGTCGCAGGCAGGCTTGCAGCGCCTGGGATGTGTCCGCCCGGCAAGCCCGGGCGCGGCTCCGGCGCGGTGCCGGCGAACCGGCCGGCCGGCCGTGCGTCCAGCACCAGTTCGCGTCCGCTCCGCAGGTTGTTCCGCATGTCGCCCAGGCCTCGCAGGCGCGCGGCCCGCAGGTCGGCATGGAAGCGGCCGGGCGCCGCAGGAGCGGGCTCGCCCGTCTCCATCTCCCGTCCCTCGCCGCGCCATTTCGGCAGGCCGCCATCCAGCACGCTGGCGCGGTCATGGCCGAACAGCCGCATCAGCCACCAGCCCCTGGCCGCCGAGAACAGGCCCTTCTGGTCGTAGAACACCACGTGATCGCCATCCGAGACGCCCAGTGCTGCCACCAGCCGCTCGAAGCGGCCGGGGGAGGGCGCCATGTGCGGCAGGTCCGTCTCCTGGTCGGCCACGTGGTCCAGGTCGAAGAAGCGGGCACCGGGGATGTGCCCGGCTTTGAACAGGGCGGTCGCGTCCGCTGCCTCGGTCGGCAGGTAGAAGCTCGCGTCGAACACGCGCAGGTCCGGCGCCGCCAGGTTGGCCGCCAGCCATGCCGTGTCCACTAGCGGCGGCGTCATGCCAGCCACCGCGCGCGCAGCCAGTCGCGCCTTGCCGCGAACCACAGCAGCCCGAGCGTCGCCACCGAGTTCGGGTAGGCGCCGGCGATGGCCTGCTCGATGACGTGGGCGGCCGGCAGCGCGCGCACGCGTATGTCTTCGTGCTCGCTGGCCAGGCCGCGTATGCCGAGCAGCCCGTCCGGCCCAAGCGGTGGCAGGTGCACGCGGCCGGCGAACAGGGTGCACAGCTCGTCGCAGCCGCCCGGGGTCAGCAGGAAGTCGCCGATACGCTCCAGCTTCTCCAGCTCCAGCCCCATCTCCTCCACCGCTTCGCGTCGTATCGTGGCCTCCGGCGTGTCGGTGCCGTCGATCAGGCCGGCCGCCAGCTCCACCATCACCGGCGGCAGGCCGGCGGCAAAGGCGGGCAGGCGGAACTGCTCGATCACCACGACCATGTCGGCAACCGGGTCGTAGGGCAGCACGGCCGCCGCCGTGCCGCGACGCAGCAGTTCCCAGCTTCGCGAAGCGGACATGGCGCCGTCGAAGCGGCGCTGCCGGAACGTCACCAGCTGCAGCGGAAAGCGGCCGTTCCAGACGGTTTCGACCATATCCACCACGACGTCGGGCGAGGTTGGAAAGCCGGTTCGGCTGGTACGGTCGTCGGTCATCCGGCCAAGGCTACAGCCGCCCGGCGCGAAGGCAACCGGCTGCCCGGATCAGGCTGCCATGGCGGTCTGGCGGCCGATCATCTCGCGCAGCTGCTGGGCTGCGGCCGGTCCCTTCACCGCCTCGCGCCACATCGCTTCCGCCACGCGCTGATGCGCGGCCACGGCCTCGTCGGCGCCGGTGATCATGGCGACCCCTGCCTGCAGGTGCGGGAAAGTGTCGAACCGGAACGGGTTGATGGCCAGCATGGCACGGTCGCGCGAGCGCAGGATCTGGAACTGGCCGGATGGCTCGCCCGACGACAGCAGGCCGAACTGCAGGCCCATCGGCTCCGCCTCCATCAGGTTGGCGATGTTCTCCATCTCGGTCCTGGCGACGGCCCGGGCACGCTGGCGCAACGCCTCCGATCGCGCCATGCCCTGCCCTACGCCCTGTAGCAGGAAACGCTCGATGGCCCCGGCCGACAGCATGGCGATGATGCTGGGCCGACGCATGCGGAACATGCGCTTGCGTTCGGCCAGGATCCCCAGCACCTGCTCGGCCGTGGTCCGCGCCGCGGCACGGTCGTTTCCGGCCTCCGCCGCCGATTCCGCGAACAGCTCGGCCTCGATCGAATCGAGCTCGTCCGACGAGGTGAGGTAGGTCAGCGGGAACGACACCTGCAGGATCTGGTCGGCCGTCTCCTCCACCTGCCGCAGCCGTTCGAAGAAGCCGATGGGCCGGTTGTAGTATTCGACGCCGATGCCGAGCAGCGAAAGCGGCGATATCTTCAGCAGCTCGGCCAGCCGGTTGACGGTGTCGAGCTTGATCACCTCGCCCTTTTCGTAGCGATAGAGCGCGGCACGCGAGACGCCCAGCCGTGCGGCGATCTCCTCTGCTCGCAGGCCCGATTCCAGCCTGTAGGCCCGCAGCTGCTGTCCGATTTCGGTAAACCGCATCAAATTGTCCTGCCTCGTAGTCCGTGGCCGCCAGCCCCTGTCGCCCACCGCTGCTTGTTGCCCGCTCCGACTTGGGCGAAACTCTGCGCGCGAAGCCGACGCGGCTGCACGGAGTCGACCGTAGTGGCTTTGTAACCGGCCGTCATCCACGAAAAGTTACATTGCGCCGGATTTTGAGCGTTTTCCAGCTTTGTCGATTCCCGCTTCGGTTGTCAGTGTGCATTGCGGGCGGTAGATCGTCCGTCTTTCGCCACTTCGGATACCGAAGGCCGAAGCTTTCGGGCAATCCACACCGATCGGGGCCGGCTCGGCATCGTGAAAGCGCCTTAGATGATTGCCGAACGGATCCTGATGGCGTTGCTGATCGGCGGCATTGCCCTTGGATGCGGCGTGGTCATCTATCCCTTCGTCTCGGCCCTGCTGTGGGCGGCCATCCTGGTCTACACCACCTGGCCGGTCTTCGAGTGGCTACGCCACAATCTCGGCCTTCCGCGCGGCGTGGCGGCGCTTGTGATGGTCATGCTGACGGCGGTGGTGATCGTGCTGCCGCTGGCTTTGGCCGTTCCGGGGGGTGCGGAGGACGTAAAGGCGTTGCGCGTCGCGCTGGAAGCGTGGCTGTCGGCCATTCCGCCCGCGCCGCACTGGCTGTATGGTGTGCCGCTGGTCGGCGCCGGGCTGACCGACACCTGGAACGCCTGGGCCGCCGACCTGTCCAGCATGACCGCGTTTTTCCGACCCTACCTGGGAATGTTTGCCGAACGCGGTCTGTCGCTCCTGCTGGACGTCGCGGGCGGGCTCGTGCAGTTCTTCGTCGCGTTGTTCGTGGCGTTCTTCCTGTGGATCTCTGGCGCCACCCTGGGTGCCAGGCTGCAGGAGATGGTCCACCGCATTGCCGGACGCTACGGGCCGGACCTGATTGCAACCACCACACGGGCGGTCCGCGGCACGGTCTATGGCATCCTCGGCACCGCCATCATCCAGGGTTTCCTGACCGCGTTCGGCCTGAGCCTTGCCGGTGTGCCGCGGGTGGTGCTGCTGGGAACGGTGGCGGCGTTCCTGGCGGTCCTGCCGATCGGTGCGCCGCTGGTCTGGATACCCGCCGGGTTGTGGCTGCTTGCGGACGGAATGACCGGGCATGGCATTTTCCTGCTGGGCTACGGCGTGCTGGTGGTCTCGGGTGCGGACCATCTGATACGGCCGTATTTCATCGCGCGCGGTGCGAAGATCCCGTTCCTGCTCACCGTGCTGGGCGTGCTGGGCGGCGTGCTTGCCTTCGGGGCGCTGGGCATCTTTCTGGGCCCGGTGCTGCTGGGCGTGGGCTGGATGCTGGTGGTTCAGTTCGCCCGCCCAGACAGCGCGGCCGAGACCACGACGGCCAGGCCGACAGCCTTGCCCACCGCCACCTCTCTGCCGTGAAACGCTGAGCTTGCACGCGACTCGCCAGAGCGCCGAGCCGGCCGGCTCGGGGCCGGCGTTGCGCGCGTCGTTGCCGCGCCCCCGGTCCTCCCGCCCGCCCAGGCGCGATGTCAGGATCAGTGGCGTGGCGTCGGCCGCCCTGCACGGGATGCTCATCGCGTTGCTGCTGGTCGCGACACCGGTGCGCGAAGCCGCCGAGCAGCAGGATGCGCCCAGTTTCGCGGTCAATTTTGTCGATGCCGGCCAGCCCGAGCCGAGCCCGCAGGCACCGAGCGCACAACCTGAAATCCGCCTGGACGATTCGGACGCGGCACCGCCGCCGCCGCAGCAGGAGCAGCCGACCGAGGCGTTGCCGCAGCCGCGACCACGCCCGGCGCCGCATTACGGCAGCGCCTTGCGGCCACGGGCCAGTCGCAACCCGTTCGCCAACGTGGTGCCGTTCGACCTCTCCCCACGCGCCGAGCGCCCGCTGGCCTCTTCGTCCAACGGCCGTAGCCTGGACCTCTCGGCCGGACCCATCGTGACCAACGGCCAGCTGCACGATTCCGTCGTGCATGTCCGGGGCAGCCACGGCGCCGCCGACTGGGGCGAGGAGCTGCGGGAGTTCGTCGAGCAACACAAATACTACCCGCAGGCCGCGGCCGATAACGGCGAGCAGGGGTCCGCCGTGCTGCGTGTGACGGTTGGCCGGGATGGGACCGTCAGGAAGCTCGTGCTGGTCAGCTCGTCGGGCTCCCACCTGCTGGACGCTGCCTGGATGGCGGTGTTCCGCGACAACCGGCTGCCGCCCTTCAACGACGACATGACCGGTGACCAGATAACGTTCAACTACGAGCTGGATTACAACCTGATCTACCAACACTGAGCCCGCGCCCGGACCGGCAAGAAAGAATTAGCGATTCGGCATCAATATCGGGCGCGAGCGTCGGAGGTGCCGGACATGATGACCAACGCAGCCACCGGTGTCGCGGCCGAAAACAGTGCCTGCATGGCCCTGGCGGCGGACGGGTGGTCCATCCTCGGGCGCCGGGTGCGCACCAAGGCCGGGGAGATCGACGCGGTTGCCGAGAAGGATGGCCTCGTCGCGTTCGTCGAGGTGAAATCGCGTCCGACGCTGGCCATGGCGGCCTGCGCGCTCGGGCCGAAGCAGCAGGGACGTCTCATGGCCGCGGCGGAAATCCTGCTCGGGCAAAATCCAGGCTGGGGCAGAAGCGGCGTGCGCTTCGATGTGCTGCTCGTCGACCGCCAGAGCCGCGTGCGAAGGGTCGCCGACGCTTTCCGGCTTAACTGATCCGCGTCCGAGACGGTTGCCGTGGCCCGCCGGGCTGCTACATGCGGCCCCTTCTGGCAAGGCGGGGCGAGCGCGCATGACGAGGACGCTGAAGGTTGCGGTGCAGATGGACCCGATGGAGCCCATCAACATCGACGGCGACAGCACCTTCGCCCTGATGCTCGAAGCGCAGGCGCGGGGACACGCGCTGTGGCATTACGAGGTGCGTCACCTGGCCCTGCGCGAGGGGCGCCGGTTGGAGGCGGGCGGCTATGCCGAACGCCTGACTGCGCTCTCGCGCCCGGTTCGCGTGCAGCGCGAGCGCGGCCGCCACTTCACCTTCGGTGACCAGGCCACGCTCGACCTGGCGACCATGGATGTGGTGCTGATGCGCCAGGACCCGCCTTTCGACATGGCCTACATCACCGCCACCCACATGCTCGAACACATCCAGCCGGGTACCCTTGTGGTCAACGACCCAGCCTCCGTCCGCAACGCGCCGGAGAAGCTTCTGGTGACGCATTTCCCGGACCTGATGCCGCCGACGCTGATTACCTGGGACATCGCCGCCATCGCGGGTTTCCGGGCGGAGCACGGCGACATCATCGTCAAGCCGCTGTTCGGCAATGGCGGGGCGGGGGTGTTCCGCATACGCCCGGACGATGAGAACCTGGCGTCGCTGCTGGAGATGCACTTCGCCCGCTCACGCGAGCCGCTGATGATCCAGCGTTACGAGCCGGCGGTTCGGCAGGGCGACAAGCGTATCATCCTGGTCGACGGCAAGCCGGTCGGCGCCATCAACCGGGTGCCCGCGCAGGGCGAGGCGCGGTCCAACATGCATGTCGGCGGGCGCGCCGAGCGGAGCCGGCTGACCTCTCGCGACGAGGAAATCTGCCGTCGCATCGGGCCGATGCTGCGTGATCAGGGCCTGATCTTCGTCGGGATCGACGTGATCGGGGACTGGCTGACCGAGATCAACGTGACCTCGCCCACGGGACTGCAGGAAATCGCGCGCTTCGACGGCACGAACCCGGCCGGTGCGATCTGGAGCAGCATCGAGCAGCACAGAGACGACGCCGGCGTTGCCTCGTCCATAGGCGGCTGACCGGCCGCTCGGTGCACCGGTGGAAAGCCTAGGGAGCCTGACGGCGACGGAAGCGCAGTCGTCCTGCCATGTGTCGAACGCCGAAAAGGGCCAGGATTGATGCCGCCAGGATCGCAAGGCTTGCCGGTTCCGGAACCAGGACCCTATCGCCCGGCGGCACCACGACCGGCGGGACCACGGCCGGGTTCGACGGCGCACCGGGGAGGGGTGTGGAACGCGTGATCGGCAGTCCGCCAGCGCCGGGCACGACCGTGCCGGCGGGCGTGCCTGCGGGCACGGTGCCGGGGAGCAGCACTGGCGATGCAACCGCGGCCGGTGTCGCCGGCGACCGCTCAGTTGGCGCGGGCGGCAGGGCGGCCGTCGCCAGGAGTGCGGAGGTGCCGGCTGCCGCGACCCCGCCCAACATGGCCTTCGACAGCCCGCCGAGCTTTGCCACCCGGCCAGCCGGGAGCGCCGGCAGCCCACCCGGCTGACCTGGGACGGACCCCTGCTTGCTGCAGGCGTCGGCCACAGGGCGGTGCGACGCCCGCAGGCCATGGTGGATGTGATGCCGCGCCCGACCGATGGCGTGATGCACCAGCTGGTGGCTCGGTGTCGGCGTCCCTCCAGGTCCGGGTTCGACCGACGGTAGGCAAGGGTCGTAAGCCAAGCAGCAACTCCCGGCGCCTCTGCAACCCAGAGGATCTATGCCGAGGCATCCTACACGCCTGGATTGGCTAAATAAAGAGAATTCTGGTTATTCTCGGCGCAGGAGGACGTCGTTGATGAAGTGCGGTGCCCGGTTGACGGTAAAACTATTGCGGAGTTCGCGTTCGTCGTAGCCGTCGCGCACCCAGTCCAGGAAGCCGACCCGCCCCTCGGCCGTGCGCGCGTAAAGGTGGAAGAAGGCGTCCAGGATGCCGGTGCGCGAGCGGCTGAAATGGCCAAATCGCCATGAGAGTTGGACCAGGGCCTGAGCCGCCGTGCCGCCTTCCAGCATCACCGCCAGGCCGGCCGCCAGCCCGGCGCGGTCTGCCCCCGATTTGCAGTGCATCAGGGCGGGTGTCTGCAAATTGGCGTAGAGTTCGGCAAAGCGCAGGATCCGCTCGCGATGCGGCGCGCCACGGCTTTCGAACGCCATGTCGTGATGCGCCAGCCCCAATGACTGGGCCGCGGCGCGTGACAGGGCGTCCGACCCGCACTGACGATGGCCGCGCAGGTTGATCAGCGTGCGAAGGCCGAGCCGCCGCTTGGCCTTCGCCAGGCGTGCGGGTGTCGGATGATTGGAGCGGTAGAGACGCCCCGGGACGACCTCGGCCAGGTTGTCCCAGACCAGGCGAAACATCGCGTGATCGGCCAGAAGCGAGTCGGACCACGCGCCGGCCCGGCCTTGCCGTGAAGTCAGGTCACCGGTGAACATGGCCCAGCCTAGTCGGTCGGGACGACGCTGTCAGGGCGTAAGCGGGCCTACTGGCGCTCGGCGATCATCTGCTTGATTTCCTGGATCGCCTTCGCGGGGTTCAGTCCCTTCGGGCAGGTCTGGGTGCAGTTCATGATCGTGTGGCAGCGATACAGCTTGAACGGGTCCTCCAGCGCGTCCAGCCGCGCGCCGGTGTTCTCGTCGCGGCTGTCGGCGATCCAGCGATAGGCCGCCAGCAGGGTGGCCGGACCGAGATATTTGTCCCCGTTCCACCAGTAGCTGGGGCAGGAGGTGGTGCAGCAGTAGCACAGGATGCACTCCCACATCCCGTCCAGCTTCGCGCGTTCCTGCGTGCTCTGCAGCCGCTCGCCATCGGGCGGTGCAGGGCTGTCGGCCTGGAGCCACGGCTTGATCGACTGCAGCTGCGCATAGGCCGTGGACAGGTCCGGCACCAAATCCTTGATTACCGGCATGTGCGGCAGCGGGTAGATCGTGACCGCGCCGCGCATCTCGGCCGTGGGCTTCAGGCAGGCCAGCGTGTTGCCGCCGTCGATGTTCATGGCGCAGGACCCGCAGATGCCTTCGCGGCACGAGCGCCGGAACGTCAGCGTCGGGTCGACCTCGTTCTTGATGTAGATCAGCGCGTCCAGCACCATGGGTCCTATGCGGTCCAGGTCGAGCTTGTAGGTGTCGATGACCGGGTTTTGCCCGTCATCGGGGTTCCAGCGATAGATGCGGAACTCGCGGACCCGCTTGGCGCCGTCGGGAGCCGGAAAGCTACGTCCCTTGCCGACGCGGCTGTTCTTCGGAAGGGTGAGTTCGACCATGTGTCCCTCTTATGGGGTAGGCGCCGCGGCGACCCACCATCCTGCGCGTTCCTGGGCCGCTCCGTCGCTACGGGTGGCGCCTCAATAGACGCGTTTCTTCGGCGGAAAAACCTGGACCTCGTTGGTCAGCGTCTGCATCCGCACCGGGCGGTAATCCAGGTGTACATCGCCGCGGTCATCGACCCAGCTCAGCGAATGCTTCATCCAGTTCGCGTCGTCGCGGTCCGGAAAATCGTCGTGCGCCTGCGCGCCGCGGCTTTCACGGCGGGCCTCCGCGCTGACCATGGTGGCGGCACCGTTGCGCACCAGGTTCTGCAACTCCAGCGCCTCCACCAGGTCGGAATTCCAGATCAGGCTGCGATCGCTGACCGACATGTCGGCGAGCCCGCTCCACAGCCGTCCCATCTTCTCCACGCCCTCGGTCAGGCTGCGGCTGTCGCGGAACACGGCGGCGTGCTGCTGCATGGTCCGCTGCAGGTTCTCGCGCAAATGGGAGACCGGGGTCGAACCGCTTGCATGGCGCGTCCAGTCGAAACGGTCGAGGCTGGCCTCGCCGGCCCGCGTCGGCAACGGCGCCTGGCTCGCGCCCGAGGTCACGATCTCGGCGGCACGATGCCCGGCGGCGCGGCCGAACACCACCAGGTCGAGCAGCGAGTTGGTGCCCAGGCGGTTGGCGCCGTGCACGGAGACGCAGGC